>NZ_JBHVSY010000019.1:0-157642 GCF_042884935.1 Streptomyces sp. NPDC058092
GCGGACCCTGCCCGCCGTTCCCGTGGTGGTGTCGGCCAAGTCTGTACAGGCCCTCCGCGCCCAGGCCGAGCGCCTGGCCGCCCACGTGGCGGAGCAGTTGGGAGCCGGGCTGCTGGACGTCGGATACTCCGCGGCCACGACGCGAGCCCAGCTGGAACACCGCGGGGTCGTCGTCGCCAGGGACCGGGACGAACTGATCGCCGGGCTCGCGGCTCTGGCCGCCAGGGAACCCGGACTGATCCAGGGCCGCCCGGTCAGCGGTAAGACCGCCTTCCTCTTCACGGGACAGGGTGCGCAGCGGGCGGGCATGGGCCTGGAACTGGCCGCTGCTTACCCGGTGTTCGCTGCCGCGTTGGATGAGGTGTGTGCGGAGCTGGACCCGCTGCTGGGACGTTCACTGCGCGAACTCCTCGCCGCCGAAGACACCACCCTGAACGCCACCGAGTACACCCAGACCTCCCTCTTCGCCATCGAGGTCGCACTGTTCCGACTCGTCGAATCCCTCGGGATCCGCGCCGACCACCTCATCGGGCACTCGGTCGGTGAGATCGCCGCCGCACACGTCGCCGGGGTTCTCTCCCTCGCCGATGCCTGTGCCCTGGTCGCCGCCCGTGGCCGTCTCATGGGCGCGCTACCTGCCGGTGGCGGTATGGCCGCCATCCAGGCCGAAGAATCCGAAGTCAGCGAAGCACTGGCCGGGTTCGAAGGCCGCCTCGAGATCGCAGCCGTCAACGGACCCCGCTCTATCGTCGTCTCGGGCGACTTGGATGCTCTCGACGCATGGCTCCCCCGCTGGGAAGAACTGGGCCGCAAGACCACCCGCCTGCGCGTCAGCCACGCCTTCCACTCCCCACGCATGGAACCCATGCTCACCGAGTTCCGCACGGTCGCCGAGGGACTGACGTTCAACCCGCCGCGCATCGCCGTCGTATCGAACGTCACCGGTGACGTGGTCACGGATGAACTGACCGACCCCGGCTACTGGGTCCAGCACGTCCGAGGAGCCGTCCGCTACCACGACGGCATCCGCACACTCCACCGCGAAGGCGTCACCCGCTACCTCGAACTCGGCCCCGACGCCATCCTCACCGCACTCACCCGCCAATGCCTCGAGAACGAAGACAGTCTCGTCCTCACCCCGGCCCTACGCGCACGCCAGTCCGAGACCCACACCTTCGCCACCTTCCTCGGACACGCCCACACCGCCGGCATCCCCGTCGACTGGAACACGTACTACGCCAACACCGGCGCCACACGCACCAACCTCCCCACCTACGCCTTCCAACACGAGCACTACTGGCTCGCGCCCGGCTCCGGTTCCCACGATCCGGCCGCTTCGGGTCTCGGCAGGCTCGGTCACCCCGTCCTCGCCGCGGCCGTCAAGCTCGGCAACCGTGACGAGTGGCTGCTGACCGGCCGCATCTCGACCGACGCGCAGCCCTGGGTCGCCGAACACGTACTCCTCGGCAACATCGTCGTGCCCGGCACGAACCACATCGAGCTCGCCCTCGCCGCCGGCCGCCACGCCGGCACGCCCGTCCTCGAAGAGCTCGTCCTCGAAGCCCCGTTGCTCCTCCAGGAGGGCGAGGCGGTTCAGGTACAGGTCACGGTCGGGGAGCCGGACCAGGACGGACGCCGTGAGGTCGCCGTCTACACCCGGCCCGAGGGCCATGACGTGTCCGGGGTCGAGGACGGGGAGGCCCCGGAGGCCACCTGCCACGCTCGCGGCACCCTCGCCCCGACCGTCGAGGCCCCCGCGGCCTGGCCGGCCCAGTGGCCGCCGGCCGGTGCCACGGCCCTGCCGGTCGACACCCTCTACTCCCGCCTCTCCGAGATCGGCTACGACTACGGCCCGGTCTTCCAGGGGCTGCGCGCCGCCTGGCGTGACGGCGACACCGTGTACGCCGAGGTCTCCCTCGCGGACGAGCACGTGGACGCGGCCACCCGGGACTTCGGGATGCACCCGGCGCTCCTCGACGCGGCCCTGCAGAGCGGCGCCGTCCTGCTGAACGACGGCGAGGGCGGCCGCCAGTGGATGCCCTTCAGCTGGTCCGGCGCCCGGCTCGACCGGCTGGGCGAGACCCGGCTGCGGGTCCGTGTCGTCTCGATCGGTGATGCCTCGCTGCGCCTGGACGCCGTGGACGATGCCGGGGACCACGTCGTCTCCGTGCGTTCCATCGTGGCGCGCCCCGTCGAACTGGCCCAACTGGAAGGTGCCCGCCGCTCCGGAGCGGCGCCGCTGTACCGCGTGGACTGGACGACCGTTCCCGCACCCCGCCGGTCGGAGGCCACCTCCCGCGTCGAGATCCTGGGCGGAACGTACGCCGACCCGGCCGAGCTCGACCGCGCGGTGAGCGCTGGCGCACCGGTCCCGGACGCCGTGGTCGCCCTCATCGAAGCGACCGGCTCCGGCCGGTCCGCCGAGACGCTCCGGCAGACGGCCGGGCACGTCCTCGGTCTGCTCCAGCAGTGGCTGGCCACCGAGGCCCTCACCGGCTCCCGTCTGATCGTGGCCACCCGCCGGGCCGTCGCGACTGCCGGGGGCGAGACCGCGGATCCGAGCCAGGCCGCCGCCTGGGGTCTGGTCGGCAGCGCCCAGTCCGAGCACCCGGACCGCATCGTCCTCGTGGACCTCGACGAGCACGCCGCCGGCAAGGCGGACCTCGACTGGGTGTCGCTCGCCGCGCTGGAAGGGGAGCCGCAGCTCGCACTCCGCGACGGCCGGCTCCTCGTACCCCGGCTGGCCCGCGCGGCCGTCACCTCCGACCGGTCCGCGGCTCCCGCCCTGGACCCGGAGGGCACGGTCCTGATCACCGGCGGTACCGCGGGCCTCGGCGCCCTGTTCGCGAAGCACTACGCAGAGGCGTACGGAGCCAAGCACCTCCTGCTCGTCAGCCGCCGCGGCACCGCCGCCGAAGGCGTCACCGAGCTGGTCGCGGAACTGACCGGCCTCGGCGCCCAGGTCGACGTCGCCGCCTGCGACGTCACCGACCGCGACGCACTGGCCCAGCTCATCACCTCGCTCGAGCGCCCGCTCACCGCCGTCGTCCACGCCGCCGGAATCCTCGACGACGCCACCATCGAAACCCTCACCCCGGCCCACGTGGAACGCGTCCTCGGCCCGAAGGCCGAAGCGGCACTCCACCTCGACGAACTCACCGCCGACCTCGACCTGGCCTCCTTCGTCCTCTTCTCCTCCGTCGCCGCCCTCCTGGGCGGTGTCGGCCAGGGCAACTACGCCGCAGCGAACGCGGCTCTCGACGCGCTGGCAGCTGCCCGCCGTGCCGCGGGCCTCCCCGCGACCTCCCTCGCCTGGGGCCTGTGGGCCGAAGCCGGCGGCATGGGCGGAACCCTCGACGAAGCGGAACTCGCCCGCCTCGAGCGCGCCGGTATGGGCGGCCTCTCCGCCGAACAAGGCCTCGAGCTGTACGACGCCGCGCTGCGTCTGGACTCCGCGCTCCTGGTCCCCGTACGCCTCGAGCAGTCGGCCCTGCGGGACCAGGCCCGCTCCGGAATGCTGCCCGCACTCCTGCGCGGACTCGTACGCATACCCGCACGCCGCACCCAGAGCGCCGGCGGCTCCCTCGCCCAGCGCCTCGCCGCCGTCGCGGAAGAGGACCGGCTCCGTCTGGCGCTGGACCTGGTGCTCACCCAGGTCGCAGCCGTCCTGGGGCACTCCTCGCCGGCCGGTGTGGACCCCGAACGCGCCTTCAAGGAACTCGGCTTCGACTCGCTCGGTGCCGTGGAACTCCGTAACCGCCTCACCCAGACCACCGACCTCCGGCTGCCGTCCACCCTCGTCTTCGACCACCCCACCTCTCTGGCGGTGGCCCGGTTCCTGCTGACCCAGGCCGGTGCGGTGGAGACCACCGAGACCCGTCCGGCGGTCCGTGCCGCCCGCAAGCCCGTCGACGACGAGCCCCTCGCCATCGTGGGCATGAGCTGCCGCTACCCGGGCGGGGTCACTTCGCCCGAGGAGCTGTGGCAGCTCCTCGCCGAGGGCCGCGACGCCATCAGCCCGCTCCCGGACGACCGCGGCTGGAACCTGGCGAACCTGTACGACCCCGACCCCGAGCGGCCGGGCACCCTCTATGCCCGCGGCGGCGGGTTCATGTCGGGCGTCGGCGAGTTCGACGCGGGCTTCTTCGGGATCAGCCCGCGCGAAGCCCTCGCCACCGACCCGCAGCAGCGCCTCACCCTCGAGGCCGCCTGGGAAGCGTTCGAGAACGCGGGCATCGACCCGACCCGGCTCCACGGCACCGACACCGGTGTCTTCTGCGGGGTCGTGGCCTCCGACTACGCCTCCCAGGCCCCCGAGGAACTCGACGGGTTCCGGCTCACGGGCACCGCGGCCAGCGTGCTGTCCGGACGGGTGGCCTACACCCTGGGCCTGGAGGGCCCGGCCGTGTCCATCGACACCGCCTGCTCCTCGTCTCTGGTGGCCCTGCACCTCGCCTCCCAGGCGCTGCGCTCGGGCGAATGCTCCCTCGCCCTCGCCGGCGGAGTCACGATCATGTCCAGCCCGTTCCTGCTCACGGAGTTCAGCCGTCAGCGCGGTCTGGCCGAGGACGGCCGCTGCAAGTCGTACGCGGAGGGCGCGGACGGTACCGGCTTCTCGGACGGCCTGGGCCTGCTGGTCCTGGAACGCCTCTCGGACGCCCAGCGCAACGGCCGCCGCATCCTCGGCGTGGTCCGGGGCAGCGCCGTCAACCAGGACGGCGCCTCCAACGGGCTGACCGCCCCCAACGGCCCGGCCCAGGAACGCGTCATCCGCCAGGCCCTCGCCAACGCGGGCGTCGCCCCCACCGATGTCGACGCCATCGAGGGGCACGGTACGGGCACGCGACTCGGTGACCCGATCGAGGCGCAGGCGCTGCTGGCCACCTACGGCCAGGAGCGCGAGCACGGCCCGCTCCGTCTTGGCTCCATCAAGTCCAACATCGGCCACGCTTCGGCGGCCGCCGGTGTGGCCGGCGTGATCAAGATGGTCATGGCGATGCGCAACGGCCTCCTGCCCGCCACCCTCAACGTGGACGAGCCCTCCTCCCACATCGACTGGGAGGCCGGGGAGATCCGCCTGCTCACGGAGGCGGAGGAGTGGAAGTCCACGGCGGAACGCCCGCGTCGGGCCGGCGTCTCGTCCTTCGGCATCAGCGGCACCAATGCCCACGTGATCCTGGAGGAGGCCCCCGCCTCCCCGGAGCCCGAGGCAATCGCCCGCGAGGAACTTCCGGCTGTTCCGGTGGTGGTGTCGGCGAAGTCCGTGCCCGCGCTGCGTGCGCAGGCGGAGCGCCTGGCCGCCCACCTGGCGGAGCGGCCGGAGTCCGGGCTGCTGGACGTCGCATACTCCGCGGCCACCACCCGAGCCCAGCTGGAACACCGCGGGGTCGTCGTCGCCAGGGACCGGGACGAACTGATCGCCGGGCTGACGGCTCTGGCCGCCGGGGAACCCGGACTGATCCAGGGCCGCCCGGTCAGCGGTAAGACCGCCTTCCTCTTCACTGGGCAGGGTGCGCAGCGGGCGGGCATGGGCCTGGAACTGGCCGCTGCTTACCCCGTCTTCGCTGCCGCGTTGGATGAGGTGTGTGCGGAGCTGGATCCGCTGCTGGGACGTTCACTGCGCGAACTCCTCGCCGCCGAAGACGCGACGCTCAACGCCACCGAGTACACCCAGACCTCGCTGTTCGCGATCGAGGTCGCACTGTTCCGACTCGTCGAGTCCCTCGGCATCCGCGCCGACTACCTCATCGGGCACTCGGTCGGTGAGATCGCCGCCGCACACGTCGCCGGGGTTCTCTCCCTCGCCGATGCCTGTGCCCTGGTCGCCGCCCGTGGCCGTCTCATGGGCGCGCTACCTGCCGGCGGCGGCATGGCCGCCATCCAGGCCGAAGAATCCGAAGTCAGCGAAGCGCTGGCCGGGTTCGAAGGCCGCCTCGAGATCGCAGCCGTCAACGGACCCCGCTCGATCGTCGTCTCGGGCGACTTGGACGCTCTCGACGCATGGCTTCCGCGCTGGGAAGAACTGGGCCGCAAGACGACCCGTCTTCGCGTCAGCCACGCCTTCCACTCCCCACGCATGGAACCCATGCTCGACGAGTTCCGGAAGATCGCCGAAGACCTCACCTTCAACCCGCCGCGCATCGCCGTCCTCTCCAACGTCACCGGTGACGTCGTCACGGATGAACTGACCGACCCCGGCTACTGGGTCCAGCACGTCCGAGGAGCCGTCCGCTACCACGACGGCATCCGCACACTCCACCGCGAAGGCGTCACCCGCTACCTCGAACTCGGCCCCGACGCCATCCTCACCGCACTCACCCGCCAATGCCTCGAGAACGAAGACAGTCTCGTCCTCACCCCGGCCCTACGCGCACGCCAGTCCGAGGCCCACACCTTCGCCACCTTCCTCGGACACGCCCACACCGCCGGCATCCCCGTCGACTGGAACACGTACTACGCCAACACCGGCGCCCGCCCCACCGACCTCCCCACCTACGCCTTCCAACACGAGCACTACTGGCTCGCGCCCGGCAGCGGCGGTACCGGTGACCTCACGGCCGCCGGGCTCGGGCAGGTGGATCACCCGGTGCTCGCCGCCTGCACTCAGGTCGGCGACCGCGACGAGTGGATCTTCACCGGCCGCATCTCGCGGGAGTCGGCTCCGTGGGTACAGGACCACGGCGTCCTGGGCATGGTCATCGTGCCCGGCACCGCCTTCGTCGAACTCGCCGTGGCCGCCGGCACGCATGCCGGCAGCGCCGTGCTCGAGGAACTGGTGATGGAGGCGCCGCTGATCCTGGACGAGGCCGCCGTGCACCTCCAGGTCACCCTCGGCTCCCCCGATGCGGAGGGCCGCCGCGAGGTTGCCCTCTACACCCGCGCCGAGTCGGGCGAGGAAGAGGAGCAGGAGGCCGTGTGCCACGGCCGCGGCACTCTCGTTCCGGCTGCCGCGCAGGCGGAGCCCGCCTGGCAGCCCACCGAATGGCCGCCCGCCGAGACGGAGCCCGTCTCCGTGGACGATCTGTACGGCCGTCTGACGGAGCTCGGGTTCGACTACGGCCCGGCCTTCCAGGGCGTACGGGCCGCCTGGCGCGGCGATGACGCCGTCTTCGCCGAGGTGGCACTGCCCGACGCGACCCCCGCGGACGGCTTCGCCCTGCACCCCGCCCTCTTCGACGCCTCCCTGCACGGCGGACTGTCCTGGCTCGACCAGGGTCCGGGCTCCACGGCCCGGCTGCCCTTCTCCTGGTCGGGTGTGAGCCTGACCGGGACGGCCGGACAGCGGGTCCGGGTCCGGATCGCCTCCGGCGGCGACTCCGCCCTCAGCGTGGACGTCCTCGGCGTGGGCCGGGTGGGGACGCTGGCCTTCCGTGAGGTCGACCCCGCGAACCTGGACAGCCTGCGCCGCTCGGGAGCGGCCCCGCTGTACCGCGTCGACTGGACGGCCGTACCGGCCCCGCAGTCCGACGCGGACGCTCGGGTCGTGGTCCTCGGAGAGGAGTACGGGGATCTGGCGGCGCTCGGTGCCGCGGTGGCTGCCGGGCAGCCGGTGCCGGAGTTGGTGGTCGCGGTGGTGGAGTCCGCCGACGCCACGGTCCGGGACGTCACCGAGCGGACCCTCGCCCTGCTCCAGCAGTGGCTGGCGGCCGACGCGCTCGCCGGAGCCCGCCTGATCGTCGCCACCCGGAAGGCCGTCGCCGTGACCGCCTCCGAGGTCCCGGAGCTGGCGCAGGCGCCGGTGTGGGGCCTGGTGCGCAGCGCCCAGTCCGAACACCCCGACCGGTTCCTGCTCATGGACGTCGAGAACGGCGAGAACGCGGCGGCCGTGGACTGGGCCGCGCTCGCGGGTCTGGACGAGCCTCAGCTCGCCGTCCGTGCCGGCGAGGTTCGCGTACCGCGTCTCGGCCGGGCGCAGTCTCCGGCCACCGGCGAGGTGGGCCGGACCCTCGACCCGGAGGGCACGGTCCTGATCACCGGTGGTACGGGTGGTCTGGGCGCCCTGTTCGCGAAGCACTACGCAGAGGCGTACGGAGCCAAGCACCTCCTGCTGGTGAGCCGCCGCGGCACCGCCGCCGAGGGCGTCACCGAGCTGGTCGCGGAACTGACCGGCCTCGGCGCCCAGGTCGACGTCGCCGCCTGCGACGTCACCGACCGCGACGCACTGGCCCAGCTCATCACCTCGCTCGAGCGCCCGCTCACCGCCGTCGTCCACGCCGCCGGAATCCTCGACGACGCCACCATCGAAACCCTCACCCCCGACCAACTCGCCCGCGTACTCGGCCCGAAGGCCGACGCCGCACTCCACCTCGACGAACTCACCGCCGACCTCGACCTGGCCTCCTTCGTCCTCTTCTCCTCCGTCGCCGCCCTCATCGGCAGCCCCGGCCAGGGCAACTACGCCGCAGCCAACGCCACCCTCGACGCCCTCGCCGCCCGACGCCAGGCCGCCGGACTCCCCGCCACCTCCCTCGCCTGGGGCCTGTGGGGAGAAGCGGGCGGCATGGGCGCAGGCCTGGACACGGCGGAGCTCGCCCGCCTCGAGCGCATGGGAGTGGGCGCCCTCTCCGCCGAGCAGGGCCTGGCCCTGTACGACGGGGCGCACCAGCTCGACTCCGCCGTACTGGTTCCCGTACGTCTGAACACGGCGGCGTTGCGGGCGCAGGCCCGCGCCGGGATGCTGCCCGCGCTCCTGCGCGGACTCGTCCGCACCCCCGCCCGACCCACCAACGACACACCCGGTACCGGATCACTCGCCCAACGCCTCACCACCGCCACCACCGAAGAAGACCGCGAACGCATCACCATCGAAGTCGTCCAAACCCAAGTCGCAGCCGTACTCGGACACACCACACCCGAAACCGTCGACCCCGAACGCGCCTTCAAGGACCTCGGATTCGACTCCCTCGGCGCCGTCGAACTCCGCAACCGCCTCACCCAGACCACCGGCGTACGACTCCCCTCCACCCTCGTCTTCGACCACCCCAACCCCACCGCCGTCGCCCGCCACCTCCTCACCGAAATCGGCGACACCACCACCACCGCCCCGGCGGAGCCGGTGATCGACGGGGAGCTGAGGAAGTTCGAACGGGCACTCACCGAGGTTCTGGAGGAGGACCAGCAGCGCGTCGCGGCGCGGCTCCGGATGCTGCTGTCGTCCCTCGGCGAGTCGGCGCAGCCGGCGGCCCAGAAGTTCGGCGCGGCCACCACGGCGGACGAGGTCTTCGACCTCATCGACGCGGAGTTCGGAGCGCTGTGACGGGCCAGGCAACGGAAACCGGCAACTTCATCACGACCAGGGGGAAGAGAAGATGAGCAGCGAAGAAAGCGATCTCCAGCAGGAGAAGCTGGTCCGGTACCTGAAGCGGGTCGCCGTCGACCTCAGCGAGGCCCGGGCCCGGCTCCAGGAGTACGAGGACCGTGCCGGGGAGCCGGTCGCGATCGTCGGCATCAGCTGCCGCTACCCGGGCGGGGTCACCTCGCCCGAGGACCTGTGGCAGCTCGTGGCCGAGGGCCGGGACGCGATCTCTCCGCTTCCGGACGACCGGGGTTGGGACCTCGAGAACCTCTACGACCCCGACCCGGAGCAGCTCGGCAAGGTGTACGCCCGTGGCGGCGGGTTCATGTCGGGCGTGGACGAGTTCGACGCGGGCTTCTTCGGGATCAGCCCGCGCGAAGCCCTCGCCATCGACCCGCAGCAGCGTCACACCCTCGAGGCCGCCTGGGAGGCCCTGGAGGCGGCCGGTATCGACCCGACCTCGCTGCGCGGCACCGACGCCGGCGTGTTCGTGGGCGTGGGCACCTCGGACTACGGGGTCGTGCCCGCGGGCGCGCTCCCCGAGGTGGAGGGCTTCCGTCTGACCGGCGCCACCACCAGCGTCGTATCGGGCCGCGTCGCCTACACCCTGGGCCTGGAGGGCCCGGCCGTGTCCATCGACACCGCCTGCTCCTCCTCCCTGGTCGCCATGCACCTGGCGGCCCAGTCCCTGCGCTCGGGCGAATGCTCTCTCGCCCTCGCCGGCGGCGTCACGATCATGGCGGGCCCCTTCCTGCTCACCGAGTTCAGCCGCCAGCGCGGCCTCGCTGCCGACGGCCGCTGCAAGTCGTACGCCGAGGGCGCGGACGGCACCGGCTTCTCCGACGGCCTCGGCCTGCTCGTCCTGGAACGCCTCTCGGACGCCCAGCGCAACGGCCGCCGCATCCTCGGCGTCATCCGCGGCAGCGCCATCAACCAGGACGGCGCCTCCAACGGGCTCACGGCCCCCAACGGCCCCGCCCAGGAACGCGTCATCCGCCAGGCCCTCACCAACGCCGGGCTCACCCCGCGCGACGTCGACGCGGTCGAAGGCCACGGCACCGGCACCCGCCTCGGTGACCCGATCGAGGCACAGGCACTGCTGGCCACCTACGGCCAGAACCGCGAGCACGGCCCGCTCCGCCTCGGCTCCATCAAGTCCAACATCGGCCACACCTCCGCCGCCGCGGGCGTCGCGGGCATCATCAAGATGGTCATGGCGATGCGCAACGGCCTCCTGCCCGCCACCCTCAACGTGGACGAGCCCTCCTCCCACATCGACTGGGAGGCCGGGGAGGCCCGCCTGCTCACGGAGGCGGAGCCCTGGCCCGCCACCGAAGGCCGCCTCCGTCGCGCGG
Organism: Streptomyces sp. NPDC058092; assembly: GCF_042884935.1. Taxonomy (NCBI): domain Bacteria; kingdom Bacillati; phylum Actinomycetota; class Actinomycetes; order Kitasatosporales; family Streptomycetaceae; genus Streptomyces; species Streptomyces sp. NPDC058092. The sequence goes on from NZ_JBHVSY010000019.1 coordinate 10,651, forward strand.
GCGTGTCCTCGTTCGGTGTGAGCGGCACGAATGCGCACGTGGTCCTGGAGGAGGCTCCGAGTCCGGTGGCCGACGCGGCCGCCGAAGTGCGGAATCCGGCTGCGGTTCCGGCTGTTCCGGTGGTGGTGTCGGCGAAGTCCGTGCCCGCCCTGCGTGCGCAGGCGGAGCGCCTGGCCGCCCACGTGGCGGAGCGGCCGGAGTCCGGGCTGCTGGACGTCGCATACTCCGCGGCCACCACCCGAGCCCAGCTGGAACACCGCGGGGTCGTCGTCGCCAGGGACCGGGACGAACTGATCGCCGGGCTGACGGCTCTGGCCGCCGGGGAGCCGGGGGCTGGGGTCTTCCAGGGCCGACAGGTGGGTGGCAGGACCGCGTTCCTGTTCACTGGGCAGGGTGCGCAGCGGGCGGGCATGGGCCTGGAACTGGCCGCTGCTTACCCGGTGTTCGCTGCCGCGTTGGATGAGGTGTGTGCGGAGCTGGACCCGCTGCTGGGACGTTCACTGCGCGAACTCCTCGCCGCCGAAGACACCACCCTGAACGCCACCGAGTACACCCAGACCTCGCTGTTCGCCATCGAGGTCGCACTGTTCCGACTCGTCGAATCCCTCGGCATTCGCGCCGACTACCTCATCGGGCACTCGGTCGGTGAGATCGCCGCCGCACACGTCGCCGGGGTTCTCTCCCTCGCCGATGCCTGTGCCCTGGTCGCCGCGCGCGGCCGTCTCATGGGCGCGCTACCTGCCGGCGGCGGCATGGCCGCCATCCAGGCCGAAGAACCCGAAGTCGCCGAAGCACTGGCCGGGTTCGAAGGCCGCCTCGAGATCGCAGCCGTCAACGGACCCCGCTCGATCGTCGTCTCCGGCGACTTGGATGCTCTCGACGCATGGCTTCCGCGCTGGGAGGAACTGGGCCGCAAGACCACCCGCCTTCGGGTCAGCCACGCCTTCCACTCCCCACGCATGGAACCCATGCTCGACGAGTTCCGGAAGATCGCCGAAGACCTCACCTTCAACCCGCCGCGCATCGCCGTCCTCTCCAACGTCACCGGTGACGTCGTCACGGATGAACTGACCGACCCCGGTTACTGGGTCCAGCACGTCCGAGGAGCCGTCCGCTTCCACGACGGCATCCGCACACTCCACCGCGAAGGCGTCACCCGCTACCTCGAACTCGGCCCCGACGCCATCCTCACCGCACTCACCCGCCAATGCCTCGAGGACGAAGACAGTCTCGTCCTCACCCCGGCCCTGCGCGCACGCCAGTCCGAGGCCCACACCTTCGCCACCTTCCTCGGACACGCCCACACCGCCGGCATCCCCGTCGACTGGAACACGTACTACGCCAACACCGGCGCCACACGCACCGACCTCCCCACCTACGCCTTCCAACACGAGCACTACTGGCTCGCGCCGGGCAGCGGTGGCGCCGGTGACCTCACGGCCGCCGGGCTCGGGCAGGTGGATCACCCGGTGCTCGCCGCCTGCACTCAGGTCGGCGACCGCGACGAGTGGATATTCACCGGCCGCATCTCGGCCGGTGAACAGCCCTGGGTCGAGGACCACGTCGTCCTCGGGACCGTCATCGTCCCCGGTACCGCGCTGGTGGAGCTGGCGCTCGCCGCGGGAGAGCGGGCCGGGACGCCCGTACTCGACGAGCTGGTCATGGAGGCGCCGCTCCTGCTGGACGGGGACACGGCCGTTCAGCTCCAGGTCGTCGTCGGCGAGAGCGCCCCGGACGGCCGACGTGACGTCGCCCTCTACTCGCGCTCCGAGGACGGCGCGGAGGACGAGGCCCCCGAAGTGACCTGCCACGCCCGCGGAACCCTGTCCGCCGAGGTGGAGCAGCCCGCGGCCTGGGCGGCGCAGTGGCCGCCCGCCGGGGCCGAGCCCTTCACGGCCGAAGCACTGTACGACCGCCTCATCGGCATCGGATTCGACTACGGTCCGGCCTTCCAGGGCGTGGGGGCCGCCTGGCGCGCCGGGGACGCGGTCTATGCCGAGGTCGCCCTGCCCGAGGGGCATGCCGAGACCGCCGGCGGATTCGGCATACACCCCGCTCTCTTCGACGCCTCCCTGCACAGCGGTCTGGACTGGCTGCTCCAGGGGGACGGGCCCTCGGTCGGACTGCCGTTCTCCTGGGCGGGCGTACGTCTCGGCGCGACCGGCCGGGCCCGGGTCCGGGTCCGGATCGGATCGGCCGGCGAGAACGCGCTCCGTGTCGACGTCGCCGGAGAGCAGGGCGAGCACGTCGTCAGCGTGGCGAAGCTCGCCTTCCGGCCCGTGAGCCGGGAACAGCTGGAGGCGGCCCAGGGCGGCCGGCAGAACTCTCTGTTCCGGATCGCCTGGACGGCCGTACCCGCCTCCCGTGACTCGGCGAGGGCCGACGTCACCGTGCTGGGCGGGGAGTACGGGGATCTGGCGGCGCTCGGTGCCGCGGTGGCTGCCGGGCAGCCGGTGCCGGAGTTGGTGGTCGCGGTGGTGGAGTCCGCCGACGCCACGGTCCGGGACGTCACCGAGCGGACCCTCGCCCTGCTCCAGGACTGGCTGGCGGCCGACGCCTTCGGCGACACCCGCCTGATCGTCGCCACCCGCAACGGCATCGCCACCGCCGAAGGCGAAGCCCCCGCACTGGCACAGGCCCCCATCTGGGGACTCGTCCGCAGCGCCCAGTCCGAACACCCCGACCGCATCCTCCTCATCGACCTCGAAGACGACACCGACACCACCACCCTCGACTGGCCCGCACTCGCAAGCCTCGACGAACCCCAGCTCGCCCTGCGAGCCGGAGGAACCCTCGCCCCGCGCCTCGCCCGCGCCGGCACGGCCGCACCCACCCCGCCCCAGATCCTGGACCCCGAAGGCACGGTCCTGATCACCGGCGGTACCGCGGGCCTCGGCGCCCTGTTCGCGAAGCACTACGCAGAGGCCTACGGAGCCAAGCACCTCCTGCTGGTGAGCCGCCGCGGCACCGCCGCCGAAGGCGTCACCGAGCTGGTCGCGGAACTGACCGAGCTCGGCGCCCAGGTCGACGTCGCCGCCTGCGACGTCACCGACCGCGACGCACTGGCCCAGCTCATCACCTCGCTCGAGCGCCCGCTCACCGCCGTCGTCCACGCCGCCGGAATCCTCGACGACGCCACCATCGAAACCCTCACCCCCGACCAACTCGCCCGCGTACTCGGCCCGAAGGCCGAAGCGGCACTCCACCTCGACGAACTCACCGCCGACCTCGACCTGGCCTCCTTCGTCCTCTTCTCCTCCGTCGCCGCCCTCATCGGCAGCCCCGGCCAGGGCAACTACGCCGCAGCCAACGCCACCCTCGACGCCCTCGCCGCCCGACGCCAGGCCGCCGGACTCCCCGCCACCTCCCTCGCCTGGGGCCTCTGGGCCGAAGCCGGCGGCATGGGCGGAACCCTCGACGAAGCGGAACTCGCCCGCCTCGAGCGCGCCGGTGTCGGTGCCCTCAGCGCCGATCAGGGTGTGGAGCTCTTCGACCAGGCGGTACGGCGCACGGACACCCACCTGTCCGTTCCCGTACGGCTGGATGCGGCGGCGTTGCGGGCGCAGGCCCGCGCCGGGATGCTGCCCGCGCTCCTGCGCGGACTCGTCCGCACCCCCGCCCGACCCACCAACGACACACCCGGTACCGGATCACTCGCCCAACGCCTCACCACCGCCACCACCGAAGAAGACCGCGAACGCATCACCATCGAAGTCGTCCAAACCCAAGTCGCAGCCGTACTCGGACACACCACACCCGAAACCGTCGACCCCGAACGCGCCTTCAAGGACCTCGGATTCGACTCCCTCGGCGCCGTCGAACTCCGCAACCGCCTCACCCAGACCACCGGCGTACGACTCCCCTCCACCCTCGTCTTCGACCACCCCAACCCCACCGCCGTCGCCCGCCACCTCCTCACCGAAATCGGCGACACCACCACCACCGCCGCTTTCGCCGAGGTCCCAGGGTCCGTGGTGGCGACCGCGCAGACCGGTACGGGAAGCCGGTCCGGCCTGGGCACCCTGGGGACCCTGCTGCGCCACGCGCACACCTCGGGCTCGATCCGGCACACGGTGCCGCTGCTGACCGAAGCCTCGCGCTTCCAGAGCTCGTTCGCCTCGGCGGCCGAGTTCGGGGACACCAGTGGGTACGTCGTCCAACTCGCGGCCAGGCAGGACCCGGACACCGGCGTCGCCGCGGACGGGGCGGCGGACGGAACCCCGGACGACCCCGCGGTCCTCGGCGGCCACGGGGCCGGCGAGGACGGGAAGCGGCTGAAGATCGTCTGCGTTCCGTCCTTCGTGGTCGGCTCGGGCCCGCACCAGTTCATGCGGTTCGCAGCCCGGTTCGACAGCCGGCGCGACGTCTACGTCTGCACCCTGCCCGGATTCCGCGGCGGAGAGCCCGTACCGGCCAGCTGGGAAGCGGCCGTCGAGGTCCTCGAGCAGGCGATCCGGCACGCCGTGGGCGAGGACCCCTTCGTCCTGGTCGGATACTCCATCGGCGGTGTGGTCGCCCATTCCCTCGCGGCCCGGTTCGAGGCTTCCGGGGACTCCCCGGTGCCCGTGGTGATGATCGACACTCCCACTCCGGAGGGCGAGGAGGAGACCGACCGGGTCTTCTCGATGGTGATGACGGAGATCCTGAGCCGTGAGGACGAGGCCATCGTCGTCGACGACGCCAACTGGCTTTCCATGGGCACGTACATGAGGCTCCTCACGGAGCGTCCGGCTGCCCGGATCACCTCCCGCAGCCTCCTCATCCGGGCCGGTGAACTCCTCGGTGACACCGGGCAGTCCTGGCCGGCCTGGGAGGTCGCGGACGACGAAGTGGAAGTCACCGCCGACCACTTCGCCCTGATCGAATCGGCCGCCGCGGACACGGCGGACGTCACGGAAAGGTGGATCGAGGCATGACCCCGCACCACACCACCAGCCCGGCCGCGCAGGCCCCCGACACGGCCGTGACCACCGACGCGGCCACGCCCGCCGCACCTGTCGCGCCTGTCGCGCCGGCCTCCGGATCGGTCCCGGAGGTCCGCGCCGCCCGCCGGGGGCTGTCGATCGCCGTGGTCCTCACCGGGGTCTTCGTCTCCTCCCTGGACCTGTTCATCGTCAACATCGCCTTCCCGGAGCTGGCCCGGTCCTTCCCGGACTCCTCCCTCGGCGACCTGTCCTGGGTACTCAGCGCCTACGCGATCGCCTTCGCCGCGCTGCTGATGCCCGCGGGCTCCTGGGCCGACCGGTCCGGCCGCAAGCGGGCGTTCATCGCCGGCTTCGTGCTGTTCACGGCGGCCTCGGCGGCCTGCGCCCTCGCCCCCTCGCTCGGTGTGCTCGTCGCGGCCCGGATCGCGCAGGCCGTCGGCGGCGCGCTGATGCTGCCCAGCTCGCTCGGGCTGATGCTGCCGCTGTTCCCGGCGGAGAAGCGCGGCGCCGCGGTCGGCCTGTGGGCGGCGATGGGCGGCGCGGCCGCCGCGGCCGGGCCGCCCGTGGGCGGGCTCCTGGTCCAGGCGGACTGGCGCTGGGTGTTCCTGGTCAACCTGCCCCTCGGGCTCGTCGCCGTCCTCGTGGCCTGGCGGGTCCTCCCCGAGATCCGCGACAGCGGCCGCTCGGCCCCGGACGTGACCGGCGCGCTGGTGCTCGCCGCCGCCATCGCGGCCGTGGTCGCCGCGATCGTGCAGGGCGAGGCATGGGGCTGGGACAGCGTCCGGGTACTCGCCCTGGCGGGAACCGGCGCGCTGGGTCTCGCGTACAGCGTGCGGCGGGTCCTGCGCCACCCCTCGCCGGTCGTCGAACCCGCCGTCCTGCGCATCCGCTCGGTGGCCTTCGGGGATCTCGCCACGCTGCTGTTCTTCTCCGGCTTCGGCGCGATGATCCTGGGCTCCACCCTGTTCCTCACGCAGGTCTGGGGGCACTCCGTCCTGCGGGCCGGGATGGAGATCGCGCCCGGGCCGCTGATGGCGGCCGTATGCGCGGTCCCCGGCGGAATCCTCGCCGCCCGTTACGGTGCCCGCTGGATCGGATTCGCCGGCAGCGTCCTCTTCGCCGTCGGCGGGGTCTGGTGGGCCGCCGCGACGGCCGTCGGCCCGGACTACGCCTCCGCGTTCCTCCCGGCGGGCATCGTCGCCGGCATCGGCTCGGGGCTGGTCCTGCCCAGCCTGTCGGGGGCGGCGACGCTGCCGCTGCCGCCGGAGCGGTTCGCCACCGGCACGGCCCTGATGTCGATGTGCCGCCAGGTGGGCCTCGCCCTGGGGGTGGCCGTGGTCGCGGCCCTCCTCGGCGCCCGGCCCGCACTGGCCGAGTTCCACGCCACCTGGCTGTTCATGGCGGGCTGCGGACTGGCCGGAGGCCTGGCGATGCTCCTCATCGGCACCGGCCGGACGCCCGCACCCGCCCCGGCTGCGGCCCCGACCTGACGGCACCGCACCACACCCGAAGACCCGTACCAGACCAGACCCGTACCTGATCTCTCCTCGATCCGCACCTGTGCACAGGGGCGGGCGGATGTCACCGCCCGCCCCCGCACCTCGAAAGGATGACCGGCAGTCATGAACGCACCCAAGCAGGCGGCTCCCGAGACCGGCACGGCCGACGCGGCGCTCGCCGCCGCGGCCGGATGCCCCGTCGACCACACCGCGGCCGACGCGCCCCGCACCCGGCCGGCCATACCCGCCGAGGCGCTGCCGGGTCCCAAGGTGTCCGCGCTGCGCCAGATCCTCTCGTACTGGAAGAGCCCCGCGGACTTCGTGGAGAGCTGCCGGGACCAGTACGGGGACCGGTTCGCGCTGCGCATCCGGGTCCCTCCCCGTCCGCTCTACGTGCTCTCCGCGCCCGAGGACATCAAGCAGATGTTCCTCGCCCCGGCCGACGTGCTGCACACCGGAACGGGCTCCGCCACCATCGAGAAGTTCACCGGACAGTCCGGGCTGGCCTGGCTGGACGAGGACGCCCACAAGGTCCGCCGCAAGCTGCTGATGCCGAGCTTCCACGGCAAGGCGCTGCACCGCATCGAGGACTCCGTCAGCCGGATGGCCGTGGAGGAGGTGGCGAAGTGGCCGCGGAACGAGGCCATGTCGCTGCACCCGCTGGTGCACCGATTCACCCTGAACGTGATCCGTGAGGTCATCTTCGGGCGCGTGGTGCCCGCTCAGTGGGACGAGCTCCTCGAAGTCCTTATCGGGATGATGAAGTTCAACAACAGCATGGCCTCGGCCATGATGATCCACAAGATGTCGCCCGCGGCCGTGCGCGTGCTGCGCATGATCCGGCCGCTGGGGCTGGACGAGTTCCTGACCCTGCGCGAGCGGGCCAACGCCCTCATCGCCGGTGCGGTGGCGGACCGCCGGGCTGCCGGGGACCTCGACAACGACATGCTCTCGGTACTCCTCGGCATCACGCACGAGGACGGCACTCCACTGTCCCAGACCGAGCTGCGCGACGAGATGATGACCATCTTCCTCGCCGGCACCGAGACCACGGCCGCGGCCATCTCCTGGGCCTTCGAGTTCCTCAGCCGCGAGCCGGAGGCGCTGGAGCAGCTGGTCGCGGAGATCGACGCGGGCACGGAGGACGCGTACCTGACCGCCACCGTCCAGGAGGTGCTCCGGGTGCGGCCCTCGATCCCGCAGATCATCCCCCGTACCGTCGTCAAGCCCATCGAGATCGGCGGGGTCCGCTTCGAGCCGGGCATGGTCCTGTGGGCGAGCGCGTACCTCATGAACCGCGATCCCCAGCTCTACCCGGAGCCCGCCCGGTTCCGGCCGGACCGCTTCCTCGGGAGCAAGCCGGGCGTCTACACCTGGATCCCGTTCGGCGGCGGCCGGATCCGCTGCCTCGGCGACAAGATCGCCCTGCTCGAGATGAAGACCGTCCTGCGGGAGGTGCTGACCCACTGCGAACTCCACCGGACCGACCCCACGCCGGAGGCGACGAAGAGCCGCAGCGTCTCCACCCTGCCCGCGAAGGGCGCCTTCCTGGAGCTGCGCCCCCGCACGAGCCGCACCGGAGCCTGACCCCGCCGGGCGGCGGGCACCGACCCGGTCCCGCCGCCCGCCCACTCACGGAAGCGCCATTCTCTCTCCCCCCACTCCCTTGGGTGAGCAGCAGGTGGACGTCGCAAACTTCCCGGGTGGCCATGCCCCGGGGGCTGACCTGCTCGCCCGACTTGGCCAGCGTGATGGCGCCGGAGAACAGCTCGGCCATGCTGTCGGCGGTGAGGTGTGTCATCGGGCAGGTACTCCTTCGCCCTGGGGCGACGCAGAGGTCGCGCCGGAGGCATCGTGGTTGACGTGGTCGGATGATCTGGCGCGGGCTTCGGCGCGCCGGGTGATGAGGCGAGCGACCTGGGCCGCGCTGTCGCCGCGCCACCGGCACACCGCGTCCAGGGCCGTCTTCGGGACGGGCGTGCCCGGTTCACGCAGGGCGGAGAGCGCTTCGGCGACGTCAACGGCGTTGTGGCACCGGGTCGCGAGGCCGTGGCCGGCCAGGTCCAGCGTGCGCTCGCCCGGCGTGCCGATTTCGAGGACCGGGATGTCGAGCAGCGCGGCCTCGATCCCGCACGTCGAGTACGCACTCGCCAAGGCGTCGGCACCGGCGAGGCAGCCCCGCGCGCCGACCCGCGGATCGACCACGGCCACGAGCGGCCCACCGTCCCGCCGCAGCAGCGGGGTGAAGACGTCGGCGCCCTGCGCCGGGTGCGGAGCGATGACCAGCAGCGACAACAGCCGCAGCCCGGTACGTCGCGGCCCCGCCCCTCCCGATCCCCGCGCCTCGTCGCGCCTGACCACCGACTCGGGGGCCTCTCCCGTGTCCGTCTATATAGCCCACCGGCTCTTTGCCGCACATGACCGTGCTCTCGCCGCCGACCTCGCCCAGCGACTCGCCACGAAGATCGGTCCCGATCGCGTCTTCCTGCCGTTCTGCGACACCGTGCATCAGATAGCCGAGCGTGGCCTCCGACAGGAGGATGTTCCTCAGGCTCTGCGGGGACCATGGCCGGCCTCCCGCCGACTTGCCGTACATCATGGCCAAGTGGTCCGCAGGCGACGGTTCTCCCGCACGGTTGAGACGGTCCGCCTCGCTACTGGTGGTGACGTTCTCGGGATCGGCCGGAATGCGACGGGCGACGCCTCGTATCACCTCGGCAGCGTGTGGGTGAAGTTCGACGTGATCGATCTTTCCCCCCATCACCTTTCGCACGTACTGGAAGCCGTAGGACGGCTTGCCCTTCGGCCGGCCGGCCGCCCGCAACTTGATCGTGGCATCGCGATTCCAGCGCTGGATCGCGCGGAGTTCCATCTGCGCACCCCAGGCTTCCATGGTGAAACGGTTCTCGTCGGCCGGGTCATCCAGTTTCCAGGGGCCGTCGTGCCCATACGTGACGAGCATCTTCTTCTCGTCCCGCATCTTGTAACCGGTATTCAGGTAACCGGTATTCAGGCAATCGACGACATTGCGGCCCAGCCGGTCCACCGCGGCCGCGACAAGGCCGTCGTATGGGCCCCTCTCATCGCGGAGCCAGGGGCCCAGCTTCGGACGTGTCACGGGGTCCGTGGCGCCCGAGACCTCCCAGTCGTCGGCCCAGCCGATGATGTGCGCGCCGACGGAAGCAGCGGCCGTGAGCACGTTCTCCCGCTGGCGCTCGGGGGATGATGTAGCCAGCTTCACGCGCGACAGTCGCCGCGCTCCGAGCAGGCATTTACCGCATCCGTCATAGGGACGCTCGATCGCATGTGGGGCCGTACCGTGCAAGATTCTCGCCGTTCGCGCACGCATGGTACGGAGAATCGGCGGCACGACCCCTGGGAGCGATCTAGGTCAGCCCAGGAAGCTCAGACGAACCTGACGGTTGTCTTTAGAGATGTTCGTGTCGACCAGGCATACCGACTGCCACGTCCCCAGTTCCAGCCGGCCGCCGATCACCGGCAGTGTGGCGTGCGGTGGGACGAGGGCGGGGAGTACGTGGTCGCGGCCGTGGCCGGGGCTGCCGTGGCGGTGCTGCCAGCGGTCGTCGGCGGGAAGCAGGGTGTGGAGGGCGGCCAGGAGGTCGTCGTCGCTGCCCGCGCCGGCTTCGAGGACGGCGATGCCGGCGGTCGCGTGCGGTACGAAAATGTTGAGCAGGCCGTCGCCGGTGGGGGCCGTCCGGGCGAGGAATTGTTCACAGTCGTGCGTCAGGTCGGTGACGGTCTCCGTCGCTCCGGTGGTGATGTGCAGGACGCTGGTGGTGAAGGCATGGGGCATGGCTCCATCCTCTCGTTCGTGCCGCAAGATCGCGCGTCCACGTGCCGAGACACCATTGACCGTTTCTTTCCAGGATCGCTACGTTCAGCGCCATGTTCCGTTCAGCTCTGCTCACTTCGCGCGGTCACATCGACCTGCTGCGGGTGGCTTCCGCCACGTGTCGCCGCGGCTGCTGACGTCCTCTCAGCGCATCTTCCGACGGTGACCGGGCGATCCGGTCGTCCGTTCCCGCTGCCGTACGTGTCTGTTGGCATGTGCCTCGGTGTATCTCACCTCGGCGACCGCGTGTCGTAGCCCGTGCCGCAATGACGGCAGCGGTGCGCGTGCCCGTGCGTCCGAGGTTCACTTCCCACTGACCGTGGACTGCTCGTGGAGCCCTCATGACCATCGGCCATGCCTTCGACCCACCGGATATATCGCTGGAATCCGGTAAATCTTCTCCTTCGGCCGCTCGTCGGTCGCTCGATCTCGAGCCGGTGGTTCCGGCTTCTGGCCGGGCTGTACGCCTCCGGGCGGTGCCTCGTTGGATACGGCGTGCCGTCGGGCCGCTGCTGGTTCTTGTGCTGTGGCAGGTGCTCAGTGCCACCGGGGTCCTGCACCCCGATGTGCTCGCATCGCCCGGCACCATTGCCCGCGCGGGATCGGATCTGATCGCGGACGGGACGCTGCCGTCGGCGATGGGGATCTCGTTGCAGTGGGTTGCCGTGGGGCTGGTGCTCCGAGGTGTCGTCGGTACGGCGCTCGCGCTGGTCTCCGGGCTCTCGCGGCTCGGCGAGGATCTCATGGACGCGAGCGTGCAGATGCTCCGGACCGTTCCCCGGGTCGGTCTGATCCCGCTGTTCATCATCTGGCTCGGGATCGGCGAGGCGCCGAAAGTGGCACTCATCGCGCTCGGTGTGGTCTTCCATCTGTATCTCAATGTGTACGCGGGCATTCGCGGCGTCGATGCCCAACTCATCGAATCCGGTCAGTCGTTGGGACTCGGCCGATGGTGGCTGATCCGGCATGAAATGCTGCCGGGCGCACTCCCCGGGGCGATGACAGAGCTACGCTACTCGCTCGCCACCGCGTGGCTGGCGCTGGTCTTCGGCGAGTCCGTCAACGCCGATGCCGGGATCGGCTTCCTGATGAATCAGGCCCGGGAGTTCTTACGTACCGACGTCATCGTCGTGTGCCTCGTCGTCTACGCCTTCCTCGGCCTGGCCGCCGATGTCATCGTCCGCGCACTCGAAAGGCTGCTGCTGCAATGGCGACCGACCTTCACGGGACAGTGAGCTCCCCAGCCGCGTACGGCCTGCCGGGGCCTGCCGTCCGGGTCGAAGGGCTGACCCGTTCCTTCGACGGCAGGACTGTCGTCGACGGGCTCGATCTCACCCTGAATGCAGGGGAGTTCACCGCGCTCCTCGGACGCAGCGGCTGCGGGAAGTCGACTCTGCTGCGGGTGCTGGCCGGGCTGGACCGGGAGATCGCGGGCACCGTGCTCGTACCGAAGCGACGGGCTGTCGCCTTTCAGGCGCCGCGGCTGATGCCGTGGAAGCGGGTCTGGCGCAACGTGCTGCTGCTGGGGCTGCCCGGAAAGCCCGAACGGGCGGTCGCGGAGCGCGCGTTGGAGGAGGTCGGGCTCGGGGAGCGGTCCGGGTCCGGGGCCTGGCCCAGGACGCTGTCCAGTGGTGAGGCACAGCGGGCCTCGCTGGTCCGGGCGCTGGTGCGTGCGCCCGATCTGCTGCTGCTCGACGAACCGTTCGGCGCACTCGACGAGTTGACCCGGATCAGGGCACAGCAACTGGTCGCCGAGCTCTGGCAGCGACGCGGCTGCGCGGTGCTGCTGGTCACGCACGACGTGGACGAGGCGTTGCTGCTGGCCAACCGTGCGCTGGTGATGCGGGACGGGGTGATCGCGTACGACACACCCGTCGCCCTGGACAGGCCGCGCGCGGTGGGCGGTCCCGAGTTCGCCGCGCTGCGCTCCCGGTTGCTGACCGAGCTGGGTGTCGAGAGCGCTGCCGCGCCCGGAAAGGCCGCGTGACTACCCGGCCACCTCGCCGCCCCGACCGCCCGAACACCCCGATGACGGAGAAGCCGATGAGAAGCCGTACCCTGCCCGCCCTGCTCCTGCCCCTCACTCTTCTGCCGGCCGCCTGTGGAGGTGCCACGTCCGCGTCCACCGCGGACAACACCGACGGCAAGGGCGAAGTCACCCTTAACGTCGGTGATCAGAAGGGCGGTTACGAAGCCATCCTGCGCGCCTCCGGTGAACTGGACGACCTCGACTGCCGGATCACCTGGTCGACTTTCAGCTCGGGCCCACCCCTCCTGGAGGCGGTCAACGCCCAGGCCGTGGACATCGGGGGCGTCGGCAACACCCCGCCGGTCTTCGCCGCGGGTTCGGATTCCAGGATCGTCGTGGTGGGCGCCGGCCACGACTCCTCCGCGGGCGAGGCGATCGTGGTCCCGAAGGACTCGCCGTTGCGGAATCCGGGGCAGCTCAAGGGCAGGTCGATCGCCGTGACGCAGGGCAGTTCGGCCCATTACCAGTTGGTGGCCTCGCTGAAGAAGGCGGGGCTCGGCGTCTCGGACGTGAAGCTGAAATACCTTCAGCCCGCCGACGCGCTCGCCGCGTTCAACCGGGGCATGGTCGATGCCTGGGCCATCTGGGATCCTTACACCTCGCAGGTGCTCCGCAGCACGAAGGCCCGGGTGCTGACCACCGGTGAAAGCCTCGTGAACGGTCTCAGTTTCCAGGCGGCCTCGCCCGCCGCGCTGAGGGACGCCAAGAAGTCCGAGGCCATCGGCGATCTGCTGGTCCGTCTGCAGCGGGCGCAGACCTGGGTGTTCAAGCATCCGCAGGCGTGGGCGAAGGTCTGGGCGAAGGAGACCGGCCTGCCGGACGAGGTGGCCCTGGACGCGGTCAGGCGCAGTTACGGGACCCGGGTCACCAGATCGCGAAGGCCGCCGAACAGCTGGGGTTCGAGGCCGTGCTGACACCCACCGGGACCTGGTGCGAGGACGCCTGGCTGACGACGGTGGCACTGGCTCAGCACACCGAACGGCTGAAGTTCCTGGTGGCGTTCCGGCCGGGTGTGATCTCGCCGGTGCTCGCCGCGCAGATGGCCGCGACATATCAGCGGATCACCCGGGGGCGGCTGCTGCTCAACGTGGTGACGGGTGGCGACTCGACGGAGCAGCGACGCTTCGGTGACCATCTGGACCACGACCGGCGCTACGCCCGGACCGCCGAGTTCCTCTCGGTGGTGCGGGGGCGTGGAGCGGGCGGCCGTTCGACTTCGCAGGCGAGCACTACCAGGTCGAGGGCGGATTGACCGCGCTGCCGCCGGACCCGCTGCCGGACATCTTCTTCGGCGGCTCGTCGGCGGCGGGGCCGGTGGCCGCCGCGCATGCCGATGTCTATCTGACCTGGGGCGAGCCGCAGGCGGCCGTGAAGGAGAAGTCCGACTGGATTCGCGGCTGGCGGAGGAGCAGGGACGTACGGTCCGCTTCGGCATCCGGCTGCACACGATTTCCCGCGACTCCTCTCGGGAGGCGTGGGCGACCGCCAAGCGACTGCTGGGCGATCTCGATGCCAAGACGGTCGCTGCCGCGCAGCAGGCGCTGGGGCGGAGCGAGCCGGTCGGGCAGCAGCGGATGCTGGCACTGCACGGCGGCTCCCGCGACAAGCTGGAGATCGCGCCGAATCTGTGGGCGGGCGTCGGCCTGGTGCGGGGCGGTGCGGGCACCGCGCTGGTCGGGAGTCACCCGGAGGTCGCGGACCGGATCGAGGAGTACCACGAGCTGGGTGTGGAGCACTTCGTGCTGTCCGGTTACCCGCATCTGGAGGAGGCGTACTGGTTCGGAGAGGGTGTGACGCCCGAGCTGGCGGCGCGCGGTCTGCTGTCGACCGTACCGGCGTCGCCGCTGCTCGGGGTGGCTGCCGCGAACGGCCGGCCCGCGTCCGCGCCGGGCGGGGCTCCACTGCTCGTCGAGGGCGGCCGCTGAGCGCCTGTGCGCGAGCATCACGGCCGATCGCGGGAAGATCCTCACCGCCGAGGGGGTTAGTAGAAGTGTGAACAACTTTGGGGTGGGCGCCGCGCACACGGTCGATGTCGTCGTGATAGGCGCCGGACAGGCGGGACTGTCCGGCGCCTACCATCTGCGGCGCGCCGGTCTGGAGCCCGACCGTGACTTCGTCGTGCTCGACCATGCCCCGCGTCCCGGCGGCGCCTGGCAGTTCCGTTGGCCCTCGCTGACGTACGGCAAGGTGCACGGCATGCACGCGCTGCCCGGCATGGAACTCACCGGAGCCGACGACAGCCGGCCCTCCTCCGAGGTGATCGGCGCGTACTTCGACACGTACGAGCGCACCTTCGGCCTGCGCGTTCGCCGACCGGTCGACGTGAACGCCGTGCGCGAGGGCGATGGCGGACGGCTGCTCGTCGAAACGTCCGAGGGTACGTACGCCACCCGCGCCCTGATCAACGCCACCGGCACCTGGGACCGGCCGTTCTGGCCGCGCTACCCGGGTCAGGAGAGCTTCCGGGGGCGGCAGTTGCACACCGCGAACTACCCGGGGCCCGCGGAGTTCGCCGGTCAGCGCGTGGTGGTGGTCGGTGGCGGTGCCTCCGGTACGCAGCATCTGATGGAGATCGCCGAGGTGGCGGCCGAGACGTACTGGGTGACCCGTCGGCCGCCGGTCTTCCGGGAGGGGCCGTTCGACGCGGACCGGGGGCGGGCCGCCGTGGCGATGGTGGAGGAGCGGGTACGGCGCGGGCTGCCGCCGCAGAGTGTGGTGAGCGTGACCGGGCTGCCGCTCACCGACGCGGTCCGGCACGCTCGCGAGGAAGGGGTGCTCGACCGGCTGCCGATGTTCGAGCGGATCACGCCGACCGGGGTCGCCTGGGACGACGGCCGGACGGTCGAGGCGGACGTCATCCTCTGGGCGACCGGATTCCGGGCCGCCATCGATCATCTCGCCCCGCTGAAACTGCGCGAGCCGGGCGGCGGCATCCGCGTCGACGGCACCCGGGCCGTACGGGACGGACGCATCCATCTCGTCGGGTACGGGCCGTCCGCGAGCACGATCGGCGCCAACCGTGCCGGACGGTCCGCAGTGCATGCGATCACACGACTGCTGCACGGGATCGGGACCGAGACCGACGCGGAGACCGATGCGGAGGCAGGGACGGGTACGGGGGCGGAGGAGGAACTCGCGTCCGCTGCTGTGTGATCGTGCGGGTGCTCAGCTGCCGGACGCGCTGCGGCGCCTGCGGTTGAACTCCTCCACGTTCCTCTGCTGTTCCGTATAACTGCTGGTGAAGCGCGTGTCCCCCGGCGCAACCGTGACGAAGTACAACCACGGTCCGGGCGTGGGCGTGATCGCTGCCACCATCGCCTGCTCCCCCGGGTTCCCGATGGGTGTGGGCGGCAGGCCCTTGCGCTCGTAGCTGTTGTAGGGGCTGTCGATCTTCGTGTCGCCGGTGGTGGTGTGCAGGGTGCTGCGGTTCAGCGCGTAGTTGAGCGTGGAGTCCATCTGGAGCGGCATGCCCCGGTCGAGCCGGTTGCAGATGACCCGGGCGACCTTGCCCATGTCGCGCTCGGTGTCCGCTTCGGCCTGCACGATGCTCGCGATCGTCACCGTCTGGTACACCGAGACGCCGTTGCGCCGCGCGCCTGCGGTGATGTGGTCCGCGCCGAATCGCTCGACCGCCGTGTCGACCATGTACCTGAGCAGGCTCTGCGGGGTGGTGTCGGAGGTGATGGGGTACGTCGCCGGGAAGAGGTAGCCCTCGGGATTCCCCTTCGCCGCGGCCGGGAGCGGCAGATCCGCCGTACCGACGGCCTTCTCGGTGGTGCCGGATGCGACGGCCAGGGTCCTGTCGACCGCGCCGTACACCTGGGACGCCCGCCGGCCCTCGGGGACCACCAAGGGGTGGACCCGTTCGACCTTCGGCCCCCGCAGGAGCAGTGGTACGAGAACGGCGGCCGCCACGGCGAGGACGAAGCCGATGAGCAGCACCAGACGGCCGCGCCGGGCCGGGCGGAGAGTGCGGCGGGGCGGGGTGTCCGGGGACTGGTTCACCATGCGGGCACGCTATCCCGCTGTCCGGAACGCCCACCTGGACGACACGGCCCCACACCCACGAGCAGAACACACGAACTGGGGATCGGGTGTTCGCTGGAACGCGTGATCGTTTCGCCATTCGTTGCTCAACTCCCCCGCGGCGGATGATGATTACAGGGCGCAAGCGACGGGCTGCAGACCGCGACTGCGCTGTCCCGTAGATGCACCATGTACGAGGAGAAACACCAAATGAACCTCATCACCAACCTGCTCGCCGGCATCGTCCACTTCGTGGGTTGGCTCGTCTGACCATCGCTTCGCCCGGCGCCGTCGCTCCCCGTCCCACGGGAGCGGCGGCGTCGCCGCGTGTACAGCCTCGGCGGGTCACGCCCGACCCCGCCGATCAGCTTGTCGCGGGCGCCAGTTGGGTGTCCCGCCGGACCAGGGCGGCGTAGCGCCCGTCCTGGTGGAGGAGTTCGTCATGGCTGCCGCGCTCCGCGGTACGGCCGCTGTCCAGGACGACGATCTGGTCGGCGTCGCGGACGGTGGAGAGACGGTGCGCGATGGTGATGGTGGTGCGCCCTGCGGAGAGCGCGTCGATCGCTTCCTGCACGGCGAATTCCGTACGGGTGTCGAGGGCGCTCGTCGCCTCGTCGAGTACGAGGACGGGCGGGTCGCGCAGGATCGTACGGGCGATGGCCAGGCGCTGTTTCTCGCCGCCCGAGAAGCGGTAGCCGCGTTCACCGACCAGGGTGTCGTAGCCGTCGGGCAGTGAGGCGATGTGGTCGTGGATCTGCGCCGCACGGGCAGCCGCCTCTATTTCGGCGTCGGTTGCGTCCGGCTTGGCGAAGCGAAGGTTGTCGGCGACCGAGGCGTGGAAGAGGTAGGTCTCCTGGGAGACCACGCCCACGGCCCGGGCCAGGGTGTCGAAGTCCAGATCGCGTACGTCGACACCGTCGAGCGTGACCCGGCCGCCGGTGACGTCGTAGAGCCTGGGCACCAGATAGCTGAGCGTGGACTTGCCGGACCCGGTGGGGCCGACGACTGCCAGGCTGCCGCCGGCCGGAACGGTCACATCGATGCCGCTCAGGGTCGGACCGCTCCTCTCGTCGTAGCTGAAGTCGACGTCCTCGAAGCGGATCTCGCCGCGGATCCTGTCCAGTCGGACGGGGTTCTCGGGTTCGGTGATGTCCACTTCGAGGTCGAGGTACTCGAAGATCCGCTGGAAGAGTGCGAGGGACGTCTGCATCTGCACGCCGGTGGAGAGCAGGCTCACGGCGGGCCGGAAGAGGCCCTGCTGGAGGGAGACGAAGGCGACGAGCGTGCCGATGGAGACGGCGGGGCCGCCGGACTGCAGGGCGAGGCCCGCTGCCCAGTAGATGACGGCGGGCATGGCGGCCATGACGATACCGATCGTCGACATCCGCCACCGCCCGGCCATGCTGGAGCGCACTTCGAGATCGACCAGCTTCTCGGACTCCTCTGCGAATCCCTGGGTGAGGGAGTCCGCCCGGCCCATCGTCCGGCCCAGCAGGATGCCGCTGACGGACAGCGATTCCGTGACCGTGGCCGCCATGGCCGCCATCTGCTTCTGCCGCCGGGTGGTGATCTTCTTGCGCTCACGGCCGACCCGGCGGCTGATCCAGACGAAGACCGGCAGCAGGAGGAGCGAGACGAGGGTGAGCCGCCAGTCGAGCGCCAGCATGGCGACGACCGTGGCTATGACCGCGGTGAGGTTGGAGACCAGTGACGTCGCGGTGGAGGTGACGGTCGCCTGCATGCCGCCGATGTCATTGGCTATGCGGGACTGCACCTCACCGGTGCGGGTCCTGGTGAAGAAGGCGAGCGGCATCCGCTGCAGCTGGGCGTAGACAGCGGTGCGCAGATCGTGCATGACGCGCTGGCCGACCGTGGTGGAGATCAGGGTCTGCAGGACGCCGAAGACGCTGTTCATCACGGCGGTGAGGATCATGCCGAGGGCGAGCAGCGACAGCAGTCCGGTACGCCCCTGCGGGATGGCGGTGTCCAGGATTTCGCGCAGCAGGAACGGCGAGGCGACCGACACCAGCGACGAGGCGCCCACGAGCAGTCCGACCAGGGCGAGGCGGCCCCGGTAGGGGTGGAAGAGGCGCAGGATGCGGCGCAGCTCGGCGGGCGGGCCGCTCCCGTCCCGGGGCGGGGGTGTCCAGGTGATTTCGTCGGGTTTCATGGGCTCCTTCGTCAGGCGTGCGTCGGGCGTGCGGCAACTCGTCTCAAATCCGGGAACTCGAAGCTTTTGAGAGCATAGCTCATTGTTACCTATGCTCACAATGCACAAGGTCCTGATACTGTTCGGCCATGAACTCCTCCGATGCCGATGGCGTGCTTGCCGAGCAGCTGCTGCGGGTGACCCGCAGACTTCAGCGGATTCAGAGCCGCCAGCTGGAGCCGATCGGTATCACTCCCGCACAGTTCCGGCTGCTCCGCACCGTCGCGCATTACGACGGCCCTCCCCGGATGGCCGATCTCGCGCAGCGGCTGGACGTCGTCCCACGCGCCGTGACCAGCCTGGTCGACGGCCTGGAGGCCAGCGGCCGGGTGCGCCGCGCCCCCGATCCGGACAGCCGGCGAGTGGTCCGGATCGAGATCACCGAGGAGGGTCTCACCACCCTCCGGTCACTGCGCGACGCGCGCCGGGCCGCCGCAGAGGAGATCCTGGCTCCATTGACCGCGGATCAGCGCGAGGTGCTCGGCGGGCTGTTGTCCGCCCTGGTCAACGGAATGCCGGAGCGCCGCTGCTGAACCGGCGGGGACGCGCGTTCGCCCGAGGGGTGCCACGTGCGTGCCATCGCCGTACCGAACCGAACCGAACCGTACAAGCACACACAAGTACAGAACCGCCGAGGAGAGCTCGACATGCCACTGCTGGAGCCGAAGCCGGAAGCACTCCGCCCCGCTGCGGTGCGCACCCCGTCCGTGGACCGGGTCCCCGACCGGCAGGCTCCGGGGACGCCCGAACCGCTGCGCGGCGAGCTGATCGACCTGCTGGGCCCGGAGAAGGTGCTGTGGAAGGTCTCCGACCTGGTGAAGTACGCCTCCGACGCCAGTCCCTACCGGTTCGTCCCCCAGGTCGTCGTGGTCCCGGAGGACATCGACGACATCTCGGCGATCCTGTCGTACGCGCACGGCAAGGGCCGCGAGGTCGTCTTCCGCGCGGCCGGCACCAGCCTGAACGGCCAGGCCCAGGGCGAGGACATCCTCGTCGACGTACGCCACCACTGGGCGGGCATCGAGGTCCTGGACGGCGGCGCGCGGGCCCGCATCCGTCCCGGGACGACGATCCTGCGCGCCAACGCCACCCTCGCCCGGCACGGTCGGCTGCTGGGGCCCGACCCGGCCAGCGCCATCGCGTGCACGGTCGGCGGAGTCGTCGCCAACAACGCCTCCGGAATGACCGCGGGGACGACCCGCAATTCGTACCGCACCGTCTCCTCCCTCTCCTTCGTGCTGCCGAGCGGCACGGTCGTCGACACCGGGGACCCCGCGGCGGACGAGGACCTGGCCCGTGCGGAGCCGCGGCTGTGCGAGGGGCTGCTGGCGCTGAAGGCGGAGATCGAGGCGGATGCCGGGCTCACCGCCCGGATCCGTGCCAAGTACGAGATCAAGAACACCAACGGCTACCGGCTCGACGCCTTCCTGGACGGCTCGACGCCCGTGCAGATCCTGCGCGGTCTGATGGTCGGCTCCGAGGGCACCTTCGGCTTCATCTCCGAGGTCGTCTTCGACACCCTGCCGCTGGAGCGCCGCGTCTCCACCGCCCTGCTGTTCTTCCCCTCGCTGACCGCGGCGGCGGCCGCCGTTCCGGGCTTCAACGAGGCGGGGGCGATCGCCGTCGAGCTGATGGACGGCAATACGCTGCGTGCGTCGGTGAGCGTCCAGGGCGTGCCCGCCGACTGGGCCGAGCTGCCCAAGGAGACCACGGCGCTGCTGGTGGAGTTCCGGGCTCCGGACGAGGCCGGCCAGGAGGCCTACGAGCGGGCGGCGGCAGTGGTCGTCGAAGGACTCGACCTGGTGGCCCCCGTGGCGTCGGTGACCAATGAGTTCACCCGCGATGCCAAGGTCATCTCGGGCTACTGGAAGGCCCGCAAGGCATTCGTCACCGCGGTCGGCGGCTCCCGGCCCTCGGGTACGACGCTGATCACCGAGGACTTCGCGGTGCCGCCCTCCCGACTGGCCGACGCCTGCGAGGCCCTGCTCGGACTTCAGGCGGAGCACGGCTTCGACGCCGCAGTCGCCGGTCACGCGGCGCACGGCAATCTGCACTTCCTGCTAGCTTTCGACGCGGCGAAGCCGTCCGACGTCGACCGCTACGCCGCTTTCATGGACGACTTCTGCCGGCTGACGGTGGACCGCTTCGACGGCTCCCTGAAGGCGGAGCACGCCACCGGCCGTAATATCGCCCCCTTCCTGGAGCTGGAGTGGGGTCCGAAGGCGACCGAGCTGATGTGGCGCACGAAGCAGATCATCGACCCCGACGGGGTGCTGGCGCCCCGCATCGTCCTCGACCGCGACCCGAAGGCCCATCTGCGCGGGCTGAAGACCATCCCCGAGGTCGAGCCGATCGCCGACCCCTGCATCGAGTGCGGCTTCTGCGAACCCACCTGCCCCAGCCACGACCTGACCACCTCGCCGCGCCAACGGATCGTGCTGCGCCGGGAGATGATGCGGCAGCCCGGCGGCTCCCCGGTGGAGACGCAGCTGCTCGACGCGTACGGCTACGACGCCGTCGACACCTGCGCGGGCGACTCGACCTGCAAGCTGGCCTGTCCGGTCGGCATCGACACCGGCGCCATGATGAAGGACTTCCGCCACCAGCGGCACTCGCCGCGCGAGGAGCGCATCGCGGCACTCACGGCGAAGAACTTCAAGGCGGTGGAGGCCGCGGCCCGGGTCGCGGTCGCCGCGGCCGACCGGATCGGCGACCGGCTCGGCGACGGGCCGCTGGAGACCATCACCGGGCTCGCCCGCAAGGCCGTACGCCCCGATCTGGTGCCCGAGTGGCTGCCCGAGATCCCCGGTGCCGCCGCCCGAAAGCTGCCCCGTACTTCCCGTGTCGGGGCGAGCGCGGTCTATTACCCGGCGTGTGTGAACCGTATCTTCGGCGGGCCCGAGGGCCATCGTGGCCCGTCGCTGCCGCAGGCGGTCGTCGCCATCTCCGCCCGCGCCGGAAAGCCGGTATGGATCCCGGACGATGTCGCGGGCACGTGCTGCGCGACGATCTGGCACTCCAAGGGGTACGACGAGGGCAATGCCGTGATGGCCAACCGCATCGTGGAGGCGGCCTGGGGCTGGACGGCGGGCGGAAAGCTGCCGCTGGTCGTCGACGCCTCGTCGTGCACGCTGGGCATCGCCCATGAGGTGGTGCCTTATCTCACCGACGACAACCGGGAGTTGCACCGGGAGCTGACCATTGTCGACTCCCTCGTCTGGGCGGCCGACGAACTGCTTCCCGAGCTGACCGTCCTCCGGAAGATCAGTTCGGCGGTCCTGCATCCGACGTGTTCCATGCAGCATCTGGACGACGTGGAGCAGTTGCGCGCGGTCGCGGAGGCCTGTGCGGAGGAGGTCGTGATCCCCGACGACGCCGGGTGCTGCGCCTTCGCGGGCGACCGCGGCATGCTGCACAAGGAGTTGACGGCCTCCGCGACGGCGAAGGAGGCCGCCGAGGTGAACGCGCGGGAGTACGACGCGTATCTTTCGGCCAACCGGATGTGCGAGATCGGGATGGACCGGGCCACGGGGCACTCGTACTACTCGGTGCTGATGGAGCTGGAGCGTGCGACGCGTCCGGGGGCCGTTGTGCGCTGATCTCGGGGCCGTCCGGTGACCGCCCCGTCCCTCGGTCGCCTGACGGTACCGATCGTCCTGCCCCGGACTGCCCCGGACCACCCCGGGCTTCCCTGAACCATCGCCGCTGTACCCAATCGCCGGGCGGGCTCGGATTCCGAGCCCGCCCGGCTTCTGCATGCCCACAAAAGTCCATGGTTTCGACACAGGAGTCCAATCGCTCCCCTTGCGCATCAGCAATACCAACTACCAGGGTCCTTACCGAGGTTCATTCAACAGCCGCGCACGTCAGACCCCCCTTCTGGAGGATCGATGAACGACGCAGCACAGCAGAACGACGACGGTACACGGGACGACGACGACGGCTCGGTGAGCCGCCGCTCGGTCCTGTGGACGACCGCAACGGTGGCCGGTGCCGGGATCGCACTCGGCGGTCTCGGCAGCGGCACCGCGGCCGCCGCCACCCCCGGTCGGAGCCCGGAGGCCGCTGCCGCGGCACAGCCGGATCAGGCGGCCGCCCCGAAGCGCCAGGGGAAAACCATGGTGGGGGTGCCGTTCGACCGGCGTTCCACCGTACGGGTCGGCCTGGTCGGCCTCGGCAACCGCGGTGGCAGCATGATCGACCTCTTTCTCGCCGTCGGCGGCGTGCAGGTCGTCGCCGTCTGCGACCCGGTCAAGGCCAAGGCGGAACGGGCGGCCGCGAAGGTGACCGCCGCGGGTCAGCCGGCCCCCGCCGTCTACACCAACGGCGAGGACGACTACGAGAATCTCTGCAAGCGCGGGGACATCGACTTCGTCTATGTGGCGACGCCCTGGGACTTCCACTTCGAGATGGCGAAGACCGCTCTGCTGAACGGCAAGCATGTCGGCGTGGAGTGTCCCATCGCTCTCCAGCTCGATCAGCTGTGGGAGTTGGTCGATCTCTCGGAGCGCACCCGACGCCACTGCATGCAGCTGGAGAACTGCTGTTACGGGCGCAACGAGATGCGGGTACTGCGCATGGCGCATGCCGGGCTCTTCGGTGATCTGCTGCACGGCGCGGGCGCATACAACCACGATCTGCGCGGCCTGATGTTCGATCCGGGGTACTACGAAGGGCCCTGGCGCAGGCTGTGGCACACCCGGTTGCGTGGCGATCTCTACCCCAACCACGGCTTCGGTCCTGTCGCCAACTACATGGACATCAACCGTGGCGACCGTGCGGTGAGCATCACCAGTGTGGGTTCCCCGTCCCTGGGGCTCGCCGAGTACCGCAAGAAGCACATGCCGGCCGGTGATCCGAGCTGGAAGGAGACCTATATCGAGAGCGACCGGACGATCAGTCTCGTCCAGACCGCCAAGGGACGGGTCATCCGGCTGGAGCACGATGTGTCCACTCCCCATCCGTACTCGCGGATCAACAGCCTCGGCGGTACGAAGGGTGTCTTCGAGGACTATCCGGCCCGTATCTACATCGAGCCCGACCACACCGACGACAACTGGGGCGACTTCTCCAAGTACACGCAGTGGGACCACTGGCTGTGGAAGGCGCATGCCAACCCGCCCGGCGGTCACGGCGGCATGGACTACATGCTGGTGTTCCGGCTGATGCAGTGCATGCGGCTCGGTCTCGTCCCCGACTTCGATGTGTACGACGCGGCGACGTGGACGTCGCCCGTGCCGCTCAGCCATCTGTCCATCAAGGCGAAGGGCGCGCCGCAGCAGATTCCGGACTTCACGCGCGGTGAGTGGAAGAAGGCCCGCTCCGGCATGGATTCGAAGGATCCGGAGGGTCCGGCGAAGGCCTGACCGGCCGGCGCGAGGGTTGAAAGGAATTGCGGGGGCCCGTCCCGGCCCGGTTGAGCCGGGCCGGGACGGGCCCCGCAGTGCTTTCCCGCCGCCCGCCCGCTCGCGGCCATGGCGTGAAAGGTGCCGTTCGTGGAGAAAATCGATTGCTCCGACGGACCTCCCGGGGTAAACCTTGCACGGTTTGAGTCATTCACCGAACAAACCGGCATACACCGACCCATGGGACGTCATGCAGATTCGCGATCTTCCGTACTCGGATCCTGGCGATCCCGATGTCCGGTCGGGCCCACGTTTCCTGATCTGGCTCGGCCGCAATCAGCTCCGCGGTCAGCTCAAGTCACTGTCCTGGGGGCTGTTGCACCAGTGTTCCCTGGCCGGACTGCCACCTGCCGTCGGCTTCGCCGTGCAGGCCGTCATCGACCGTTCCGGCAGCCGCCTCGCGTGGGCGGGCGGCCTGATCGCGGTCCTGGGTGTGCTGATCGCGCTGGGCGACACCATGCTCCACCGGACCGCCATCACCAACTGGATCACCGCCGCCGCGCGCGTGCAGCAGCTGCTGGCCCGTAAGACCGCGGAGCTCGGCTCGGCGCTGACCCGCCGGGTCGCCGCGGGCGAGGTCGTCGCGGTCTCCACCGGTGACGTGGAGAAGATCGGCTGGTTCGTCGAGGCACTCTCCCGCTTCGCCGCGGCCGCTGCCGCCCTCGTGCTGATCTGCGCGGGGCTCATCCTCTATCTGCCGTCGCTGGGCATCCTGGTGACACTCGCCATGCCGTTGCTGGCCCTGGCCGTGCTGCCGCTGCTCCCCCGGGCCACCCGGCGGGCCGACCTCCAGCGCGAGAAGGCGGGCAAGGCCACCGAGCTGGCCTCGGACACCGTCGCCGGACTGCGGGTACTGCGCGGGATCGGCGGCGAGGAGCTGTTCCTCGGCCGCTACCGGCGCGCCTCGCAGGAGGTCCGCAAGGCCGCGGTGCGCAGTGCGCGGATGTGGTCGCTGATCTCGGCGATCCAGGTGCTCCTGCCGGGCGTGCTGCTCATCTCGCTGGTCGTGTACGGGGCGACGCTGGCCCGCGACGGCCGGATCGAGGTCGGTCAGCTGGTCACGGTGTACAGCGCGGCGACGCTGTTGCTGTTCCCGCTGCGCCACTTCGAGGAGATCGCGATGGCGTACTCCTTCTCACGGCCCTCCGCCAAGCGCGCGGTCCGGGTGCTGTCGCTGCACCGCACGGACCGGCCCTCGACCGTCGACGCCGCACCGACCGGCGATCTGTACGACCCGGTCACCGGGCTGATGGCCCCGTCGGGCCTGTTCACCGCGGTGGTCTGCGGCGATCCGGACGAGGCGGGCCGGCTGGCCGAACGGCTCGGCGGACACGCGCATGAGGACGGCGCCGCGACCGGGAACGAGGACGGGAACGCGGACGCGGACAGGAACGCGCCGAAGGACTCGACGCGCGGGGCGGACCGCAACGGGCCGGAGAACGGCAGGCGCGCCTCCACGGACGGCATCACGACGGAGCGGAGGCCCCCGTCCGTCCTGCTCGGTGGCGTACCGCTGGACGAACTCCCGCTGGACTCCGCCCGGACCGCGGTACTGGTCCAGGACAAGGACCCGGTCCTGCTCTCCGGCACGCTGCGCGAGCTGCTCGATGTTCCGGCCTCGGGACGGGTGTCCGCCGAGGACGCGCTGTCCGCCGCCCAGTGCGGTGACGTGCTGGACTCGTTGGCCCAGGCGTCCGTCGCCACGGACGGCGACCCCATGACGACACGCATCACCGAACGCGGGCGTTCGCTCTCGGGTGGTCAGCGCCAGCGGCTCGCCCTGGCCCGCTCCTTGGTGACCGACCCGGAGGTACTGGTTCTCGACGAGCCGACCTCCGCCGTCGACTCGCACACGGAGGCCCGGGTCGCCGCCGGAATCAAGGGTCTGCGTCAGGGCCGTACGACCGTGGCGTTCGCCTCGTCGCCGCTGCTGCTCGACCTGGCGGACCGGGTGGTGCTGGTGCACGGCGGCACGGTCGTCGCGGTCGGCGCACACCGTGAACTGCTGCGTACGGACCTCCGCTACCGGGCGGTCGTAACGCGCGAGACGGACGACGAGACCACAGTCCCGGCAGCTCAGGGCACACTCAGGACGATCGAGGAAATCGAGGAACGGGCATGATCGGCGTCGCAGAACCGGCGTACGACCCGGCGGCACCGGAGTCGGCGACGACCCTGCCGGTCGGCACCCCCGCCACCGTACGGAGCTACGTACGGGAGCTGCTGCGGCGCCACCGCGGGCCGTTCGCCGTGCTCGTCACGTTCAACACCATCGCGGTGACCGCCTCGATCACCGGCCCGTATCTGCTGGGCGGGCTGGTCGAGGATCTCTCCGACGGCGTCACCGACCTCCATCTGGAGCGCACCGCCGGGGTGTTCGCGCTCGCCCTGATCGTGCAGACGGTCTTCACCCGGCTGATGCGTCTGCGCAGCGCGATGCTCGGTGAGGAGATGCTGGCCGATCTGCGCGAGGACTTCCTCGTACGGTCGGTCGGGCTGCCGCCGGGCGTGCTGGAGCGCGCCGGGACGGGTGACCTGCTCTCCAGGATCACCACGGACATCGACCGGCTGGCCAACGCGATGCGCGAGGCCGTGCCGCAGCTGGCGATCGGTGTGGTGTGGGCGGGGCTGTTGCTGGCCGCGCTCACCGCGACGGCTCCGCCGCTGGCGCTCTCGGTGCTGATCGCTCTGCCGGTCCTGATCACCGGCTGCCGCTGGTACTTCAAACGGGCTCCGTCCGCGTACCGTTCGGAGGCCGCCGGATACGCCGCGGTCGCGGCGATGCTCGCGGAGACCGTGGATGCCGGACGGACCGTGGAGGCGCACCGGCTGGGTGCGCGCCGGGTGGCGCTGTCGGACACGCGCATCCGGCAATGGACCGCGTGGGAGCGGTACACACTCTTCCTGCGTTCCGTGCTCTTCCCCGTCATCAACGCCACCTACGTGACGATTCTCGGCGCGGTGCTGATGCTCGGCGGCTGGTTCGTCATCGAGGGCTGGCTGACCGTGGGGCAGCTGACGACGGGGGCGCTGCTGGCGCAGATGATGGTCGATCCGATCGGCCTGATCCTGCGCTGGTACGACGAGTTGCAGATCGCTCAGGTGTCGCTGGCCCGGCTGGTGGGCGTCCGGGACATCGAACCGGACGCGGGCGACGCGGAGGTGGTCCCGGACGGCCGGGACGTACGCGCCGAGGAGGTGCGCTTCGGCTACCGCGCCGGGCTGGATGTCCTGCACCGGGTGTCGTTGGACGTCGCGCCGGGTACGCGCCTGGCGCTCGTCGGCCCGTCCGGGGCCGGAAAGTCCACGCTGGGCCGGCTGCTTGCCGGGATCTACGCGCCGCGCACGGGTGAAGTGACGCTCGGTGGTGCGGAGTTGTCGCGGATGAAGGCGGAGCATGTACGTACGCATGTGGCGCTGGTCAACCAGGAGCACCATGTGTTCGTCGGTTCGCTGCGGGACAACCTCCTGCTGGCCCGCGCCGGTGCCGGGGACGCCGAGCTGTGGGCGTCGCTCGCGGCGGTCGACGCGGACGGCTGGGCGAGGGCGCTGGAGGACGGGCTGGACTCCGAGGTCGGCTCCGGCGGTCTGGCGCTGACACCTGCTCAGGCCCAGCAGATCGCACTGGCCCGGCTGGTCCTGGCCGATCCGCACACGTTGGTGCTGGACGAGGCGACGTCCTTGCTGGACCCGCGGGCCGCCCGGCATCTGGAGCGGTCGCTGGCCCGGGTACTGGAGGGCCGTACGGTCGTGGCGATCGCCCACCGGCTGCACACCGCGCACGACGCGGATGTGATCGCGGTCGTCGAGAGCGGCCGGATCAGTGAACTGGGCAGCCATGACGAGCTGGTGGCGGCGGACGGTGCTTATGCGGCGCTGTGGCGGTCCTGGCACGGCTGAGTGGAGTACGCGCGCACCCGGGCGGCTTCGGGCGGATCGGCGCACCGGACAGCCCCGGGGCACCACCCGCGGCCGTCGCTGCATGAGTGCCGAACTTGTGGTGGCCTGCATCTGGGGTGTGGTCGCGCTCGCCGGTGTTGCGCTCAGTGGTCGAGCGACGCGGAAACAGGCCTTGATGAGTGCCGAGTTGGCGCACAGGTCCGCCGGGCGCGCCCGGTCCGAGCAGCGGCAGGACGTCATGAGCCGCTACCACGGATCTCTCCTCCGGGCGGCCTTCGACCTGCAGTCCCGCCTGGAGAACATCGCGGTTCGCGACGTGGGCTTCCTGACCACGCACCAAGCGGGCGGCTCACCGCACGAGCGCGAGTACGCACGCCGCAGCACCCTGTTCGTACTCGCCGAGTACCCGGGCCGGGTGGAGATCATTCGGCTACGGATCAGGTTCCTCGACCTCGGTGACCGGGAGGACAACCGCGGAATGGTCGCCCTGCTCCTCGGCACCGGCAAGATCCTGAACTCCGACCGATAAGCCGATGCGAGGTTCTCACTCTTCCGCGACGAACAGCGCGCCGGCATGCCGCCGCGGTGTGTGCCGCCACCGAGGGCTGCCACCTCGTGACGGACCGCGGCGACGACGCCCGGTCCCGCCGCGAGGCCCGCACGATCCGGGCGACGCTCTCGTCCGGGGTACGTCGGTCAGATGAAGTTCAGCGCAGCCGCCCCGCCCAGTCCCCCGAGCACCATGAACACCGGCATCAGCACCTTCAGCTCCACCCAGCTGCCGGCCCGGAACCGCATGCCCTTCGGCGGCCCGATCGGGTACCAGCGCTTACGGCCCAGCGGGATGGGCCACAGGATCGGGCAGCCGGAGACGGTCAGCGCGTCGCCGATGTCGTGGACGAGCGCACCGAGCACGATCGGCAGCCCCAGCCACAGGTACTCCTGCCCGGGGGCGCTGAACAGCCAGTCCGAGCCGTTGCCCGGCTTGTCCAGGACGTCGGCCAGTATCCAGGCGCTCGTCGCGCCGAGCAGCCACACCAGGACGTCGCTGGACATCCGGGCGGCCCGCCACAGCAGTCCTTCGACGGCGAGCACCAGGTGGACGAAGAGGATCGCCAGGACCGCCCACCGGCCGCCGGTGATCGCCGCGCCGGAGGCCCCGCCGCCGATCAGGACCGCCCACAGCCAGGTGTGCGTCAGGGTCCGGTGACCGCCGTTCCTGCGCGGGTCGCCGGAGCCCCGGGTCGCCTTGTAGACGGTGTGCGAGAGCTTGTCGACGATCTCGCAGAGCCCCCGGGAGACCGGCCCGAAGGCGCGCGAGATGGTCGCGGACTTGTGGTCGAGGTCCGGGGCGAGCGCGGCTCCGGCGGTGATCAGGGCACCGACGACCAGGACGGGCCACGGCATCGCGTGGCCGGCGGCCGCCGCCGCCGCGCCCACCCCCAGCCAGGCCGCTGCCCCTGACAGAGAGTGTGCCGGTCCCATCATGGTTCTTCCCGCCCCCAAAGTTGTCCTGCTGCCATCGCCGCCCAGACACGGCCGAGTTGAGTGGGCAGCGTATCGTCCGTGATCTTCATATGGTCGTCCGGTTCCCTCATCCGGGCGGAAGGCAGGCAAGATGGGGGGCGTGACCCTTATCGATCAGCTGCCCCCGACCGACGACCCCGACGCCCTCTTCGAGGCTTTCTCGTCATGGACCGAGACGCAGGGCATCACCCTCTATCCCGCTCAGGAGGAGGCGCTGATCGAGGTGGTCTCCGGCGCGAATGTGATCCTTTCCACCCCGACCGGCTCCGGAAAGAGCCTGGTCGCGGCGGCTGCGCACTTCACGGCGCTGGCCCAGGACAAGGTCACCTTCTACACCGCGCCGATCAAGGCACTGGTCTCGGAGAAGTTCTTCGACCTGTGCAAGCTGTTCGGTACGGAGAACGTCGGCATGCTCACCGGCGACGCCTCCGTCAACGCCGACGCCCCGGTGATCTGCTGCACGGCCGAGGTCCTGGCGTCCATCGCGCTGCGTGACGGGAAGTACGCCGACATCGGCCAGGTCGTGATGGACGAGTTCCACTTCTACGCCGAGTCGGACCGCGGCTGGGCCTGGCAGATCCCGCTCCTGGAGCTGCCGCAGGCCCAGTTCGTCCTGATGTCGGCCACGCTCGGTGACGTCAGGATGTTCGAGGAGGACCTGACCCGCCGCACCGGCCGCCCCACGTCCGTGGTGCGCTCCGCGACCCGGCCGGTGCCGCTCAGTTACGAGTACCGGCTGACCCCGATCACCGAGACCCTCACCGAGCTCCTGGAGACCAGGCAGTCGCCGGTGTACATCGTGCACTTCACCCAGGCCGCGGCCGTCGAGCGGGCGCAGTCGCTGATGAGCATCAACATGTGCACCAAGGAGGAGAAGGAGAAGATCGCCGATCTGATCGGCAACTTCCGCTTCACCACCAAGTTCGGCCAGAACCTCTCCCGCTATGTGCGCCACGGCATCGGGGTGCATCACGCGGGCATGCTGCCGAAGTACCGGCGCCTGGTGGAGAAGCTCGCCCAGGCGGGTCTGCTGAAGGTCATCTGCGGTACGGACACCCTCGGCGTCGGCGTCAACGTACCCATCCGCACGGTGCTGTTCACGGCGCTCACCAAGTACGACGGCACCCGCGTCCGTACGCTGCGCGCCCGTGAGTTCCACCAGATCGCCGGCCGCGCGGGCCGCGCCGGCTTCGACACGGCGGGCTTCGTCGTCGCGCAGGCGCCCGAGCACGTCATCGAGAACGAGAAGGCCGTCAAGAAGGCGGGCGACGACCCGAAGAAGAAGCGCAAGGTGGTCCGCAAGAAGGCCCCCGAGGGCTTCGTCGCCTGGTCGGAGACCACCTTCGACAAGCTGATCCAGTCCGATCCGGAGCCACTGACCTCCCGCTTCCGGGTCACGCACACGATGCTGCTGTCCGTGATCGCGCGTCCCGGCAACGCCTTCGAGGCGATGCGGCATCTGCTGGAGGACAACCACGAGCCGCGCAGGGCGCAGCTGCGCCACATCCGCCGGGCCATCGCGATCTACCGCTCGCTGCTGGACGGCGGCGTCGTGGAACAGCTCGACAAGCCGGACGCGGAGGGCCGGATCGTCCGGCTCACCGTCGATCTCCAGCAGAACTTCGCGCTGAACCAGCCGCTGTCCACATTCGCGCTGGCCGCGTTCGACCTGCTGGACGGCGAGTCGCCGTCGTACGCGCTGGACATGGTCTCCGTCGTCGAGTCGACGCTCGACGACCCGCGGCAGATCCTCGCCGCGCAGCAGAACAAGGCGCGCGGCGAAGCGGTCGGGCAGATGAAGGCGGACGGTATCGAGTACGAGGAGCGGATGGAGCTGCTCCAGGACGTCACGTATCCGAAGCCGCTCAGCGAGCTGCTGTGGCACGCGTACGACGTGTACCGCAGGAGCCACCCGTGGGTGGGCGACCACCCGGTGTCGCCGAAGTCCGTGATCCGTGACATGTACGAACGCGCCATGACGTTCACGGAGTTCACCTCGAACTACGAGCTGGCCCGTACCGAGGGCATCGTGCTGCGCTATCTGGCGAGCGCGTACAAGGCGCTCGAGCACACCATCCCGGACGACATCAAGTCCGAGGACCTTCAGGACCTGATCGCCTGGCTCGGTGAGATGGTCCGCCAGGTGGACTCCAGTCTCCTCGACGAGTGGGAGCAGCTCGCCAACCCGGAGGTGGAGACCGCCGAGGAGGCTCAGGAGCGGGCCGACGAGGTGAAGCCGGTCACAGCCAACTCCCGTGCCTTCCGGGTGCTGGTGCGCAACGCGTTGTTCCGCCGGGTGGAGCTGGCCGCGCTGGACAAGGTCCACGAGCTCGGTGAGCTGGACGGCGACGCGGGCTGGGACGAGGAGGCGTGGGGCGACGCCATGGACGCCTACTGGGACGAGTACGACGATCTGGGCACCGGCCCGGACGCCCGCGGGCCGAAGCTGCTGAAGATCGACGAGGACGCCGCGCACGGTCTGTGGCGGGTGCGGCAGACCTTCGCCGACCCGAACGGCGACCACGACTGGGGCATCAGCGCGGAGATCGACCTGGCCGCCTCCGACGAGGAGGGCCGGGCGGTCGTCAGGGTCACCTCGGTCGGCCAGCTGTGACCGCGCCCGCCGGGCATCCGGCACCCCTGCGAGAGTGGAGACGAACCGCATGACGAACCCCGCCGAGCGCCTGGTCGACCTCCTCGACCTGGAGCGGATCGAGGTCAACATCTTCCGCGGGCGCAGCCCCGAGGAGTCTCTTCAGCGGGTCTTCGGCGGCCAGGTCGCCGGACAGGCCCTGGTGGCGGCCGGCCGTACCACCGACGGGGACCGGCCGGTTCATTCGCTGCACGCCTACTTCCTGCGTCCGGGGCGTCCGGGTGTGCCGATCGTCTACGACGTCGAGCGCATCCGCGACGGCCGGTCGTTCACCACCCGCCGGGTCACGGCCGTCCAGCAGGGCCGGACGATCTTCAATCTGACGGCGTCGTTCCACCGGCCGGAGGAGGCGGGCTTCGAGCACCAGCTGCCGCCCGCCCGCGAGGCCCCCGACCCCGAGGAGCTGCCGTCCGTCGCCGAGGAGGTGCGCGAGCACCTCGGGGCACTTCCGGAGGCGCTGGAGCGGATGTCCCGTCGGCAGCCGTTCGACATCAGATACGTCGACCGGCTGCGCTGGACGCGGGAGGAGGTCAAGGACGCGGACCCGCGCAGCGCGGTCTGGATGCGCGCGGTAGGCCCGCTGGGCGACGACCCGCTGGTGCACACCTGCGCGCTGACGTACGCCAGCGACATGACGCTGCTCGACGCGGTCCGTATCCCGGTGGAGCCGCTGTGGGGCCCGCGCGGTTTCGACATGGCGTCGCTGGACCACGCGATGTGGTTCCACCGGCCGTTCCGGGCGGACGAATGGTTCCTCTACGACCAGGAGTCACCGATCGCCACCGGCGGACGGGGACTGGCGCGCGGCCGGATCTACGACCGCGGGGGCAACCTGCTGGTGTCCGTGGTGCAGGAGGGGCTGTTCCGCAGCCTCGGCGCGTAGCCGTGCCCCGGCTCAGACGCCGGGCAGCGGGTCCTGTTCGACCTCGTGGCGGCGGGTGCGGATGTCCGGGGGCGCCGGGTGCAGTTTGGCGTCGCAGGCGGGGCCGAGGCCGGTGCGGCGGGACTCCGTACCGGTGAGCGGGCGACCGCACATGCGGCAGCGCACCACCCGTCGGCGGGCGGACGGGCCGGCCGGACCGTCCTCGGGCAGGGGCTCGGGAAGACCGGATTCGGGCAGAGGTTCGCGGAGCGGTTCGGCGGAGTCCACGCATCGATCTTCTCAGGGCGCCCGTCTACTCTGCGACTTCGCATGTCGAACGGCACACGACGGAGGAGTTCGCGAGTGAGCAGCGTGCTGACATTGGAGCCGGTCCCCCGGCCGAAGAAGGACAAGAAGGCGGAACGGGACACCGCGCCGGGGGCGGTCGCGCCCATCGGTCATGTCGTCAGGCTCGCCGACGAACCCGGCGGCGAGTCCCGGGTGGTCGCCCATGTGGAGCGCGAACTGCCGTCCGGCGGGATACCGGCGTACCTGGAGGCCCGCAAGACGGGTGTGCGTTCCTTCGTCCTGTGGGCCGACCCCGAACGCCGGGCCCGGCTGGCCACCCTGTCCACCGCGTCGGCGGCCGACGGTGTCGCCACGTACCAGGTGTGGGGCGCGCAGGGTGAGCTCATCGGCACGTTCGTCCGCGAGAAGGCTCTCTCCGGCAAGGGGCTGCGGACCCGCTGGACGGTCGCCCAGACCGGTTGCCCGGAGGCGGTCGGCCTCAAGGGCCGGGTCTTCTGGTGGTACGTGTGGTGGCTGCTGCTCCCCGTCCAGGTGGCCATCTGCGTGGGCAGCCTCCTGAGCGGCAACGGCGATGCGGCGCGCGGGCCGAGGCGCATCATCTGGCGGGCCGGCCCAGAGGTCCCGCTGGAGTTCCGGTCGGACGACGACGAGATCCATGTCCACGCCGCCTGGGTCGACTGGCGGCTCGCGGCCACGCTGTCGGCGCTGATCCGTACCTTCGACAGCTGGATGGGCACCCCCTGGGACGACAAGCGCCAGTGAGGCGGACGTGACCCGGGTACGGCCCCGGACGCGTTCCCGACCGGTCAGGAGGCGAGGATTCTGGCCTTCTGCGCCTGGAACTCGCTGTCGCTCAGCACGCCTTGGCTCTTGAGGTCACCGAGCTCCTTGAGCTGGGCGATCTTGTTGCTCATTTCTTCTTCCGGCGCCATGGCGGTGGGAGCGGGAGGCGGCGGAGCCGGCTGGGCCCGGGTGGCGTCCTGCTGTGCCCAGCGGCCTGCCTGCCGCCGGGAGACCCGGTTGGAGACCGAGGTGGCGGTTCCGGCGATCACCGCCGTACGGGCGACGCCGCGAAGAAGGCCTGGCATGGTACATCTCCTTTGACTGGCTCTGCGGGAACGGGCGGCCCGACGGGACCGCGAACGGGTTCGGACCCTGGACTCGGCCGCGTCTTCAGACCCTGGACTCGGCCACGTCGAGCGAGGCCAGGACCTCGTGGATCGGGATCCGCCCGTTGGCGACGAGGCGTCCGCCGGAGCGGCGCAGGGCTGCCGCGAACGGTGCGGCCCACACGTTCTCGTAGATGAGGATTCCGGCAGCGCTGCCGGGTTCGAGGATCGCGCTCGCCTCGTCGATGTCGTCCTGGCCGATCAGGCCCGAGGACACCCCCTCGAACACGGCGAGGCCGGCACCGCCGTCCCCGGTCAGCTCGGAGAGTTCCACGCCGTCGATGGTGCCGTCCCGGTTCTTCCTGACGAAGGTCAGATCCAGGATCCGGATGATGCCCCGGTCGACCAGGTCGACCAGCAGGGGCAGTCCTTCTCCCGTCATCCGGCTTCCCGCCGGAAACTCGACCACCAGGTAGTCGATCGGTCCTGTCTCGTCGCTCTCGCCGCTCACGTCAGCTCCTTCAGACATCTCGACTGCCCCGGTTCCGTCGGAGGCCACGTCCTTGGCCATTGCAGCAGCGGTGGGACCGGAACGCATCTCGGCCGCGGATCCGGGAGGACCCGGTCCCCGTTACGCCATTGGACTGACCGCCGTTCACTCCCCTGGCCGAGCCGTGCGAGCCGTACCCCCGCTGTCCTTCGCCGCCACGGATGGTGGTCGCGCGCGGGCGGTGCTGTGGCTGCTGTTCGTCGTCCGGCAGAACGGACGGCTCACGCCGGCCACCAACGCCCACACCCCGACCGGACAGCCGCGGACATCGCCGTCCTGCTGGCTCCCCCGCCCCGGCGGCTGGCGGCCTGACCACCGCCGGAACCCTCCTGGTGGCTGCCCCCAGCGGCAAGCGTCAGGTCCACTCCTCCTGCTGCGGACCCATGCAGAGCGCCCAGAGGATGAAGACGTTGATGGCGATGAGCACGATGGACCAGAACGGGTAGAAGGGCAGCCACAGGAAGTTGGCGAGTGCGCCCAGGCCCAAGAGCACGATACCCACGACGCGCGCCCAGGCGGCTCCGTTGAACAACAGCGCACAGCCGGCGAGGACGATGACGATGCCCGGAATGAGGTGGATCCAGCCCCAGCCCGTGAGGCTGAACCGGAACACGTAGTTGTCGGTTGCGACGAACAGGTTGTCCTTGGTGATGGCCGCGATCCCCTCGAAGACCGCCATCGCACCGCCGAAGATCATCAGAACCGCGGCGAAGGCGGTCCACCCGTACCGGAAGGGATGACGCGAAGGCGGGGTGGTGTCACGCGCCACGCTCGGCCCGTTGCCGGCACTGGCCATGTCGGTCTCCTCGGGCAGCAGAGCAACCCGGCGGGCCCCGAGTGGGCTCGCCGGGACTTCGCCGAACCAGCGTGGCACGACAACTCCCGGCCAGCAGAAGAACGATGTCCCGGCCGTGGCTCCCCAGATTTTCTCACATCAGGGACATAATCCCTGATGTGAGAGATTTCGAACGGGCGGAGCCAGGCTCCGTCGACGCCCGGCTCGCCGCGCGGCTGGGCGAACTGCGTACCGGACGCGGCTGGTCGCTGGACGAACTGTCCCGGCGCAGCGGGGTGAGCCGCTCCACACTGTCCCGGCTGGAGCGGGGCGAGCTGAGCCCGACCGCCGCCCTGCTCGGCACGTTGTGCACGGTCTACGGGCGGACGATGTCGCGGCTGCTGACGGAGGTCGAGGCGGAAGCACCGCAACTGGTTCCCGCCGCGCGGCAATCGGTGTGGCGGGACGAGGCGTCGGGCTTCGTACGCCGCTCGGTCTCGCCGCCCCACACCGGCCTGCGCGCGGAGGTCATCGAGGGCACCCTCGACGTGGGAGCCGCCATCGCGTACGAGAGTGCGCCGGTGTCCGGCGTGGAGCAGCATGTCTGGGTGCTGGAGGGGACGGTCGAGATCACCGTCGACGGCACCACGCACACCGTGCGCAGCGGCGACTGTCTGCGCTTCCTGCTGCGCGGCCCCTCGCGCTTCCACTGTCCGGGGCCGGAGCAGGTCCGCTACGCACTGGTGATCGTCCTGCCGTGAAAGCCGCGAAAACCGTGAGAGCCGTGGGAGGGCCTGCCTCATGACCGGGATCATTGCGGTGTCCGGACCCGAACTGATCACCTATGCCGACGAGTTGGCCGCACTCCTGGTGGAAACCGTGGACGGCGGATCGTCGGTGGGTTTCCTCGCGCCGCTGGACCGCGGCGCGGCCGCCGCCTGGTGGCGGAAGAGGGCCGGCGCCGTCGACGCCGGAGACCTCCGGGTCTGGATCGCCCGGGACGCGGAACGGGTGGCCGGGACCATCGGCCTGGTCCGGACTCCGCTGCCGAACGCCCGTCACCGCGCGGAGATCGCCAAGCTGATGGTCCGTCCGTCGGCCCGCGGCCAGGGGCTCGGCCGGTCACTGCTGGCCGCTGCCGAGCGGTCGGCCGCCGAGGAGGGGATCACGCTGCTGGTGCTGGACACCGAGAGCGACAGCCCCGCCGAACGGCTCTACCGATCGGCGGGCTGGACGGAGTGCGGCTCGATTCCGGACTACGCCGCCGACCCGGCCGGGACCCTGAAACCGACGACGCTCTACTACAAGGCGGTCGGCGCCGCGCGAGGGTCGTCGGATCGGGCGGCGAGCCCGTTCACGTCCTCGTAGGCCACGCCGTCGGCGCATCCGTTGATCCCCGCGTTCAGGCGTTCGGGTTCGTGATGACCGACCGGTGGGCACGACAATGGCGGTGAAAGCCACCCTCACAAGGAGAGCCTCATGACGCTGTACGACATCCCCCTGCGCACGCTCACCGGCGAGCCCGCATCCCTGGCCGACTACCGCGGCCGGGCGGTCCTGTTGGTGAACGTGGCGTCGAAGTGCGGGCTCACCCCGCAGTACGCGGGCCTGGAACGGCTCCAGAACGCGTACGGGGACCGCGGCTTCACCGTGCTCGGTGTGCCGTGCAACCAGTTCGCCGGCCAGGAGCCGGGGAGCGCGGAGGAGATCCAGACCTTCTGCTCGACGACGTACGGTGTCAGCTTCCCGCTGCTGGAGAAGACCGACGTGAACGGCGAAGGCCGCCACCCGCTCTACGTCGAGCTGACCGCTCTCGCGGACGAGGACGGCGAGGCCGGTGACGTCCAGTGGAACTTCGAGAAGTTCCTCATCTCGCCGGGGGGCGAGCCGGTCGCACGCCTCCGCCCGCGCACGGAGCCGGAGGCCCCGGAGCTCATCGCCGCCATCGAGTCCCAGCTGCCCGCCTGACCGGTTCCGCCGCTCGATGCCGGACAGCCGGCGCGGGGGTGCGGGCCGCACAAGCGTGAACCATGCACACCACCACCCCCGCCCCGCGCTAGCGGATCGGCATGCCCGAGAGGGTGCGGGCGATCACCAGGCGCTGGATCTCGCTCGTACCCTCGAAGATCGTGTAGATCGCCGCGTCCCGGTGCATCCGCTCCACCGGGTACTCACGGGTGAAGCCGTTGCCGCCGAGGATCTGGACGGCCTGCGCGGTGACCTTCTGCGCCGTCTCGCTCGCGTACAGCTTGGACATGGAGCCTTCGGCCGAGGTGAAAGGCTTGCCGGTGGTCGCCATCCAGGAGGCACGCCAGACCAGCAGCCGGGCCGCGTCGATCTGCGTACGCATGTCGGCGAGCTGGAAGGCGACGCCCTGGTTGTCGATGATCGGCCGGCCGAACTGGGTGCGGGTCTTCGCGTACTCCAGCGCGACCTCGTACGCGGCACGGGCGGTGCCGACCGCCATGGCGCCGACCGCGGGGCGTGAGGCCTCGAAGGTGGCCATCGCCGCGTTCTTCACCCGCTCGCCACCGGACGCGGCGCGCTCGCGGGCCCGGGCCAGGCGCTGGTCGAGCTTCTCCTTGCCGCCGAGCAGGCAGTGGCCGGGGACGCGGACGTCCTCCAGGACGACCTCGGCGGTGTGCGAGGCGCGGATGCCGTGCTTCTTGAACTTCTGGCCCTGAGAAAGACCGGGGGTGTCCGGCGGCACGATGAACGAGGCGTGCCCCTTGGAACCGAGCTCCGGGTCGACCACGGCGACGACGACATGGACGCCCGCGATGCCGCCGTTGGTCGCCCAGGTCTTGGTGCCGTTCAGCACCCACTCGTCCTTGGCCTGGTCGTACACCGCACGGGTGCGCATCGAGGCGACGTCGGAACCCGCGTCCGGCTCGGAGGAGCAGAAGGCCGCGACCTTGACGTCGTCGGCGTCGCCGTACATCTGCGGGATCCAGGTGCCGATCTGCTCCTCGGTGCCGTTGGCGAGGACGCCCACGGCCGCCAGGCCCGTACCGACGATCGAGAGGGCTATGCCCGCGTCCCCCCAGAAGAGCTCCTCCATCGCCATCGGGATGCCGAGGCCCGTCGGGTCGAAGAACTGCTGGGCGTAGAAGTCGAGGGAGTAGATGCCGACCTTGGCCGCTTCCTGAATGACGGGCCAGGGCGTTTCCTCACGCTCGTCCCACTCGGAAGCCGCCGGACGGATCACGTCCGCGGCGAAGCCGTGAAGCCAGTCACGGACCTGCCTCTGGTCATCGTTGAGTTCGAGCGTGAACTCCGCCATGTTCCCCTCCACCTACTGCCCTGAAAAAAGCCACTCGTTACTTGCGGTAACCGCAGTCTGTTACCGACAAGTAGCCTCTGTCAACCGCTCGGGTGCCGATCCACACGCCGCGGGGCAGGGTGTTACGTTGCGCAGGCAGGACGCAATGTGCATGGCCAGGGCGGGGAGACGCGACATGGAGACCACACGACAGGCCGAGCGGCAGCGGACAGCGGCCGAGAGCCGCCGCCGCGAGCTGCTCGAAGCCGCCGACCGCGTGGTGCTCAGGGACGGGCCGGGCGCCTCGATGAACGCCATCGCGGCGGAGGCCGGAATCACCAAGCCCATCCTCTACCGGCACTTCGGCGACAAGGGCGGCCTCTACCGCGCCCTCGCCAAGCGCCACACCGACGCCCTGCTGATCGCTCTGCGGGCGGCGCTCGACGCACCGGCCGAGCGCCGTCGGCGCGTGGAGTCGACGCTCGACACCTATCTCGCGGCGATCGAGGCCCGCCCGCAGGTCTACCGCTTCCTGATGCACCCGTCCGACGACTCCGCGCCCTCGACGGAGCAGCGTTTCGACGTCGGACGGCACTCCGCGCCACTGCTGCGCCGGCTCGGCGAGGAACTCGCCCTGGTCATCGCCGAGCGGGTGGACCTCGGCCCGGACAGCGAGGCCATGGCCCGCATCTGGGGCCACGGCATCGTCGGCATGATGCATGCCGCGGGCGACTGGTGGCTCGGCGAACGCCCTTGCTCCCGCGAGCAGTTGGTGCGCAGCCTGGCGGATCTTCTGTGGGGCAGGCTGGCCGACGCGGGCGACCGGCCCGGCGGCCCGGGATTCTGAGAGGTTGTCGGTCAGCCGCCCCGCGCCCAGGGCGCCCGGCGGGCCGCGCGCAGCGCCCTCGACCGGCGCAGCCCGGTCAGCCGGTCCGTGTACACCATGCCTTCGAGGTGGTCGCACTCGTGCTGCAGGCAACGGGCGAAGAAGCCGGTTCCGGTGACCCGTACCGGCTCGCCCTCGACCGTCACGCCCTCGACGACGGCACGGTCGAAGCGCGGGGTGCCTGCCTCGATGCCGGGCAGCGAAAGACACCCTTCCGGGCCGCGTAGGGTGATGCCGTCCGCCTCGACCAGCTTCGGGTTGACGAGATGCCCGAGGTGACGGACGTCGTCGTCGTCCGGGCAGTCGTACACGAACACCCGCAGTGGGACGCCGACCTGATTGGCCGCGAGTCCGACTCCCTGGGCCGCGTACATGGTGGCGTACATGTCCTCGACGAGGCGGGCGAGCGAGGGGCCGAAGTCCGTGACGGGTTCGCAGGCACCGTGCAGCACCGGGTC
Source organism: Streptomyces sp. NPDC058092 (assembly GCF_042884935.1). NCBI lineage: Bacteria > Bacillati > Actinomycetota > Actinomycetes > Kitasatosporales > Streptomycetaceae > Streptomyces > Streptomyces sp. NPDC058092. Next base: position 50,888 of record NZ_JBHVSY010000019.1, read on the forward strand.
ACCGAGCAGACTCATGGCACGAATCAGTCCGGAACTGCCGGGGATCGGGCGGTTTCGCATGGCGGCAATCGTACGTTCCACGTGACCTCCACCTTCCCGGCGGTGCCGCGGTGCGGTCCCCGCGCCGGACATCGATAGGCTGGGCGTGGACCGATGCAAGGAGGATCTAGGACGATGGCAGGCAACACGGAGCCGCTGTCGCCGCGGGCCAAGCTGGCCGTGACGGCGGGTAAGGCCGCGGCGGCGGTGTCGCGCGCTGCGGGGCGCGGCAGCGGATCGGTGATCGGCGGCCGGGTGGCACTCAAGCTCGACCCCGACCTGCTGGGGCGGCTGGCGCAGCACCTGGACGTGATCCTCGTGTCGGCGACGAACGGCAAGACGACGACGACCCGGCTGATCGCCGAGGCGCTGCGGGCCGCGGGCCCGGTCGTGTCCAACGCTCTCGGCGCGAACATGCCGGCGGGCATCACCTCGGCACTGGCGGGCGGCTCGGACGCGAAGTACGGCGTCATAGAGGTCGACGAGAAGTACCTCGCCGGGGTCGCGCGCGATACGACGCCCAAGGTGATCGCACTCCTCAACCTCTCCCGCGACCAGCTGGACCGCGCCGCGGAGACCCGGATGCTCGCGGAGAAGTGGCGTGAGGGGCTGTCCGGTTCGAAGGCCGTGATCGTCGCGAACGCCGACGACCCGCTGATCGTCTGGGCGGCATCCTCCTCCCCCAATGTGGTGTGGGTCGCGGCCGGCCAGGCGTGGAAGGACGACGCCTGGTCCTGCCCGTCCTGCGGCGGCGTGATGCAGCGCCCCGGCGACGACTGGTTCTGCGGCGAGTGCGGTTTCCGCCGCCCCGCGCCGAGCTGGGTGCTGCACGGCGACTACGTCCTGGACCCGCACGGTTCGGCGTGGCCGATCCACCTCCAGCTGCCCGGCCGCGCCAACAGGGCCAACGCCACCAGCTCCGCCGCCGTGGCCGCCGTCTTCGGTGTGCCGCCGCAGGTCGCGCTGGAGCGCATGTACCAGGTGCAGGCCGTCGCCGGCCGCTACGACGTCGTCGGCTTCCTCGGCCGTGAGCTGCGGCTGCTGCTGGCGAAGAACCCCGCGGGCTGGCTGGAGACGTTCTCCCTGATCGACCCGCCGCCCACTCCGGTGATCCTCTCCGTCAACGCCCGCGGCGCGGACGGCACGGACACCTCCTGGCTGTGGGACGTCGACTACACCCAGCTCGCCGGTCACCCGATCTTCGTGCTCGGCGACCGCAAGCTGGACCTCGCGGTCCGTCTCGAAGTGGCCGGTCTCGACTTCCGGGTCTGCGAGAACCTCGACGAGGCCGTGCAGCAGGCCCCGCCCGGCCGCATCGAGGTCATCGCCAACTACACCGCCTTCCAGGACCTGCGCCGTCGTGTCGGCAACTGACCCCGGCCCCGGCCACCTCCGGAGAGGACGAAGCATGAGCAACAACGGTCTGCGTCTGGTCTGGGTCTACCCCGACCTCCTCAGCACCTACGGCGACCAGGGCAACGCGCTCGTGGTGGAGCGCCGGGCCCGGCAGCGCGGTCTCGAGGTGCAGCGCGTCGATGTCCGCAGCGACCAGCCGGTCCCCACGTCCGGCGACATCTATCTGATCGGCGGCGGTGAGGACAGGCCGCAGCGGCTCGCCGCGGAGCGGCTGCGCCGCGACGGCGGGCTCAGCCGGGCCGCGTCCAACGGCGCGATCATCTTCTCGGTCTGCGCCGGGTACCAGATCCTCGGTCATGAGTTCATCAACGACCTCGGTGAGCGCGAGGCCGGTCTCGGGCTGCTCGACGTGGTCTCCACCCGCGGCGAGGGGGCCCGGTGCGTCGGAGACGTACTGGGCGACATCGACCCGCGCCTCGGCCTGCCGCCGCTGACCGGTTTCGAGAACCACCAGGGCATCACCCATCTCGGCCCGACGGCACGGCCGTTCGCCCGGGTGCAGTTCGGCCGGGGCAACGGCACCGGCGACGGCACGGAGGGCGCGTACAACGACACCGTCTTCGGTACGTACATGCACGGCCCCGTCATGGCGCGCAACCCGCTGATCGCGGATCTGCTGCTGAAGCTGGCCCTCGATGTCAACGCCCTGCCGCCGACGGACGACCGGTGGTACGAGGCACTGCGCGCCGAGCGCATCGCCTCGGCGACCCAGCCCGCCTGATGAGGCACTGAGCGTCCGGCAATCGGAGGGTGGAAGAAGGAGCGGGGCCGGGTGCGTGCAGCTGCAAGGCGGAGGAGGGAGTCGACGCGGAGCGTTGGTGACCGACGACAACGCCGGAGGGGGTCCCCCCTGGCCCTCAAGGCCTTGGGGGAGTGCGTGCCCAGCCCCGCGACGCCGCCCCCCGATTGCCGGACGCTCTTGCTTTCGCTCAGCTGAGCGGCGTCCAGCAGGCGGACGCCCGGTTCGGTCCCGCCACCCTGCGCCGGTAGGGTGGCGGGGATCCAACCGGACGACGTGGTCCGGTCGTCGGCCCACGTTGCAAAGGTTCCCCGGGCAATGCGAATTGGTGTGCTCACCTCCGGCGGCGACTGCCCCGGCCTGAACGCCGTCATCCGTTCCGTCGTTCACCGCGCGGTGGTCGACCACGGCGACGAGGTCATCGGCTTCCACGACGGGTGGAAGGGCCTCCTCGAGGGCGACTACCGCAAGCTCGACCTCGACGCGGTCGGCGGCATTCTCGCCCGCGGCGGTACGATCCTCGGCTCCTCCCGGGTCCAGCCCGCCCATCTGCGGGGCGGCGTCGAGCAGGCCAGGGGCCATGTCGCCGACCTCGGTCTCGACGTGATCATCCCGATCGGCGGCGAGGGCACACTGAAGGCGGCCCATCTGCTCTCCGAGGCGGGTCTGCCGATCGTCGGCGTACCGAAGACGATCGACAACGACATCGCCTCCACCGATGTGACCTTCGGCTTCGACACCGCCGTCGGTGTCGCGACGGAGGCACTGGACCGGCTGAAGACCACCGCCGAATCGCACCAGCGGGTGCTGATCGTCGAGGTCATGGGCCGCCACACCGGCTGGATCGCCCTGCACTCGGGCATGGCGGCCGGTGCGCACGCCATTGTCGTGCCGGAGCGCCCCTTCGACATCGACGAGCTGACCGAGCTGGTCGGCGAGCGCTTCTCGGCCGGCAAGAAGTTCGCGATCGTCGTGGTCGCCGAGGGCGCCAAGCCCCGCCAGGGCTCCTCCATGGAGATCGAGCAGGGCACCAAGGACATCTACGGGCACGAGCGGTTCGCCGGCGTGGCGACGCAGCTCTCCATCGAGCTGGAGCAGCGCCTCGGCAAGGAGGCCCGCCCGGTGATCCTCGGCCACGTGCAGCGCGGCGGAACCCCGACCGCGTACGACCGGGTGCTCGCCACCCGTTTCGGCTGGCACGCGGTGGAGGCCGCGCACCGCGGCGAGTTCGGCATGATGACGGCGCTGCGCGGCACGGACATCGTGATGGTGCCGCTGGGCGACGCCGTGCAGACCCTGAAGACGGTCCCGGTCGAGCGGTACGCCGAGGCGGAGTGCGTGCTCTGAGCGACATCCCCTCAGTAGAACTGCCCCCGGCCGCAGCTGCGGCCGGGGGCAGTTCTACTCTGGTCGGGACAACCAGCACGAATCGGGGACGTCCCCAGCGGGAGTGAACAGATGGATCACAGCGGGCACGGCATGAACATGGATCTGCCGCCGTTCACGCTGGGACGTGGGCTCCAATTCTCCGCGGACCCGTTCTTCCTCATCGGCTGTGTTCTCGCCATCGGCCTGTACGGGTACGCCGTGCTGCGGCTGCGCAGGCGCGGGGACGGCTGGCCGGCCGGCCGCATCGTCTTCTTCGTCGTCGGCGTGCTGTCCATCGCCCTGGTGATGTGCACGAAGCTGAACGACTACGGCATGGTCATGTTCAGCGTGCACATGGTGCAGCACATGGTGATCAGCATGCTGTCGCCGATCCTGCTGCTGCTGGGCGCTCCGGTGACCCTGGCGCTGCGTGCGCTCCCGGTCGCGGGACGTGGCCGCACCGGCCCGCGCGAGCTGCTCCTGATGCTGCTGCACAGCCGCTACATGAAGATCATCACGCATCCGGTCTTCACGATTCCGCTCTTCATCGCCAGCCTGTACGCGCTGTACTTCACCCCGCTTTTCGACTTCCTGATGGGTTCGAAGACCGGGCACATCGCGATGATGGTGCACTTCCTCGCGGTGGGTCTGGTGTTCTTCTGGCCGATCATGGGCGTCGACCCGGGGCCGCACCGGCCCGGCTATGTGATGCGGATGCTGGAGCTGTTCGCGGGGATGCCGTTCCACGCGTTCTTCGGCATCGCGCTGATGATGGCGACGACGCCGATGGTGGAGACGTACAAGAATCCGCCGGCCTCGCTCGGCGTCGACGCGCTGAGCGATCAGAACTGGGCGGGCGGTATCGCCTGGGCCTTCAGCGAGATCCCGTCGGTTCTGGTGCTGATCGCGCTGGTCTTCCAGTGGTACCGCTCCGAGCAGCGGACGGCGAAGCGCTCGGACCGTGCGGCGGACCGGGACGGGGACAAGGAGCTGCAGGCGTACAACGCCTATCTCGCCTCGTTGCAGGCGCGCGGGCAGTAGCGGTGGGCATGCCTCCGGGGTGACGATGGCATCCACGGCCACCCGGCCGATGAGGAGGGTACGGGCATGTCCGGATCCACGAAGACCATGGGTGTGATCACCGTGGCGGCCCTGGTGGCGGTCACCGCCTACACGGTGGCGCTGGGGAGCAGTGGCTGGCTCTGGTTCGGGTGGGTGGTGCTCGGACTGATCACCGCGGGGATGGCCGCGACGCGCGAATCCTGAGCCGGGCGGGTCGCCCGGCTCAGGACGGCCGGACTCAGAAACGGAAGACCGGTCCGGTGGCCGCGTCCATCACGCAGGCGTTGGGGAATGTCTTCTGCCAGGAGACGGCGCGCCCGTCCCACTCGCCGGTGGCGGTGGCCGTCACCGGGTCGTCCTCCTGGCTGCACAGGTGCGGGTCGCCGGACAGGTTGTCCAGAGCGCCTGCCGCCTCGTCGATCGCCGCACAGGCGGCGGCCGCCTCGCGGTGGTGGGCGTCCGGAGCGGGCGGGCAGAAAAGTGCGATGCCACGGATCCAGGTGTGCTCGCTCCCGGAGACGGTGAGGACGAGCCCGCGGTCCGGCACCGGGTCTCCGGACCGGGCGGCGGCGGGCACCGCGGCGGTGAGGGTGAGCAGGGCAGTGGCGGCGAAGGCGGCGCTCAGGCGCATCGGAGAACTCCTGGGGCTCGGGCATGCGGGGCGTCCGGCGACGGACCGGGGACGTCCCGGCAACGGACCGGGGCTCCCGCATGTCCTGAACGTCCCGCCCGCCCTGGATGCCCCGAGTTCGGGAACCCCGTAAGACGATATGGGAATTCGGTACCGGGCAAGGCGCCGCGCCGCAGGCCCCACCCTCCGGGGCCGTCGGCGGGCCCGGCTGGAGTACCGGCGGGCGGAAGGCCCGCACCCGGATGGATTCGACCGGCGGATCATCCCGAGCGCCTGCCCTCCCCCTGGTCGAACGGCACCTAACGTTCGGGTCAGAGTGCCGCCGGAGCGGCGGCCCGATCCGAGGAGCTCTTGTGATGGGGAACCATGCGAGGACAGCCGCCGCCGTGATCGCGGTGGGTCTGTTCGCCGCCGCTGTCGGCGGCTGTTCGAACAGCGGCGGTACGAAGTCGACGGCGTCGAAATCCGCAGCGGTGAGCACCCCGGCGGCATCGGGAAGCTCTTCCCCCGCAGCCCCGGCCTCCCCGTCGGAAACGGCCTCTGCCAGGGCAACCGTGGCCTCCGCGTCCGGCCCGCTCGGGACCATCCTGGTCGACGGCACGGGCCGGACCCTCTACCTCTGGGTCGCCGACACCACGTCCAAGTCGAACTGCTCGGGAGAATGCGCCAGGGAGTGGCCGCCGCTGACGGTCAGCGGTGAGCCGGTCGCCGGCAAGGGCGTGAAGGCCGGTCTGCTGGGTACGACGAAGCGCGGCGACGGCAGCAGGGAAGTCACGTACAACGGGCACCCGCTGTACTACTTCGCGGGCGACAGAAAGGCCGGAGACACCAACGGTCAAGGGGTGAACGATTCCGGCGCCAAGTGGTACGTACTCGATACGTCCGGCAACAAGGTCATGGGCGGAGCCAAGTCCGGCACGCCGCAACCGGGCTCGACCGGCGGCGGTCACTGACACCATGATCGCTTCGCTTCTGCACGGTCGGGCAGGTGTCACCGCGGCCGCCGCGATCGTCTGCGCGACCGCCCTCGTCGGCTGTTCGCACCGTGGTGGCGGCAGCTCGTCGCCCGCCAGCGCCACGCCCTCCGCCTCCGCCTCCCCCTCGGCCTCCGCGTCCCCTTCGTCGTCCCCGGTCGGCAAGGTACGGATCACGATCAAGAACTTCGCGTTCACACCGACCCGACTGACGGTCCCCGCGGGCGCCCTGATCACCGTCGTCAACGAGGACGCCGTGGCCCACACGGTGACCGCCACCGCCGGCGCCACCACCGGGAAGACGTTCGACACCGGTGATGTCGCGCCGGGCAGGACGGCCACTTTCGCCGCCCCGGCCGAGCCCGGCACCTACCCGTACATCTGCACCATTCATCCGTACATGAAGGGTTCGCTCACCGTTCGGTGACGCGCGCGATCCCGCGCCGACGGAACGCGCGATTCCGGCCTGGGCGCACCGCCCGTCACCAGCGGTTGTGCGCCACGGGCCGGCCCTGCGTCGGGGCATCAAGTCAACGAAGCCGTAAAGCAGTTGTGGGTCTCGGCCACGACCGACCAGGGCGGCGGCACCGGGACCGGGACGCTCAAGGTCCAGTACAAGAACACCGATTCCTCGGCCACCGACAACCAGATCCGGATGGGTCTGCAACTGGTCAACACCGGGTCCGCCGCGGTGGATCTGTCCACGGTGAAGATCCGGTACTGGTTCACTCCGGAAGCGGCGCGAGTACCTTCGACACCGCGTGCGACTACGCGGTCATCGGCTGCTCCGACGTGACCCGCGGTGTGTCCTCGTCGGGCGGTTCCGCCGCCGGGGCCAGCCACTGCCTGGAGGTCGGCTTCTCCAGCGGCACTCCGGCCACGGGAGCCTCCACCGGGGAGCTCCAGCTGCGGCTGAACAAGAGCGACTGGTCGAACTTCGACGAGACCGACGACTACAGCCGCGCCACCAACACGGCCTATGCCGACGCCTCGAAGATCGCCGTCTACGCGGGCGGCACCCACTCCTGGGGCACCGCTCCCTGACCGGGTCTCGCCGTCGCAGTCCGCGCGGGCGGCGACGGGCCGGGCGCCGGACGAGGGACACACCCGGCACCGGCCGCCCCCTGCCGCTCTCCCGGCAGGGGGCGGCCGGTGTTTCTCAGGCGGGCTGGATCCCGGGGCGGCCCGCCTCGGTCACGAGCGAGGTGCGGGTCGAGATGGGGGCGCCGGGGGTGGTGACGTACGGGAGGACCCGGAAGTCGGCCCGGCAGCTCTCCCGGGTCAGTGCGCAACGTACGTAACCACGCTGGAAGTTGGTGAACTTGATGTGATCGTTGGCCGCGAGGAGCCGGGCGCCGGACGGGTCCAGGTCCATCCCGTCCTTCGTGGTGGAGATGGACGAACCGACGAACTCGACGCCGATCGTGGGCGATTCCGGGTCGTCGAAGTTCTGCTTGAGATCGGCGGCGAGGTGACGGTGCATGTCACCGGTGAGGACGACGGGGTTGCTGACGCCGCGGTCGGTGATCTCCTTGAACAGCCGTTGGCGCGCGTCCACATATCCGTCCCAGAAGTCCATCACGAACGACTGGCCGGGGCCGGGATCGGTGTCGACCTGGGTCACGGGGATCTGCTGGGAGATCATGTTCCATGTCGTGTCGGAGTGTCCGAGGCTGCGGTGGAGCCACTGCTCCTGTTCCGGGCCGAGGATGGTGCGGCCGGGGGTGAGCCGTTCGTCGCAGCCGCTCTTCGTGCCGTCGCCGCAGGGCTGGTCGTCGCGGAAGAGCCGGGTGTCGAGGATGTGGAAGGTGGCCATCCGGCCGTAGCGCAGGCTGCGGTACATCCGGGCCTCGAAGCCGTTCGGCTTGTTCGGCAGCCGCAGCGGCAGGTGTTCGTAGTACGCCTGGAAGGCCGCCGCCGCGCGTTGCCGGAAGACCGCCGGGTCCTGATCGGGTTCGTTGTCGGCCTTGGACTTGTCGCGTGCCCAGTTGTCCTCGACCTCGTGGTCGTCCCAGACGACGGCGAACGGGTGGACCTGGTGGGCGGCGATCAGGTCGGGGTCGAAGCGGTGGAGGGCGTGGCGGTTGCGGTACTGCACGAGGTCCATCGGTTCGGGGCGCAGTTCGGCGGCGACGGGGACGTTGCGTACGCCGCCCATGGCGTCGATGGCGTTCTCGTAGATGTAGTCGCCGAGGTGCAGGACCAGGTCGACGTCCTCCTCGGCGAGGTGCCGGTAGGCGGTGTAGAAGCCTTCGAACCACGCCTGGCAGGAGACGAAGGCGAAGTCGAGTTCCTTGGGGCGGCTGTGCGGCGGGGGTGCGGTGCGGGTGCGGCCGACGGGGCTGTGCACACCGCCCGCGCGGAAGCGGTAGTAGTAATGCCTGCCCGGTTGCAGTCCGGAGACCTCGATGTGGACGGAGTGGGCCAGTTCGGGCACCGCCCGGGTCCGCCCCCGGCGTACGACGGACCGGAAGCGTTCGTCGCGGGCGACCTCCCACTGGACGTCGACGGCGTACGGCGGCATGCCTCCGGCCCCGTCGGGAGCGAGGGGCTGGGGCGCGAGACGGGTCCACAGAACGAATCCGTCCGGCCAGGGATCGCCGGAGGCGACTCCCAGGGTGAACGGGTCGTCGTGGAAAGGCGTGTCACCCCAGGCGCTGCCCGTCGACAGGCCGGCCGCGGCGAGGGCCATGCCGACCGTCCCGCCGAGCATCACCCGTCTGCCGAACCCTCCGGTGCCGCCTGCCCCACTGTTGAGTCGCATGAAACTCGTCCCTTCGTCGGGCGGGATCCCGTGCGGTACGAAGTGGGATCGGCGCGTGATTTCACGTCCGCCCATGTGGTAATCACATGCTGGATATCACAGGGGAATCACAGGCCACAAGACCACGCACCGGTGGCCGCAATGCCGTTCACAAGCGGTTAGTTGGGGAGACATCGGCCATCCCCCGAGGCGACCGGGCGTGGCGTCGGCGACACCCTTGACACCCTTGACACCCTTCAGGGTGACTCATAGTCTCCACGCCACAGAATTAACGTTAGATTTCACATCGGGAAATTCGGTGCGACGGAAGGACGTGCTCGTGTCCGGTTCCTCGGCAGCGGATGTGCCCGCCTCCCGCCCCGCCGAAGGAACAGCGGCCGGGCACCGTCCCGGAGACCGGACGCTCCGGCCGTACGGCCTGCGGTGCGAGCACCGCACCACCCCGCTGGGGATCGACGAACCCGCGCCCCGGCTCTCCTGGCGGCTGGCGTCCGACCGTCGTGGCGACGACCCCGTGGCCTACCGGGTCCGGGTCGCCGAACACCCCGAGGACCTGGACGGGTGCGGTCAACTCCTGTGGGACACGGGCCGGGTGACGGACCCGGGCGCGACCGGTGTCGGGTACGCGGGGCCCGCCCTCCGGAGCCGTACGCGCTATCACTGGCGGGTCTCCGTCTGGCCGGCCGGATCGGCGGCGCCCGCCGAGGCCACGTCCTGGTTCGAGACGGCCGTCACCGACGCGCGGGCGTGGCGGGCGTCCTGGATCACTCATGATTCGCGGCCGGTCGAGGTCATGGACGCGCCCACCGAGGGTGAGTTCGCGCTCGACGACCACGGGCTGGCCCCGTGCCCCGTTCTGCGACGCGCCTTCACCGCTTCGGCAGACGCGCACGCCCGGCTCCATGTCAGCGCGCGCGGCCTGTACGAGGTCCGGCTCAACGGCGTACGGGTCGGCGACGCCGAACTCGCGCCCGGCTGGACCGATTACCACCACCGCGTCCAGTACCAGACGTACGACGTGGGCGAGTTGCTGCGCGAGGGCGAGAACGTGCTCGCCGCGACCGTCGCCGACGGCTGGTGGAGCGGATTCGTCGGCTTCGAACCGCGCCGGTCCGGGGCCCACTACGGCACGTTTCCCCAGTTCCTGGCCGAACTTCACCTCACCGGTCCGGACGGCCGGAGCACCGCGCTCGTCACCGACGGGACATGGCGCAGCAGTACGGAAGTCATCCGTCACGCGGATCTGCTGATGGGCGAGTGCCATGACCTGCGCCACGCCGCCGATGGCTGGGACCTGCCCGGCTTCGACGACTCCGGCTGGTCGCCGGCCCTGGTCACGGACGCCGATCACCGTCTGCTCGTGGCGTCCGTCGACGAGCCCGTGCGGGTGACGGCCGAGCTGCGCCCGCGCTCGGTCACGCGGATTTCTCCGCACACCCACATCGTCGACTTCGGCCAGAACCTGGCCGGGCGGGTGCGGCTGCGGGTCGGTGAACTCGCCGCCGGGGCGCGGGTAGTGATTCGCCATGCCGAGGTGCTGGACGACTCGGACCGGCTGTACACGGCCAATCTGCGCACTGCCGCCGCGACCGATGTGCTCATCGGGGACGGGCGCGCACACATCGTGTTCGAGCCGCGCTTCACGTATCACGGGTTCCGGTACGTCGAGATCAGCGGGATTCCGGAGCCGGCCGAGTCCGATGTCGTCGCCGTGGCGCTGCACAGCGACACCCCGTGGGCCGGGGAGTTCGACTGCTCGGACGCGGAGCTGCGCCGGCTCCACGAATGTGTCGCGTGGGGGCAGCGCTCGAACTTCGTCAGTGTGCCCACGGACTGTCCGCAGCGCGACGAGCGGCTCGGCTGGCTGGCCGACGCGCAGGTGTTCCTGCCCACGGCGGCGCTCAACGCGGACGTCGCCGCGTTCTTCACCAAGTGGCTGCGCGACATCGATGACGCCCGCACCCCCGACGGTGGCTTCTCCAACGTCGCCCCGCGTCTCGTGGGCGTCTGCGACGAGGGCGCACCGGGCTGGGGCGACGCGGGGGTGATCATCCCGTGGCACCTGTACCGCTGCTACGACGATCCGCGGTTCCTCGCCCGGGCGCTGGAGGGCATGTGCGCCTGGATCGACCTGATTCACCGTCATAATCCGGATCTGGTCTGGCGCAGGCGGGTGGGTCCGCACTTCTCGGACTGGCTCGCCCCCGGCACCCCCACTCCGCGCGACGTCGTCGCCACGGCCTGTTTCGCGCACAGTACCCGCCTCACGGCGAAGGCCGCCGATGCCCTGGGCCACAAGGACGTCGGGGACCGCTACCACCGCCTGGCCGACGACATCCGGAGCACGTTCGCCGAGCACTTCGTCACCGTCGAGCGAGCCGGTGCCGGGCCTCCCACCGTGCGGATCGCCGGGGACACCCAGACCGGTTACCTTCTCGCGCTCGCCTTCGAGTTGCTGTCCGGGGACCTCGTCGACGCCGCCGCGGACCGTCTCGCCGCACTCGTCGAGTCCGCCGGACCTGCCCTCCTGACCGGATTCCTCGGGGTCGCTCTCGCCGCGCCCGTCCTCGACGCGCACGGGCGGGCCGACCTCGCCCACGCACTGCTGAACCGTGCCGAAGTGCCGTCGTGGCGGTTTCCGCTGCGGCACGGCGCCACGACGATCTGGGAACGCTGGGACGGATGGACCCCCGGGGCAGGGTTCCGCGCACCGTCGATGAACTCCTTCAACCACTACGCGCTCGGGTCGATCGGCGAGTGGCTCTACCGCGGTGTCGCCGGCCTCGACCAGACGCCGGACTCCGCCGGATACCGGCAGCTGCGGATCCGGCCCCGCCCCGGTGCACTGCACCGCGCGAGTGCCCGCCACGAATCGGTCCGCGGCACCGTCGAGGTGAGCTGGGAGCGGCAGGGCGACCGGTTCACCCTGTGCGTACTGGTGCCGCCCGGCGCCACCGCCGATGTGTACGTGCCCACCACGGACCCGCGCTCGATCCGCGAATCGGGTGTGCCGCCGAGGGCCGACGACCGCCACATCACATGGATCGCGACCGCCTCGGACCACGTTCTCCACCGCGTGTCCTCGGGCGCGTACCGCTTCACCGCGACCTGTCCACCGGCAGACGGCCACGCCGGGACGCCTCCGAAGGCCCGGGTCCGGCCGTCGCTCACTCCGAGCCGACGCACATCAGGACCGGCGGCGAATCCCTCGCCCGCCCGTTCGCACGAGGAGGGCACACCATGACGACGGGTTCTCACAGCCGGCCGGACCGGGGCGCGGTCGGCCGCCGGGGGTTTCTCCGTATCGGCGGCGGGGTCGCGGCGCTCGCCGCCCTTCCGCCCGCGCTGACGGCCTGCTCGGATTCGGGCGGCGGCTCCGGCAAGCTGCGCATCGTCGGCGTCGCCGACCAGCAGAAGCCGGTCGAGGAGCTGGTCGGGCTGTATCGCAAGTCCCACCCCGACGACGAGTTCGCCACCTCCTTCGCGCCCACGGACCAGGTGCAGACAGTGGTGCGCACCCAGCTCGCGGGGGGCAACGCCCCCGATGTCCACGTGCTCTATCCCGGCAGCGGCAGTGCCATGTCCATGGTCGAGCTGGCCAAGGCCGGACTGCTCGCCGACCTGAGCGACCAGGCATGGACGAAGGAGGTCCCGGCGAACTTCCACCCCGCGTACCGGCACCAGGGCAAGACCTATCTGTATTCGGCGGGAAGCAGCACCATCGGCGTCATCTACAACAAGAAGGCCTTCGCGAAGGCCGGCGTCCAGCCGCCCAGGACGTGGAGCGAACTGCTCCATGTCTGCGCCGAGTTGAAGGCAAAGGGCGTGATTCCGATCGCGCTCGGCGCCCAGACTCCCTGGGTCACCCAACTGATCACGTACGCGCTGGTCCCCAACGCCGTCTACGCGAAGAACCCCGGCTTCGACGCCGAGATGGCCGCCGGAAAGGCGCACTTCCGCGGCTCCGGCTGGGCCGACGCGATGGGGAAGTACCAGGAGTTGCAGCGCCGGGGCTTCTTCAACGACAACCCCAACGGAACGACGTACGAGCAGCAGACCTCGATGGTCGCGAGCGGCAAGGCCGCGATGGCCGTCCAGGTCTCCGCCGTACTCGCCAACTTCCGTCAGGCCACGAGGACACCGGACGATCTCGGCATGTTCCCCTTCCCCGGCGGTGACGATGCCGCGAATCTGTGGATTCCGGCAGGCATCGTCGTCGGCCTCGGCGTCTCCGCACGGTCCAAGAAGGACGCCGGGGCGAAGCAGTTCATCGAATTCCTCGGCAAGCAGGAGAACGTGAACCGCTGGGCGCAGTCCGTCGCCGCGATTCCGTTCAAGCGTGACGCGTCCACCAGGATCGACCCCGTGCTCAAGGACTTCCTGCCCATCATCGACGACAACCGGGCCGTCCCGTTCATGGACCAGAGCTGGCCCAACGCCGAAGTGCAGCCAGCCCATTTCGCCGCCGTACAGAACCTCCTCGCAGGCAAGACGGACGTCGACGGCGCGCTCGGGCAGATGGACGAGGCCTACGGGAAGAAGTCGTGACGAGCACCTCCCAGAAGGCCGACCCGGGCACGGTCGGCGAGGCCGGAGGCGGACCGCGGACCGGCTCCGGCCGCCCGGTCCGGCACCGCGACCACACCACCCCGTCGTGGATCTTCGTGGTCCCGGCGCTCGTCGTGTACGGCGTCGTCGTCCTGTACCCGAGCCTTGCCGGGGTGATGTACGCCTTCACCGACTGGTCCGGCATCGGCGGCTTCTCCTTCACCGGCCTCGACAACTTCCGCACGCTGCTCGACGACAGCCGGGCCCTGGAGTCCGTCAGCAACACCCTGCTCCTCACCATCGCCGTGGTCGTCGTCCAGAACGGCGTCGGCCTGCTGCTCGCGCTCGGCGTCCACACCAACATCAAGTCCCGTGCGCTGCTGCGGCTGATCTTCTTCGCGCCGGCCGTCGTCAGCCCGGTCATGGTCGCGATCCTGTGGAAGTACGTCTACAACCCCGAGAACGGCGCCGGACTCAACGGTGTCCTCGGCGCGGTCGGGCTCGGCGGTCTGCGTCAGGACTGGCTCGGCGATCCGTCGCTCGCCCTGTGGTCCGTCGCGGCGATGGTCGTGTGGCAGTACGCCGGATACTCGATGGTCGTCTTCCTCGCCGGCCTCCAGGGCGTACCCGCCGAACTCCACGAGGCCGCGCGGATCGACGGCGCGGGCTCGTGGCAGCGCTTCCGCTACGTCACCTGGCCGCTGCTGGCCCCGGCCCTGACGATCAACCTCATGCTGTCGACCATCGGCGGTCTCAAACTCTTCGACCAGGTCTACGCCGCCACCAACGGCGGCCCCGGCACCTCCAGCGAGACGCTGTCGACCGTGCTGTACAAGGAGGCTTTCGTCTACGGGAAGTTCGGCTACAGCACCGCCGTCGCCCTCGTCCTCGCGCTGTTCGTCGCCGCGGTCTCCCTGGTCCAGCTCCGCTATCTGCGCGCGAGGGAGGTCACCGCGTGAGCATCGCAACGACCCGCGGGCCCGCGAAACAGAGCCCCGAACGCGGAGTGCGCCCGGGCCGCAGACCGCGGTACGGGCGGTACGCCCTCGAACTGCTCATGATCGCGGTCGCCGTCGTGTTTCTGTTCCCGGTGTACGCCCTGGTCACGCTGGCGATGAAGGACCCCCGGCAGATCTCCGAATCGCCCCTCTCGCCGCCCTCCCCGCCCACCTTCGCCAATTTCGGCGATGCCTGGTCCTCCGCTTCGCTGGGGCCCGCCCTGCTCAACAGCACGATCATCACCGTCGCGAGTCTGCTGCTCCTCATCGTGCTGGGTTCCACGGGGGCCTACTACCTCGCGCGCCGCGCCCGCGGTCTTGGCTACGGGCTGTACATCCTGTTCCTGCTGGGCATCGTGCTGCCGTTCCAGCTCGGCATGATTCCGCTGTACAAACTCGTCGACGACCTGGGCTGGCTCGGCACGTACCAGGGCATGGTGTTCTTCTACACGGGGATCCAGTTGCCGTTCACCGTCTTCCTCTACACCGGATTCATCCGGGCCCTGCCGCAGGACTACGCGCAGGCCGCGCTCATCGACGGCTGCAACCACCGGCAGGCGTTCACCCGGATCGTCTTCCCCCTGCTGCGTCCCATCACCGGCACCGTGATCATCCTGAACGCCGTGTTCATCTGGAACGACTTCTTCACGCCACTGCTCTACCTGGGCGGCTCCGACAAGGAGACCGTGCCCGTCGGCGTGTTCGCCTTCGTCGGCCAGTACGTCTCCGACTACGGGCTCGTCTTCGCCGGACTGGTGCTGGCGGCGCTGCCGATCCTGGTGGTGTTCGTGCTCCTCCAGCGCTATGTGATCAAGGGCTTCGCAGGCGGTCTCAAAGGCTGAGGACATCTCATGACACAACCGGTGCACCCACCGCTCCCCCCGGGCATCGCCGCGGTCCTCGCGGAGCCGCCGCGCGCCTTCTCGCCCACCGCCATCTGGTGGTGGAGCGGGGAACGGCTCGACCGCGCACGGCTGCGGGCGCAGTTGGAACGGTTCGCCGAGGGCGGTGTGCACAACCTCGTTCTCCTCAATCTGGCGCCTTCGGGCCCCCTGTTCGGCTCCGACGCCGACGACCCGCCCTTTCTGTCCGACGCGTGGTGGGCTCTGCTCGACGGCGTGTGCGAGGACGCCCGCGAACTGGGTGTGAGCCTGTGGTTCTACGACCAGCTCGGCTTCTCCGGTGCCGACCTCCAGGCGCGCCTCGTCGACGAGCAGCCCGCCCACGCGGGCCGTCGGCTCGACCGCGTGCGGGCCGACGTCGACACCACGGCGCCGCGGACCGGAGAGCTGCGGTGTCCCCCCGACGGGAGGCCCCTCGCCGGCCGCGCCGAACCCGTCGACGCAGCCGGCCGTGCGGTCGGCCCGGCGGTCCGGGTCGCGGTGGACGACGGGGTCGTACGGGCGCCCGGTCCGGGACGGTGGCGTCTGACGCTCCATCATCATGTGCCGCTCGGCTTCGACTACCTCGGTTCGACGGCGTGTGCGGCGCTGCTGGACCGCGTGCACGGGGAGTTCGAACGCCGGCTCGGCGACCGGCTGGGGACGGTCGTCGTCGGCTCGTTCCAGGATGAGTTGCCGTCCCTGCCCACCTGGTCGACCGGTTTCGCCGACGCCTTTCTGCGCCTTCACGGGTACGACATCACCGCGCGGCTCGACGCCCTGTACGACGACAGCGGGGACACGGACGCCCACCGGATCCGCCGTGACTATCAGGTGACCCGCGCCGAGCTGGCCGAGCAGGCGTTCTTCCGGCCGCTGGCCGCGTGGCACGACCGGCACGGCCTGCGCATCGGCTGCGACCAGCAGGACCCCGCCCGCGCCGGACACCCCCTGGCGGGCGTGGAGTTGTACGCCGATTACGCCCGTACGCACCGCTGGTTCTCCGCCCCCGGCTCCGACCACCACGGGGACGCCCGTATCCACTCCTCGCTGGCCCATCTCTACGGCCACCCCCGCACCTGGATCGAGGCATTCCACTCCACCGGCTGGGGCGTCACGCTGGAGGAGACGTTCGACTGGCTGCTGCCGTGGCTCCGCGCCGGTGCGACCCTCTACAACCCGCATGCCGTCTACTACACGACGAAGGGAGGCTGGTGGGAGTGGGCGCCGCCCGCGACCGACTGGCGTCAGCCGTACTGGCGCCACCACCGCGTCTTCGCCGACGCCGTGACCCGGCTGTGCGCGATCCTGAGCCTCGGACACCATCTGTGCGACATCGCGATCCTGCTGCCCACCACCACGGCCCAGGCCGGTACCGCCATGGACGGGGTGACGGACACGGCGGCGCGGGCGCAGTCCGCGTATCTGCAACTCACCGGTGACATGGCCTGGTTCCGTACCCGGCCGGGCGTCATGGACCGGCTCGGTCTCGATGCCGACATCATCGACGACGCGTCCCTGGCGCGCGCCCGGGTCACACCGTCGGACGACGGAGTGCGGCTGAGGGTCTCGGACGAGGCGTACACCGCGATCGTGCTGCCCGCATGCACGGTCCTCGAACACGACACGGCACAGCGGCTCGTCGAATTCGCCTCTTCCGGTGGGACGTTGATTGCTTTTGGCGCCCTCCCCGAGCACGTGATCGACTGCGAAGCGGCCGGTGTGCTCGCCGAGCTGCGCGCGTGCTTCACGGACGGCCGGGCCGTTTTCGTCCCCGGGCCGGACGATATGGCCGCGGCGCTCTCGGGGGTGCACCCGCTGGTCCGGGCCCCGGTTCCCGCACTCGCGCGGCGTGTGGACGACACCACGGTGGTGTTCCTGACCGCGGCCGCCCCGCGGGCGACCCGGGCGGCCGTCGCGGCCCCCGACGCCCGGGGCGCCGCGCTCGGCTGGCTGGATGCCCGATACGACTTCGACCCGGGCCGCTACGCGCGCGGCACACGGGTGCGGGTACGGGACGCGGGGGGCCCGGCCCTCCTGGTGGACCCGTTCGGCGGCGCGCCCCGGACGCTGCCGGTGCGTCCCGCCGATGACGATGCCCGGGCCGTCGAGGTCGATGTCCCCTTCGATACGGGTCCCGCGGCGGTGCTGGTCCTGCCGGCCCGGACCGTGGGGACGGCCACGGCCGAAGCGTCCGGGACACCGGGGACCGCACCTGCGGTCACCACCGTGGAGATCCCGCCGGACGCGGACTGGGACATGACGCTCGTCCCGACCCTCGACAACACCTGGGGCGACTTCGCCCGTCCCGCGACCGGCCCGCCCACCGGCCCGGCAGTCACCGAGTGCCGGACCTTCCGGCACCGGACGGAAGTGGCCGGGGAGGACGGCGTCCGGGATGGCTGGGCCAGGGGGCCGGACCGCGCCGACGAGCAGGCCGTGGACACGGTCCACGCGACGTTCGGCCCGCATGCGGTCGCGCTCCGCGACGGTCCCGGCCACGGCTTCCCGGTGACCCTTGAATGGTCCAACACGCTGGGCGTGTACAAGGACCCGGTCCACCGAGCGGTCCTCGGGCCCAAGGGGCATGTGCCGGAGGAGTTCGTGCACATCGGCCCCACGGCCGCCGGAGAGCTGGTGCGGGTGCGCATGGAGCTTCTCCTGGACGAGTCCTTCGACGGACATCTGGCGATCGGGGCCGCGGCGGCGAAGCGGGCCCGGCTCGACGGCGCCCCCGTTTCCCTGGACGACGGGGGCCACCTCGTGATGGGCCCAGTGCGCGTACCGGCGGGCCGCCGGCTGCTCGAACTGGAACTGATCCCTGATCAGGAATGCGACCTGCGGGCGCATGTGGCACTCGTACGCGATCCGGAGCGCTACCGGCGCCCGGAGTGGATTCACGCTTCCGGAACGATGGGCACGACGTTGCGCCTCTCCGCGCTTCCCGTCCGGGCCGTCGTCCAAGTGGCCGCACGTGTCCCCTGCGTACTGCGCGTCAACGGGCACCTGGTGGGCAGGCAGGGTGGATTCGACCCCTATGCCGAACATGCGGTGCCGCGCGTGCGACGCCATGACGTGGCGGCGACGCTGCGCATCGGTGACAACGACATCGCGGTGGAGACGTCCGGCGACGGCGACCGTGCGGTCCTGGTGGACGCGGTCTTCGAGGACGGGAACGGCGACCGCGTCGCGGCCCTGCACAGTGACGCCCATTGGTGGGCCGGGAGCGCGCGGGGGCGTGTGCCGGTCGCGGTGCGCCGCGAGCCGGTGGGCGACCCGGCCGCGCTGCATCTGCGCCGCCGACCCCATCCACTGCCGGGCGCCGCCTGGCTGGACCCGGACGCGGACGACGGTACGGTGGTGCCGGTCCGGTGCGCGGCCCCGGGGAGCCGGGGAGCGGTGGAGTGGCTGTGGTGCGAACTGCCGCCCGGGACCACCCGGTTGACCGCGTACGTGCACGGCGGAACGACGGTCTTCGTGGACGGCGCCGAGTACCCCGCGCCCGTCGTCGCCGTCGACGCCCGGGGCGTTCGGACCGTGGCGGTCGATCTGCGGGCCGGTGGCCCGTCCGGTCCCCGGACCGCGGCCCTGCGGATCCGGACCCGTCCCGGGTTCGAGGGGGGCGCCGCGCTGGCCGGCCCGGTGCGTTGCGAGGTCGGCCCCGGGCGGATTCGCGTCGGCGACTGGGAGACACACGGCCTGGCCGAGTACAGCGGCGGAGTGCGGTACCGCCGCGTGGTGACCCTGCCCGCCGAGGCCGCCACGGGGCGCGTGCGGCTCGACCTCGGACGGGTTCGCGGGACGGCGGAGGTGCGGGTCGACGGCGAGGCCGCCGGGGTGCGGGTGTGTTCCCCGTACGTATTCGACCTGACGGGCCTGGCCGGGCCCGGGGCCCACACCCTCGACATCGCCGTGTTCGGAACGCTGGCACCCCACCTGGACGCGACGAGCCCGACCCACTTCGCCTTCCCGGGCCAGCGCGTCAACGGCCTGCTGGGTCCCGTACGGTTGCGGGTCGGTGGCGGGCTGCCGGTTTGACGAATATCACATGACGACATGTCCCCTCATATCAGACATTTCCCCCAATGTGCTCAACATGGCTGCCTCTCCGGCGCGTAGGGTCGGCTTGGCCCATGAATGGGGATCCGGTCCGGTACGACTGAACCCCGACCCCCTTCATCACATCTCCGCCGCCCGAACAGATACCAGGGCGGCAACCTGCTGCGGCCCACCTCACTGCGCGGTTGCAAGCAATACGCGACGAAGCGCGCCCCTCAGCCGGCCAGGGCGAGGTCCGGCGAGACGACCTCCGACACACCGTGGGACCTCCGACACATCGTGGGACAGGACACAGCCTTCATGTACCGATCACCCGTATCGACCGGCGCTCGGCGCGGTGTGGCCGCCGCCTTGGCCGCATGCTCATTGCTCACCGCGTTCGCCCTGGCCACCCCGGCCTCCGCCGACACGGCCAGTGCCACGGCCGCCGGTTCGAAGGTCGTCTGCACGTCGAAGAGGCCGGGCCTGGCCGCCGCGCTGTCCCACGACATCGCCGGTGCCCTCGACAGTCGTCAGGGAACATCGTCGCTGGCCCTCTACGACCGGAACACCCAGACCACCTGCGAACTCAACGCCGGCACCCACTTCGACTCCGCCAGTGTCGTCAAGGTCTCGGTGCTCGGAGCACTGCTGCGGCAGGCCGAGGAGGCACACCGGAAGCTGACTCCGCTGGAGGTGGAACTGACCACCGCGATGATCACCACGTCGGACAACGACTCGACCTCCGCTCTCTGGCGCCAGATCGGTGCCGTCGGGTTCCAGGAGTTCCTCACCCTGGCCGACATGCGGCACACCGTTCCCGGTGCGGGTGTGAGCTGGGGTCTCACCCAAACGACCGCCGGCGACCAGCTCCGGCTGCTGCAGCTGCTGACGACGCAGAACGACGTACTCACGCCGGCCTCGCGCGCGTACGCCCTCGATCTCATGCATCGGGTCGCCCCCGACCAGAGGTGGGGAGTGCCCGCCGGATCGCCCGCCACGGCGACGGTGCAGGTCAAGAACGGCTGGCTGCCGCGCGCCACCGACGGATGGCGGGTTCACAGCGTGGGTGCCTTCACCGGAAACGGTCACGACTACGGCCTGGTCGTCCTCTCCAGCGGCAACCGCACCATGGACTACGGCGTCGCCACCATCGAAGGAGCGGCCCGCGTCATCCACCGCGACCTGGCCGGTGCGGCGGCAGCGGGCTACTGACCGGGCCGTGTGACCGCCTCCTCCCCCGCGCGCACCCTTCCCGGCACCGCACCACTCAGGCGATACCTACGCCGTAGTCGGTGGCGATACCCGCCAGGCCCTGTGCATAACCTTGGCCGATGGCGCGGAACTTCCACTCCCCGCCTCTGCGGTACAGGGCGCCGAAGACCATCGCGGTCTCACCGGCGGCGTCATAGGAGAGTTCGTAGCGGCACATCTCACGGCCGGTGAGGTTGTCCACCACGCGGATGAAGGCTTCGTCGACCTGCCCGAAGTTCTGGCCGCGCCGTTCCGCGTCGTGAATGGAGACCGCGAAGACGACCTGCCCCACCCTCTCGCCCAGCCTGTCGAGGTCGACGAGGATCTGTTCGTCGTCCCCGTCGCCTTCACCGGTCGTGTTGTCGCCCGTATGCCGAACGGCGCCATCGGGGCTGATGAGGTTGTTGTAGAAGACGAAGTGCTCGTCGGAGATCACCTTCATCTCAGGGCCGCAGATGATCGCGGACGCGTCGAGGTCGAAGTCGGCGGCGCCGACCGGCCGTGCGTCCCAGCCCAATCCGACCGTGACGTCCGCGAGCGGGGTGCCGTCCTGGT
The DNA here is from genome assembly GCF_042884935.1 of Streptomyces sp. NPDC058092. NCBI lineage: Bacteria > Bacillati > Actinomycetota > Actinomycetes > Kitasatosporales > Streptomycetaceae > Streptomyces > Streptomyces sp. NPDC058092. The sequence goes on from NZ_JBHVSY010000019.1 coordinate 72,155, forward strand.
TGAGGACGACGTTCTGACCCTTGGTGAGGCTGACGCCCATGTGTACTGCTTCTCCCCATGGTCGAGTTGCGTCAGGGCCCGCGCTTGAGCCCCGGAGTGACGCGTTTCACAATAGTTTAAAGCTTGCGCAATAATTAAAGTATGAGCATGGATGCGAACGACTTCACCGGCTGGGAGCGCGCGAAGCTCGAAGGCGGCCCCGCGGACGGGGCATGGATGCGGGTCACCGACCGGCCCGCGGTGCTACAGGTCACTTTCCCCTGCCAACTGGATTCCCCGCCCGGGGACATGCGGGTTGAGGCCCTCTACCTCTATCGCCGGGATCCCCGGGTGCGGAGTGAGCCGCTGAGGTACGGCTTCGACGGCGCCAGCCCCTGACGGTGCCGCCGTGTCCCGTTCAGCGGGCGGCGTCGTTGCCTTCCGCGGCCGGGCGGGCCGGAGCCGGCTCACCCGCGGCCGGGATCACCGAAGGCGCGACCCGCACGGCCGGGCCGGGATCGGCGGCGGGACCCGGCGCGTCATCCTCCTTCATGGCCTTGGTCTCGCTCTTGAGGATGCGCAGCGACTTCCCCACGGCCCGAGCGGTGTCCGGCAGTTTCTTCGACCCGAACAGCACGATGACGACGATCGCCACAATCAGCAGATGCCAAGGCTCCAGCCCATTACGCAACATTTCCCGCCCTGCCCTTCACCTCATCGACCAGGGTGCGCACCCAGGAGTGGCTCCCACCGGAAAGCTTGCTACATTGCGCAACTGTACAACCTTGGGGTGGGGCGAGTCGTCCCTCTGTATCAACCGGACGGATGAGGGGCGTACCCATGGCAGGCACCCGCCGGCAGATGGCGTCTGCGCGTCACGACGACGCTCGATCCGCCGTACGCGGACGGCGGCGCAAGCGCAGCCGGGCGCGACTCGTGCTGGTGACGGCTCTGTCCCTGCTCGTGCTGGTGACGGCAGGGGCGGGGTGGATCTACCTCCGGCTGGGCGGCAACATCGAAACCTTCAGTTCGGACGGTATCTCCGACGACCGGCCGGATGCCTCCGCCTCGAAGGGGGAGAACGTTCTGGTCATCGGCTCGGACGCGCGCACCGGCGGGAACAGTGATCTGGGCGGCGGCGACAAGAGCGACGTCGGCCGCTCGGACACCGCCTTCCTGCTCCACATCTATGCCGATCACCAGCACGCCGTCGCTGTGTCCATCCCGCGTGACACCCTTGTCGACATCCCACCCTGCAGGCTCCCGGACGGGAGTTGGTCCAAGACGCAGACCAACACCATGTTCAACGCGGCGTACTCCATGGGCCAGACCGCCAAGGGCAACCCCGCCTGTACCCAGAACACCGTCGAGAAGCTGACCGGGCTACGTGTCGACCACACCGTCGTCGTCGACTTCAAGGGCTTCTCGGAACTGACCAAGGTCGTCGGCGGCGTCGAGGTGTGTCTGCCGCAGGAAATCTACCAACGGGATCTCAATCCCAACCGCACCACGCGCGGCAAGCTCCTCTTCGCCAAGGGCGGGCAGAAGGTCGCGGGGCAACAGGCACTGGACTACGTGCGCATTCGGCACGGCATCGGCGACGGCTCCGACATAGGCCGCATCAAACGCCAGCAAGCCTTCGTCGCAAGCCTGATCAAGAAGGTGAAGAGCGACGGACTCACCCCCGCCAAGCTCCTGCCGCTCGCGGACGCCGCAACCCGGTCCATGACCGTCGACCCCGGCCTGGGATCAGCCGACAAGCTGCTGTCCTTCGCGATGACGATGAAGGACATCGACCTGCACAACACCAAGTTCGTGACCGTTCCCTGGCGGTACCAGGGGGCACGGGTCGCCATCGTCGAGCCGGACGCCCATGCCCTGTGGGCGGCGCTGAAAGTCGACCGGACCATCGACGGCAAGGACGCCAGCAGCAAGAACGCCGGCGGCAAAGCCCCGGACGAGACAGCCTCGGCCTCCCCCTCGGCAGGTGCCGCTGAAGCGTTCTCCGGGGACGGCATCGATGTCGCCGTCTACAACGGCACCACCGTCACCGGACTCGCCGCCGACGCGGCGCAGACCCTCAAGGACCACGACTTCACCGTCACCAGCACCACCACGGCCGACAGCCAGGACCACAGCACCACAGTGATCGAGTACGGACCAGGGCAGAAGGACCGGGCGAAGACAGTCGCCCGCCTCTTCCCCGACGCAGAACTCCAGGCGGCTACCACGACGGGAATCAATGTGATCCTCGGCCAGGACTACGTGGACAACCCCGCAGCCACCGCCTCCGGTGAGCCGTCCTCCCTACCCTCCGAAGTGGCCGACGGTGCCCGCTCCGCCGACGACGACCTCTGCGCCGACCTCTCCTACGGCTGAGCGGAAACCTCCTTCCTGGCCTTGGCCCAGTTGGCATGCATCCGGTCCAGGCAGGACTGCGCCTGACTGCCGGGGTGCGCGCCGCGGGCGAATGCCGGCACGTTGCCCGAGAGCGGTACTGCGGTGAACGGATCGCGCAGACTGCGCAAAAAACGCCCGGGCCATGACACGGTCCGCCGGGCAGGCAGCGTGCTCTCGCCGAACCTGGCGAGGCGCGCGTCGGCTTCCACGTCCGTCAGCCCGCGGGGGCCGCTGTCCAGCGTGCGCAGCACCTGAAGCGCGGTCGGTTCCTTGCGGCATCCGGCCGACCGCAGGGGCTCTGCCCGGCACCGGAACGGTCCGCGGATCGGGCACCACGAGGCCCGGCCCCTCAGAGGTCTCAGGCGCCGGTCCCGCGGAGCGCGCGCACCGGTGCGGACGTACCGTCGGCGCGCGCGGTCAACTGGCCGACCATCAGCCGCACCACGGTCACAGTATCGGGGTCGTCCACGAAGTAGACCATCCGTCGGCCCTCGCGACGGGAACGCACGAGACCGGCGAGCTTCAGCTTCGTCAGGTGCTGGCTGACGGCGGGCAGCGCGCCGCCCACCCGCTCCGCGAGTCCACTCACGTCGCTCTCGCCCTGGGCCAGGGCCCACATGATGTGCAGCCGTGCCGAGGACGCCAGCAGCCCGAAGGCCGCGGCCGCCTCCGCGAGTACCTCGGCAGGTGGGTCCTCGAAGCTGTCGACGCCTGTCGCCACCGTCGTCCCTCCCATTTCCGCGGGGTCGCTTGCGAACCTTCCCAGTTTAGACCGCGATCCAGAACCCCGAGCGACGGCGGCCGCCTGCCGATGAGCCGGTCCACGCCCACGGACCGCCAGGCGTTCCGGCGCAACCAGCGCCGCCCTCGCCGCGTCTTCACCCTTATCTGTACGGTTGCGCAACCGGGCAATGCATCGCTGTCGGCCGGGGGAGCCTCCGCCCGGCGCGGTCCGAGAAAGGGAACAACGAACATGGGCATCATCAGCTGGATCATCCTCGGGCTCGTCGCCGGAGTCATCGCCAAGGTCCTGCTCCCCGGGCGCGATCCCGGTGGCCTGATCGGCACCACTCTCATCGGCATCGCCGGCGCCTTCGTCGGCGGCTGGCTCTCGGCGCACTTTCTCGACCGTCCCGTGGAGAACGACTTCTTCGACCTGACCACATGGGGCGCGGCAATCGGCGGCTCCCTCGTCCTGCTCATCGGCTACCGCGTCCTCTTCGGCAACTCGCGGGACTGACGAAAGCCCGGAACTCGGAACTTCTCCCGCTGAACAAGCTCACAGCCGGCTTCGCCCTCGGCAAGGTCAGCATCCCGCAGGAGATCGCCAAGGCAAAGGAGAAGCCCGCCGAGGCCCGTGCCGTCATCCAGATCGGCGGCGCCGACGGCGACTTCGACAAGACCGAGCAGGCCGTCGTCCGCAAGGCGTGCTACCGCCCTCGGCCCGCAACTGCACGCGGTTCGGGTGCACCCCGAGCAGTTCGACCCGTGGTTCCTCGCCGATCCGCTCCGCGCCCCGGCCAACGCCCGGCAGGCCGGAACACACGACGAGCTCCTCCCGCATCGACGTCCGCCGCTTCCAGGTCCGCCAGGCACCCTGGAGGCGAGCCCCCTCCGCCGCAGAGCACGAAGCGGGCGAAGGCGGTGAAGGCGCCGGGTGCCGCCTGCTGCCGGCTCTGTACTGTCTCCGTGATCCGACCCGCTCTCCACCGGCTTCCTCAACGCCCTCGAGTACGCCAAGGTCCGTACCCAGGGCGCCGATCTGACCGCTCTCGCGGACAAGTCGGCTCCCCGGGTGCCCATCCTGCGCCACCCCGACGTGCGCCGCTCGTTGCTTCTGCAGAAGGCGTACGCGGAGGGGCTTCGCGCCCTCGTCCTGCACACGGCCACCGTGCAGGACCGGATCGCCGAGGCGGAGGCGGCGGGCACCCGCGACGACGCTGCGCACGCCCTCAACGACCTGCTCCTCCCGATCGTCAAGGGCTACGGCTCCGAGAGGGCCTGCGAGCAGCTGGGGCACGCCCTGCAGACCCTCGGCGGCGCGGGGTACACGCAGGACTTCCCGCTGGAGCAGTACATCCGCGACACCCGGATCGACACGCTGTATGAGGGCACCACCGCCATCCAGGGCATGGACCTCTTCTTCCGCAAGATCGCCAGGGATCAGGACGGGGCGCTCGCCGCCCTCCTCGCCGAGGTGGAGAAGACCGCGGCGGACGCGCCGGAGAGCGGCGAACTCGCCGACGCGCACGCACTGCTCGGCCGGTCCGCGGCCCATCTCCAGGCGATGGCGACCGGTCTCGGCGGGCACCTCCTCGCGTCCCTGGAGGACCCCTCGGCCATCTATCAGGTGGGGCGCGGCACGACCCGGCTGCTGATGGCGGCGGGTGACGTCCTAGTGGCCTGGCTGCTGCTGCGGCAGGCGGGAGTGGCGGCCGGGCGCCTGGCGGACCCCGCGGCCGGGCGCGGCGGGCCCAACGCTCCTTCTACCAGGGGAAGGTGGCGACGGCAGTGTTCTTCGCCCAGGAGGTGCTCCCGCTGGTCGCGGCCCAGCGGGAGATCGCCGACCGCGAGGACGGCGTCCTCATGACGCTGGACGAGGACGCCTGGTAGGCCGGTGCGGCGGCTCCGTCAGTCGGTCGCGCGCCGCCGCCGCCCGACGCCGACCTCCCCGGCCACCTCGCGGATGACGTCGAGGAGGGGGGCGCGGTCCTCGCGGAAGTAGAAGTGCCCGCCGGGCAGGGCGAGCCGGCGGGTGATGCGGTCCAAGTGCCGGGCCCAGCCCGCGCTCTCGCCGACGAGGCGGTCCTGCTCCCCGGTGCCGCACAGCAGGGTCGCCGGGACCTCCAGCGGGGGCTCGGGTTCGTGGACGTACGTCTCGAAGACGCTGGTGTCGGCGCGGAGCGGGCCGAGGACCAGCCGGCGCAGCCGCGCGTCCGCGTGCACCTGCTCGGGCAGCGGGCCCCAGCGCGCCTCGGCCGCCGTGATCAGTTCCTCGTCGGAGAGGGTGTGCAGCGAGCCGGCCGGTCCGCCGGTGCCGAAGGTGTGCGGGGCGGGGCAGGAGGACAGGATCAGGTGCTCGGGCAGTTCGCGTCCCTCGCGGCGCAGCGCCCTCGTCGTCTCGTACGCCAGGAGGCCGCCGAAGCTGTGACCGAGCAGCACGTAGGGCCCGGTGAACGCGGACCGGGAGACCAGGCCGGCGACGAGGGGGCCGATCGCGGTGTGCGCGGGCTCCGCGCGGCGCGCGGAGCGGCCGGGGAGCTGCACGCCCCACAGCTGGATTTCCGTCAATTCGTCGGTCCACGACAGGTATTCGGCGCTGGAGCCGCTTGCGTGCGCGAAGACGTAGACGTTCAGCGGTGCTTCGGGGCGCTCGCGGCGGCGGACCAGCCAGCGCGCGGGTCGTGTACCGGGATCCATGGGTGCCTCGGGACGGTGAGGGGCAGCAACGGCCGCCGACCGGACCGTCACGGAATCACCAGGTCTACCATCACTCGCCGTAAAGCGCTTCGACCTCGTCCGCGTAGGCCGCCGCCACCGCGTCCCGCTTGATCTTCAGCGACGGGGTCGGCAGGCCGTTCTCCTCGGTGAACTCGCCCGCGACGACGGTGAACCTGCGGATGGACTCGGCCCGGAGACCACCGTGTTGGCGTGGTCCACGGCTTTCCGGACCTCCGCGATCAGTTCCCGGTCGCGGGTGAGCTCGGCGAGCGGCGTGTTCCTGGGGCGTTTGCGCACGGCGAGCCGGTGCTCGACGGCCTCGAGGTCCAGGGTGACGAGCGCGGCGTCATAGGAACGGTTGTCGCCGGCGACCCTGAACTCGCCGACGGGCGCGCGGCTGCCCAGCCGTTCCTCCAGGATCGCGGGTGAGACGTTCTTGCCGCCGGACGTGACGATGATGCCCTTCTTGCGGCCGGTGATGGTGAGGTAGCCGTCCGCGTCGAGCGCCCCGACCCGCCTACACCGACCAGGTCCTGGCCACCGTGCTCCATCTGCGGGTCGCCCTGGCCGCAGAACCTCTCGCCGTACTGTTCGGACCGCGATGCACCGCACTCTCCTGAAGAACAGGAAACTGCTCGACTCACACGGCATCGTCATCCCTACCCGCGACGACACCACCCGTCGTCCTCGCGGCCCTCCAGGCCAGGGTTCTCGCCCAAACCGCCGAGCCCCACGACAAGATCAAGACAACGTGTTGGTGATCTGCAAGCCCTTAGGCTGTTTCTTGATTCGAACGGGAGGGGCGGGAGCATGGCGATTTGGGGACTGGTCATCGAGACGACCGTGGGTGTCGGAGAGCGCAAGCACGCGGAGGCGTACGTGCTGACGCACGTGGAGGGTACGCGCGAAGAGGCTCTGGTGGAGCTGGAGCGGCGTGCCCGGAGCCATACGCCGGAGCACCCCAGAAGTCCGAAGCGCCGTCGGCTCTTCCGGGAAGGCGACGGCTTCCTTCTGGTGATCGACGGCGCCTGGCAGTCCTTCAGTACGCGGTTCACGGCGGCGGAGCTGCTGGACGACAGCGCCGCACCGGCCCCGCCGTCGGCGCAGACGGCCCCACCGGGGGCTGAACCGGATCCGGCGGACGCGGTGCCGCCTCCGCCCTCGACGCCGCCGGTGGAGCGCTATGAGGACGGAGTGCCGATGCGGCCGACCTGGTGGGGCCGCACCGACCTTCCGTGACGGCTGATGCACACGCCCGCGGAGGTGTCCCAGCGCTTGGTGTCAGCAGCACTTGGAGGACGCGTACGTCCTGCCCGCGGGCCCTGGCCGGGGCGGACGTCACGTACCCGCTGGCACGCAGGCTTGACCCACTGCCGGAAGAGTCTTTGCTCGGCCCGGACTGAGGTCAGGGCCAATGGTGGCCCCATCGAGGGTGGTCGTCAGCTACTGAATTGGAATGTGTGATGTCGGTCTGATCGTGGTCAAGCATCCATGGTCAGGCCGGTGCCGGTGAGGCAGCCGTTGATCAGGTGTGAACGGTACTGGATCTTCTTGAGGCTGTGTTTGACGACGGTGGCCGGCTGGTCGAGGTTCGCGGCGGCGAGGTTGCACACGGTGCGTTTGACCAGCGACCAGATGCCTTCCTGCGGGTTGAGGTCGGGTGCGTAGGCAGGGAAGTGGAACACCGTCAGCCAGTCGTCGTTCTCGGCGATGAAAGCCTTCATCTGTGGCATCAGATGAGTTCGCAGGTTGTCCCAGACCAGGACGATCGGCCCGTTGAGCTGGTTGTGTGCCCGCACGATCAGGTCGCGGCTGCCACGACCAGCCATGGCGCCTCAGCAGCCGCCATGTCCCCTCGGCCGTGTAACTGACAGTAGTGTCCGACGACGTTGATCAGGAAGAACAGCGCACCATTCGGTGCCCACCGTTTCCGTACTCGAACTGCGGAGTACTCCGCGTGGCGCACAGCGCCCCTGGTGAGTTGTCCGGTTCCAGACATGCCGGTTTCAGACAGTCGACGCCCGTTCACCAATTGGTAGTCGGACTCACAGACTGGCGACGCCCGCGGTTCCCCTACCGGGCACCCTCAGAAGGAGTCCACGTGAAGAAGACCCTCTCCATGGCGACGAGCCTGGCACTCGCCGCGACCTGTGCCCTCGGCATGGCGCTTCCTGCGCACGCCGCCGATGCGACCGGGGCCACGACCGTCACCAGCCGGTCGCTGCAGTCGTCCGTCGACACCTCCGGAATGACCCCGCAGACCAAGGCCATCGTCGACAAGATCCAGGCCAAGCTGCCCGCTGACTGGGAGTCGCGCCTCAGAGCAGCCCGTGCGAAGTACGGCCTGAACGAGTCGCCGTGGAGCGAGGTCCGCGACAGCGTGATCAACCCCGGCGACCACCAGTGCCAGCAGACCGAACTCACGACGTACGCCAACTCTCTCCTCGTTGGCATCAAGCACCCGGCTATCATCTTCAACCTCCAGTTCTACGGTGGCTTCGACTGGGCGGCCTTCGACGCGCTGATCTCCGGCAGGGAGTCGAAGTCGAACACCTTCGGCGTCAACGGCGAGTACACCCAGAAGCTCACCGCCGAGATGAAGAACCTCAAGCGCTTCTGGGACATCGACTCCGCGGGCATCCAGCTGGTACCCATGCACGGAGCGGACGTCCTCTCCAGCCCCGAGCGGCTCGCCCGCGTCCTTTCCGTGATGTACGGCAATCCGATCGAGGAGGCCCCACGGGAATGGGCGCTCGGCCTGGCCGAGCTGTTCATCGAGCTGATCGACTCGGAACCGGTGCTCCAAGGTGGCGCAAACCCGATGTTCACCTTCAACGCCTTCGCCTACAGCGAGAAGGACGATCCGCAGCCCCTAGGCATCTCCGACCGGATCGTCATGGGTGACGGCATCCTGCAGGGCATGTCCGCGGTGGATCTGGGCGATGTCGCGCCGAAGGGCATCCTGGGCCACGAGTTCGCTCACCATGTGCAGTTCCAGAAGAACCTCTTCGAGAGCGACCTGACCGGTCCGGAGGCCACCCGCCGCACCGAGCTCATGGCCGACGCGTTCGGGACGTACTACCTGACCCATGCCCGCGGCGAGTCGCTGAACGCCACCCGGCTCCTCAAGTCCGAGAAGTCGTTCTACCAGGTCGGCGACTGCAGCTTCACCAGCTCGGGCCACCACGGCACGCCGAACCAGCGGCTTGCCTCGTCCAGTTGGGCGGCGGGCGTGGCCAACGACGCGTCGAACCAGGGACACATCCTGCCGTCGCTCAAGTTCGACGAGCTGTTCGAGGCCAAGCTCCCCGACCTGGTCAAGCCGGACGCCGGCTGACGGCCGCCGCTCCCACCGCAGGGCAATGATCGCCTGAGCGGCCGAAGACCCGCGCGGGGCGGGCCGGATCACGCACCGACCCGTCCCTCGCGCCCATTGCACGGGCCCGACCAGGGCCGTGGTTCAGAGCCAGCCGCGGCGGCTGGCCTGGACACCGAGCTGGAACCGGGTCCGGGCGCCCAGCATCTCCTGCAGGCGGACGATGCGTCGGGCGACGGTCCGCTCACTCACCCCGAGCTCACGGGCGATCGACTCGTCGGTCAGCCCGGCACTGAGGTAGCTCAGGAGCTGCCGGCCCTCGTTCATCGGACTGGCCCCGCTCTCGGCTCCCTCACCGGCCGGGGGGAGCGGAACGGCCATCCGCCAGTACGACTCGAAGACGCCGATCAGCCCGTCCAACAGGCCCGACGGCTGGACGAAGACGCTGTGGTGTCCCATACGGTCCGGCGCGGTGACACCCACCACGGCCCAGCGGTCGTCGCAGACCAGGACGTTCAGCGCGACATCCGGGAAGACCCGCGCCTGCTCCCCGTGGTCGACACACGTGTGCGCCACCGCCAGTGCCTTGGGGTCCTGCAGGATGTCGGCGCTGTACACCACCCGGTAGGCGATCCCGCGGTCCAGCGCGTCCAGCATTCCGACGCTGACCTCCGGCACACGATCGCCCCCGCCCACCGGCCCTATCGACAGCCCACGCACCTCCGCCACGGCCTCGTCGTGGACCCGTCGCTGGACCGCCATGTGTCTGTGCGACGAGTCGACGACCTCGACATAGCTCGATCCCGAGGTGTGGTCGATCCAGAACCGTGACAGGACCGTCGCGCTCTCGTAGGCGATCCGGGCTTCGCGTGCGCGTCGTTCGGCGACGGCCTCCAGCATCGCGCGAGGTGGCTGGGCGGTCAGCCTGCCGTCCGTGCGCGACACCAGACCGATGTCGCTGAGCTCGGTGACCGCGTGCTGGAGGCTTTCGAGAGGCGACCCGACCAGCGTCGGCCGGTCGGTGAGGTCGGTCAAGGTCTGCGGACCCTGTTCCACCAGCGCGAGGTAGGCAGCCTCCGCTGTCGCGGAGAGACCGAGAGCCTGCAGTGGGCGCAGTTCGCGCACTTTCCCCCCAACCCGGCGGCGCTGCACGGCACCGCCCGCTGACTCCATTTCTACGGTGACTGTCCATCTGCTGAAGATCGCCAGCGTAGCACCGGCGTGAGCAGTAGACGGCGTTCGAGCGCCGGTCGACGCCGACCACCCAGCGGGCCCCGCATTCGGGACACTCTGCCTCACCCGTACCGCCCTGCACGGCCGCCAGGCGCTTGCTCAGACTACGAACGCCTTGGTCCGTGAGTTGTGCATCACCTCGGCCAGGGTGGGCGCGAGGCCGGCCAGCACCTCGACGGCCTCGCGTATGTAGCGGTGGCCCGCCGACGTCATAGCCTGTTCGGCCTGTTCAACCAGTTGTCGGGCCTGACTGGCGCGACCGGCGAGTCCGGTGGCGTCGCGGAATCCCGCGGTGGTCAACGTGTACCGCGTCGATCCGGCAGCCAGCGGCGCCAGGTGCGGCGCGGGATCCGTGGCAGCGGTGGCAGGTCCGCGGGCAGGGGAACCGTGTGGGTCCGCAAGGACGCCTCGTTCGTCGGATCGGGCTCGGGACCGCCGGTGTCGCCGGTGTCGTAGGAGCCCGGGGGGGGCGGGGGACTGCCGTTCGGAGGTGCGGCGACACTGCCCCCGGGCATGGTCGGAGGCTCGGGGATCGGCTCCCGCACAGGGCCGTCCACGCCCAGGGTGACGGTGCGGTCCGGTTGCGGCGTCGGGACCGGCTGCGGTTGTTCGGAGAACGTCCCGGTGTGAAGTTCGGGCTCGTCGTCCTCGTGATGACCCGGGTGCGCCGCAGGCAGGATGACGTGGCGCACGCCGTCCCATTCGAAGACCTTCCCCGCGTCTTCCCGCGTCTGGCGCCGGATGGCCTCGGGCAGCCATTTGCCATGGGCCAGCAACCGGGACACCTCGTCCGTCTCCGCTGCGGGCAACATGTTGATCAGCTCGGTGACCGAGGGCCGGGACAGCGGATTCTTGTCGAGGCAGGGGCGGATCAGAGAGGCAATCCGGTCCGGCATACGACTGAGGTCGGGTTCGTCATGGATGACCCGGTAGATCACCCCCACCAGGTTCGTCCCCTCGAACGGGGCGGTACCCGTGGCGGCGTACATCAGTGTGCACGCCAAGGCGAACACATCGCTCGGGGGCCCCGACTTGAGGCCCCGGACCTCCTCCGGCGACATGTATCCAGGGGTTCCGACGACCGCTCCCGTAGCCGTGAGGTTGCTCGCGCCGCCGAGAGCGGAGATTCCGAAGTCGATCAGCCGAGGGCCGTCCTCTGCGAGCAGTACGTTCGACGGTTTCAGGTCGCGGTGCACGATTCCCGCCGCATGGATCGACTCCAACGCACCGACCAGCCCCATCCACAGGGCCAGCAGCGTCGTCCGGGGCAGCGGCCCGAACACGGAGACCGCCTGGTGCAGGGAGGGCCCAGGAACGTACTTGGTTGCCATCCACAGACGCTCTTCGTCCATGCCGGACCCCAGAACGGCAGCAGTGAAATGACCTCCGACCCGCGATGCCGCGCCCAGTTCACGTTCAAACCGCTTACGGAACTCTCTGTCCTCCACGAACTGGTCGTGCAGCACCTTGACCGCGGCCAGCTGCCCCATGCGGGAGCGGCCGAGGTACACCTTGCCCATGCCGCCGGCGCCCAGTCGGCCGAGCAGCTGGTAGGGCCCGATCCACGCAGGATCCGAACGCCCCAGCGGGGAGCCGACTCCGGGGCCGATCCCCTCTCCGTCCCGTACGCCGTGCGTTTCCCGCCGGCTCACGGCGAGCCTCCGCGCGGCCCGGTGCCGTAGAAGATCTGCTCCTTGAGCCGCCGGTCCGCCTTCTTGCGCCAGAAGGCCAGCAGCACACGGTTCTCGACGGTTTCGGGAGCGTCCGGGCCCAGGACGCGGTTGAGGTCCGGGAGGACGGCGTGGAACTGGCGGATGGCGTCACCCACCTCACCCTGGACCCCCGTCCAGTGGGCCAGCCGCGCCCTGCTGACCAGCGTGGCTCTGTCATCGGAGCCAAGGACCCAGGCGATATCGCTCACCAACAGGCTGAAGATCCGCACGGCCTCCGCGGCTTGTCCCGTCTCTCCAGTCCAGTGGGCGAGCTGGCTGCGTGCGAGCAGGGTCTCGCGGTCGTCGGGGCCCAGCACCCGTTCGAGATCCAGTACCGCAGCGGCGAACAGCCGCCGCGCCCTGCGCCGCCGTCCCGCGGCGCCCGACCAGTGGGCCAGTCGCGAGCGGCTGAGAAGGGCGTGCCGATCATCGGCGCCCAGGGCCCAGGACACGTCCGGCACCAGGTCCGTGAGCAGCCGCACGGCACGCTTGCTCGCACCGGCCCGGCCCGTCCACTGCGCCAGGTTCATACGCCCGGTGAAGGTCTCGCGGTCCTCCGCGCCCAGGACGCGGGACAGATCGGGTACGAGTTCACCGGTCAGCCGCGCCGCCGCGGCCGGGTCACTGGCCTCCCCGGTCCAACGAGCCAGTCGGGCACGGCCGATGAGGGTCTCGCGGTCGTCGTGGCCCAGGACGCGCACGAGGTCGGTGAGGACGGAGGTGGTGAGGTTCAGCGCCTCATGATGTCTGCCCGACTCGCCCGTCCAGTGCGCGAGTTGGCTCTGGCCCACGAGCGTGGCGCGGTGGTGCGGACCGAGCACGCGCGTCATGTCACTGACGGCGGCGGTGGACAGTCTGAGCGCCTCGTCGGTGTCCCCCTCGCGCCCGGTCCAGTAGGCGAGGTTGATCCGCCCGACGAGGGTGGCCGGATCGTCCGGCCCCAGCGTCCGGGTGAGATCGGGCACCACTTCGTTCAGCAGACGCATGGCCTCGCCGGTCTGGCCCTCCTCACCACGGCGGCGGCCGAGGTCCCAGCGGGCCAGCAGCCCTTCCCGGGTGCCGGGAGGCCCGCCCACGTCGGCCTCGGTGACCGGTCCGCGTCTGGCACGCGGGCGGGGCCGGGCCAGGATCAGGAACTCCGCGGTGTCCGTTCCGCATTGCTGGGGCTCCGGCAGGCCCTTGGCCGGCAGCACCCGCTTGAGGTGCCGGAACAACGCGCCCAGCGTGACCTCGGCTGAGGACGTGGTGGCGATGCCGTCCCGCAGGGTCAGCAACAGCTCGCCGGTGAACGCGGTGTGCCGTTCGCCGTCCTGGAACCGGGCGGGCTCATTGGCGGCTGCCGACGTCAGCGTATAGGTACCCGTGATCTCCATCTGCTCGATGAGCGGCTCGTGCGTTCCGGACAGCCCACCTGTGATGGCACGTCCGGAGAAACAGCAGTCGAGGACGAGCACCCGGTTGCGCGCCGGAGTGGCCAGAAACGCCTCGCGAATTCCCTGGAACGGGAAGGCCGTGAACGACGGTGCCTCGCTGACGGACTTGGACAGGCCGAGATACAACTCGCGCCGCTCGTGGCCGATCAGGCCGTGCCCCGCGTAGTAGACGAGAAAGACGTCCTCGGCCTGGCGGGCGGCCTCCAGCAGCGGCAGTCCGAGATCCCTCGGCGTGGCCGGGTCGAACACGGTGCGGGTGGACTCCGTGGAGAAGGCCCCCGGCCGGCCTTCGGTGAGCAGTCGCTGAAGGTCGCGGACGTTGTTGCGTACGGCCGGGACGCCGGGCAGCAGGGCATCCTCGGTGTACTCGGCTGTGCCGACCAGAACAGCGCGTGAACGAGCCGGGTCGGGTGGGCGCATCATGCTCAGCCCTCCGCTTCGGACGCCTCACCGAGAGCGGGGGCGGCTCCACCGGGGAGCGCCCCCCTGCTCGTATCCGGGTCCGAATGCAGCGCCGTGCGCAGCAGGTTCTCGACCGCGTCGAGGTTCTTCGCGTGCTGGACCGTCAGTTCCGTACGCGTGCCGTCGGGGGCGACCACTTTGACCCGTACGGTGCTGCGGCGCGGCTGGCGCACGTAGACCGCGACCGCCCTGGCCAGTGCCGTCAGTGCGCCTCCGGCGCCGACCGCCACGATGAGTGTGTCGCTCCAGGCGCCCAGTTCGCCCGCATCGGGTGCGGACGGCGGAATGTGCACCCGTCCACGCAACAGCGCTTCATCGCTGAGCCAATCTCTGAGGTCCGCAAGGGAGTCGGGCCCTTCGGAGCTGTCCATCGCCAGCAGGGACTGCATGGCAGACCGCCTCTCCACCGCACGCCTTGTCTCATCGGGCCCGCGGATGGGCGGTCCCCCGTGTTCTGCTCCTCACATAAGTCTGCCACTTCGGGAATCGTGGGGGAGCCGAAAGGATGCGCTACGCCACCCGGAACTCCTCCACCTCCTCCGTATCCGACCCGCTCCGCCTTCGGCTGCGCTGCGTGCCGGGCTTCGCCCACCCTGGACAGCTCGGCCCGTCTCGGAACCCGGCCGGCTATCGGGCGGCTCCTCCGCTGTGACGCCCGACCGCAGCTCAGCGGCCTGTGGGTGGGGAATCAGGGTGAGCAGGTCTGCCCCATCCGCGAGCTCAGGGCGGGGAAATTCAAGGCTTCCGGGTCCGCGCCGGGAACGCCGCTCTGCCCCCGGTGTCGGCCTACGACGTGTTCGAGCAGACCTGGAGCCCGCCGATCCCGTTCCTGTTCCAACGCAGGTACGGCACCGAATACCGGCCCCTCACCCGCAGCTACATCCGCGAATGCCTGGTCGCGACTTCGCCGAGCGCCCAGATCACCGTGGCCGGCGATCCCCTGGAGTGGCGGCCCCACGATTCCGCAGAATCTTCGTCACCGACGCCATCCGCTCAGGGCTGTCGCCCCACATCGCGGCGAAGATCTGCCATGCCGTTCTGGACACCGCCATGGGCTGAGCCGCGATCTACCCGGAGGACGTGATCTCCCATCATCGGGCCTTCATCGCCCGCCGCAGGGCTGAACGCCCCAGCGAGGAGTACCGCAACCTCACCGCCACTGAGTGGGACGAGTTCCTCGCCTACTTCGAGCTGCGGAAAGTCGCTCCCGGGACCTGCGGGCGCGACTACGGGACCCCTCGTGCGCATGAGAACGCCTGCGTCAGATGTCCTCTTCTTCGGGTTGATCCCACCCGGATGCCGCGTCTGGAGGAGATCCACACCAACCTCATCGACCGCCTGCAGGAGGCCAGGGAGCAGGGCTGGCTCGGCGAGGCCGCCGCGATCGAGACCCCCGGGCCACCACAGTGCAGAAGCTGGAGGCCATGCGTGCGAGGCTGACGCGAAAGCTCGGTACGGACGCGGCCGGGCCGTCTACACGGCATCGGCCTTTCTGGTGATCGTCATGCCGGTCATCTTCCCACCGGCGGACGCCATCCGGACAGCGCCGAGTGCAAGGCTGAATACCGATCGACACTCGCTCGTTGCTGCGCATCCTTCTCGGGTAGCAGCACGCTGTGTCACCACCAAAAGTGAGACAGGGTCGTTAAATTGACAGACCAGTGGCAGCCGTCACGCGAGGGTGACGGGCTCGGCCGGCCTTGGTGCGGTCTGGTCTGCGAGGGTCTTCTCCAGGTGCTTGATGCGGTAGTGCTGCAGGCGAGCCATGCGTTGCAGGTCCATGGTGACCCGGAGGAACTGGTCCATCTCGACAGCTCGGCTGAGGATCTCATCGGGCACCCGCGTGTCGTACGGGCAGGCATCATGCTCCTGGTTGAGCAGGGCATGTGCCCAGGCCTGGGTGAGAGGCTTGAACGACGTGGGGTGGTTGGCCACGATCTGGGCCCGGACGGCGAGGTCGTTCTCGGCGGCCTCCACGTGGAGACCGGTGTCCTTGTTGCGTGCCCCGAACAGAGGCTCGGGAATGTGGTGGGCGTCGAATCCCCGCTCGGCGCAGCCGATCCAGAAGTCCCAGTCCTCGCCGGCCCGCATGCGCTCGTTGTAGCCGCCGACGGCCTGCCAGGCTTCGCGGCGGTACAACGAGCAGTAGAACATGATCAGCCGCTGGAGCAGCAGTTCCTTGCTGTAGGGCGGAAGCTCCAGTACCTGTGGCGTCAGGCCGTCGGCGTCGGTGAAGACGAACAGATCGGTGGAGGCGATGGCGATGTGCGGGTCGGCGTTCAGTGCCGCGGCGGTCTTCTCCAGCATGGTGGGGGCGATCACGTCGTCGGCGTCGAGCGGCAGGATGTAGCGGCCGGTTGAGGCTGCGATGCCGACGTTGCGCGCGGCGGAGACTCCGGCGTTGGCCTGGCGGAGCAGCCGAATGCACCGGTCGGGGTGGCGGTCGATGAAGGCCTGGGCCACGGCCGAGGAGTCATCGGTACTGCCGTCGTCGACGATGACGATTTCCCAGTCGGCGAACGTCTGCCCAAGAACGCTGTCCAGCGCCTGGGGCAGGTAGCCGCCGTAGTTGTAGCAGGGGATGACCACCGAAACCGCTGGTTCGCGGCTGTCGCTCATTCGTCGTCCTTCGCTTCGGGCGTGAGAGTCGTCCTTCGCTTCGAGCGAGCGGGGGACGGCCTTGCTTGACGGTTCGCGTGTTCAGACAACGGGCATGGCCCGTTCGCTGAGCGCCCCCGACCAGTGGTGGGGGTGCACTACTTCGAGTTTGGGCAATGCCCAGCAAGCGGTGCCCATGTCCCTGGCCAGGGCCGCCAGGCCCTCGGTCTCGATGAGGTGCTGGTACGGGACCGGTGGAAACACCAGTCCCGCGCGGTGCAGGTCCGCCCGTACCAGCAGTACGGTGCCGCCGACCGAGTCGATGCGGACGAGATCGTGCGTGCGCAGTTCGTCGAGATAGGCCCTTCCGAATCCCCTGGGGGGTTGCAAGATGCCGTCGCGGATCCACTGGTCCCAGTTCAGAGCGCCTGCTTCCGGCCGCAGGAGGAAGGTATTGAGGTCGAATGTGGGCCCGTTGGGCTCGCTGACACAGTGCGGCACGACGATGTCCTTCCGCGCTGCCAGCAGCCGCTGGACCAGATCAGGTGGGTAGCTGGTCACGTCGGCATCGATCCAGAGCACCCACTGCTCGTCGGTGAGGGCGCGGGAGAGCAGGTGGTTGCGCACTCTGGCCAGCGCGGACCTGCGTTCCCGTTGGACGCCGGGCTCCCAGCGCTGCCCCGGGAGGCGGACCCCGGCATGGTGTCGTACGAGCGTGACGCGGCGGTACCGCTGCTCGAGCTCGGGCAGCGCGCGCTGAAGCATGTCCCAGGTGTCGTCCTGGCTGTCGCCCTCGAGCAGGCCGAGGGAGATCGCCTCGTGCGGATAGTCCAGGCTGTGCAGGCTGTTCAGGTAGCCGGGCAGGAACCGGGCTGCGTCCTTGACCGGAGTGAGCACCAGGACCGAGGGGCGTTCGTGCATGGGCGCCGGGGCCGGCTCGCTGATCACCCATCTCGCCCGGTGTGGTCGCAGGGCGTTGGTATCCGTCTCGGCGCTGGGGCCTGGCTCAGCGCAGGTATCCGGCCCGGCGTTGGAATCCGCCTCGGTGTGGAGGAGGTCGGCCGGGTCCAGTGGCAGTCGCGCCGCCATCGCCATTAGCTGCTCGGCATAGTCGCTGCCGGTCCATACCGGGGAGGCGACATCGAAGATGCGCTCGAAGTGGGCGGGTTCGAAGGTGTTGTTCTCGTGGCACACATAGGTGCAGAGCTCCGGTACGTCCACGGAGACGACCCTGTTGCTGCTGACGACGTGGGCCGCTACGGGGGTGTCTTCGCCCCGGCGTTGCGCTGGGTAGCGCGGGAGCTTGGCCTTCGCGCAGAGCATGGAGCCCTCCCACACTCGCACGTGCGAGATGGCCAGTTCGCGGCGGGCGGGCCGCCACAGTCGCTGCCGCGCGAGGAAGCATGCCTCGGCTCCCAGCGCGACGACCGCTGCCATCTGCACCTCGATCCGTTCCGGGTCGTACAGGTCGTCGTCGTCCCACTGGCACACGTACGTCCCGCTCGCCCGGTCGACTGCGATATTGCGCAGCGCTCCGAGCGTCTGCCCGGTCGGCGGGAGCCGGTGGAAACGGATACGTGGGTCACCGAGACCGCGAACGTGCTGTTCCAGAGCGTCGCTCGGCCCGTCGTCCACCACGACCAGTTCTTTGTTCGGATAGGTCTGGGCGAGGAAGCACCGGATCGCACGCGCGGCGAGAGACAGGCGGTCTTTCGTCACCATCAGACAGGACACGGACGGCGCCGGGGTGTTGGAGGCCCAGCGGTGGCGCTGCGCGTCCAGGTCGAAGGCTCCGTCGGCTAGGGGCCGCAGGTCCTGGCTGATCCAGAACCTCACCCTCCTGTCCGACGAGGTCCGTGGCGACCAGGACTCCTCACCGGTCCAGCTCCCGGACCCGTGGTGCACAGCATGGGCCTGGTCAAGGTTGGTCTCCTGCGGTCCGAAAAGCTGGACCGCATGCGGGCTCACCTTGGGGTAGAGCAGCTCCGAGCCCACCACGGTGATCGAGCCGGACTCCGGGGTTCCGTCCAGCGCACGCGTGAGGAAGAAGGGGCCCGACACATCCAGTGCGCTGGGCAGGCGGTGACTGCGGACCAGCTCCCGATGCGCGTGCGCCCAGAACGGATGCCCCGGCCGCGAAGCGATGAACGCATTGCCCACGATGCGGCCCAGAGCCCGCTGGCGCGCCATCGGCAGGCGGGTGTGCAACTGGGGCTCGCACCCGAGCACGAGTTCGCGTCCGTCAAGCAACTCGCCCAACGGACGCAGGCACTCGACGTCCAGATCGACGTACACCCCGCCGAAATGGTCGAGCAGGAAATACCGGATGGCGTCGGCGCGCATGATCGGCTCGGGGTAGCCGTCGTAGATCGGAAGAAACCACGGATAATGTTCCTCGAGGAAGGAGCGGTTGTCCGTGTCAGTCCACAGTCGATAGCTCCACTCCGGATGGTGCCGTCTCCAGGAATCCGCCCACTCCCGCCATTGGGAGGGAACGTCCGTGTCCCCCCACGCCTGGTGGATCAACGCCGGAATACTGCTCTGCTCAGACATCCGCACAATGGCTCTCAATCACGTGATCGCGTTATGAGGTACAACGAAAGTCGGGCACTGAGGACCTTGAATCACTCGCGACTTCACCCGTATGGACGCCGCCGTCAGGAAAGTCATCCCGGCTCACGGTTTCAGTCCCCCCCTTGGGTCGAATGGCCGTCAGTGGTGGGAGCGCGTGGCGTGAGACTTCGTCTGGGCCTTCGTCCCGGACTTCGTGTGGGCCTTCGTCGCGGACTTCGTGTGGGCCTTCGTCACGGACTTCGCGTGGGCCTTCGTCTGGGACTTCTTCGGGGGCTTCTTCGGGGTGGCCGACTGATCCGCTCTGATGTTGAAGCAGTTGACGCTCGGGCCCTCGTTCTCCTCGGGGGTGATGAAGAGCACGTTCCCGACGTGAGAGACGACGTAGCAGTTGTTCAACTGCGAGCCATCACCTTTGAATTTGCCGAAGGTGCCCTCAAAATTGAGGCAGTTCACCTCGGGGAAGCTCGAAGTGCTGGACGAAACCCCGGCTTCCAAAATGACGAAGCAGTTGTTGATCTGAGTGCCGCTGCCCCCGTCGTCCCCGCCGCCAAAGCTGTGGGCATCTGCGACACCTGCTCCCAGCATGACGGTGCCCGATGCTGCAGCCAGGAGTGCAGCCGTTCTGCCAATCTTCATCGTGACCTCCAGGTTCTCTTCGCGGCTATTCCGCGGATCAGATTCCCATGATTTGATGGATAAGTCGAAACGCCGGTCGCGTGTTTCACCCGATTAGTACTCCAGAATCGGTTCGTGTCCTGAGCTGGTTCTTCTTTTGTAGTGGCAGTGGCGAGTGATGGCTTGGTGGTGCCTTCTCCGGGCCGACCATTTCAGTGCGTGGGCGACGAGGTCGCGATTGGCTCGCCGGCGAGGCAGGAGACGTCCAGGACGCACCGAATCTCTGCCCCGGTGAGAGGAATGGGCCTGGTGGGGTCGTTTCTGCAGCCCCCTGTACCGAACCTGAAAGCGTGATGTCGGTGCTCTTCATCTGACGGTGTCGGTGGTTCCGGTAGCCCTGGGGTCGTGACGTACGCGCAGGGCGGCGGGTTGACCGACGCTGAGAGGGCCGCCCAGGAGCGGATCCGGCTGCAGGCCGTGGAACGCTTCGAGGGCAGGAAGACGGACCGTGAGATCGCTGCCGCGTTACGGGTGTCGAAGCGATCGGTGGAGCGGTGGCGTCCGCAGTGGTGTGAGCGCGGCGAGGCCGGGGTCCTGTCGAAGGACTCCCCCGGGCATCCGAGGCTCAGCGAGACGCAAATTGTCGGGCTGGAACGCGAGTTGGAGCGCGGCTTGCTGGGTCACGACTGGGAGGACCCACGCTGGACGCCCGCCAGGGTGAAGACATTGATCGACCGGCTGTTCCACGTCCGCTACACCGTTGAGGGCACCTGGGCACTGCTCAAGCGTCATGGCTGGTCGTGGCAGCAGCCGGCCCGCAGGGCTTTTGCCGCCTTCACCCGTCCGGGTGAGGTGCAGAGAAGTACCGACTGCTGGAAGGCCGCCCGTGACAGCGACAGCACCAGCAGGCAGGAATGGCTCGCCACGAAGCGTGCCGAGGAGCAGGCGGCGAAGGCCTGGGCGGAGCAGTTCGACATGCCGCCGCTCGAAGGCCCGGCCAAGGCCCTCGCCCGGGGCGAGCGTTCACGCCACCAGTTGGTGACCGCCGCCCACACCGCTCTCGTCCGCGCGGCGCGCGGAACTGGACGAACTCGAAGAACAGCTGGCCAAGCAGTTGGCCGAGGTGCGGGCCGAGCGGGACGAACTCGCCGTCGCCAAACGGGTCCTTGAACGGATAACTGAGCAGCTCGCCAACGAGCGTGCCTCAACCGCGAAGCTGACGGCCGGGCAGGTGGGCGGACAGGCGGTGATGCTCATCCCACACCGCACATCGGGTGTGGAGGAGGCCACGCTCCCGCCGGACTACCAGCGCATCCTCACCGCCGTAGGGCAGGCCGTCGGACCGGTCATGGCCAGGCAGGTCGGCGAAGTGCTGGGAGTGGACGTCAGCGTGCGGGCCAAGCTGGAACCGCTGCGCGGGAAGCTGGTCAGACTGCCCGACCGCGGCCGGCTGCGGAAACTGCCCGACGGCTGGTTCACCGCCCGCCTGTGACCAGGCATGCCGCCACCGGTGATGAGGTTCAGCGATTTCGGCCGCCTCCGCTCCTGTTCCTCGCACAACTTCAGGCTGGACCAGGTAAGCGGCAGTCTGCGCCGGCGTGGTGCCGCCCCCTGCGCTGGCCGCGGCGGAACGGCGTGAGAATCTGACGCGCATGACCCGGATCCTGACCCACACGGACCTGTTGGAACTGCTGAACCCCTCGGACTGCATCCAGGTGCTGCGGGAAGGGTTCGCCGCCTCTGCGCAGAGTCCTCTGCCAGGACAGCGGGTGCGCACCGACCTTCCCTTCCCAGGCACCGCGACAGCCTTGCTTCCCGGGCTGCTTCCCGGGACCGACGCCTACACGGTCAAGGTCAACGCGAAGTTTCCCGGCGCGGCCCCGTCACTGCGGGGCGTGATCAGCCTCCACAGCGGCACGGACGGCGAATTGCTGGCCTTGATCGACTCCGCCACCATCACCGCCTGGCGCACCGGCCTCGCCGCGGCCCTGGCCACTGACCTGATCGCCCGGCCAGTGGCGACGGTGCCCACACGGTCGGCGTGATCGGAGCCGGAGCCCAGGCCGAACTCACCGTCCGTGGACTTCGCACGCTGCGATCATGGGACCGTCTCGTCGTTCACGACACCGACGCGCAGCGGGCGGCTGCCTTCGCGCGGCGGCACGGCGGCACCGTGGCGTCCACGCCGGCGGAAGTCGCCGCCGAGGCAGACGCGGTGGTACTGGCCACCTGGTCGCGCGAACCCCTGCTGCATCTGGAGGATCTGCTGCCTGGGCAGCACCTTACCGCGCTCGGCGCCGACGAACCCGGGAAGCAGGAAGTCGCCCCCGAAGTCCTCATCCGCGCGCGGCTGATCGTCGACGACGCCGCACTCGTCGCAACGCACGGCGCCCTCGCCAACGCCGGATTGCCCTCCTCTACAGCTGCCGCATCCCTTGGAGAGGTCATCCGCGGTGACGCCCCCGCCCGCTCCCACAGCCGGGAGATCACTGTCTACGCCCCGGTCGGCCTGCCCTGGCAAGACCTGGCCTTGAGCTGGCTGGCCTTCCAGCAGGCCGAGGCAACGGGAAGGGGAGCAACCTTCGATCTCCTGTCATGACCCGCTGCCGGCGTCGACGCTTTCGAAGGGCGGGGAGATCAACTGAGCAGGTTTGGACCGACCGGCAATTGGAGGGTGGAAGAAGGAGCGGGGCCGGGTGCGTGCAGCTGCAAGGCGGAGGATCGAGGCATGGCGGATGGGGCCTCCCCTGCTCGAGCGAAGCCGAGAGCTCGGGGAACATGGTGATTGACGACAACGCGGGAGGGGGTCCCCCCTGGCCCTCAATGCCTTGGGCGAGTGCGTGCCCAACCCCGCGACGCCGCCCCCCAATTGCCGGTCGGTCTTAGCCAGCCTCCTGATCAGGGGCGGCTGAGAACCAAAGAACGCGCCGAGGACACCTGCCCGCTTATCCACCAGTGCCGTCTGCCGCTGTCCACACACACCGTCAACCACCCTCGCCGACCTGCTACGACGCCATCTGAACGCGATACGGTCCAGCTGGCGGATCCTGCCTCCCGGGAGGATCGCGGTGATCGTCCTGGCCGTGCTGCGTCACCACCAGCGTCTGGCCGACATGGCCGGCGGGAACAACGTGTCCGAGTCCTCCGTCCGCCGTTGGCGCGACGAGTTGATCGCCCTGCTCGCCGCGCAGGCCCCGCGCCTGGACCGCGCCCTGAAGAAAGTCGCCAGGCGGGGCGGGGAGGTGGTCCTGATCGACGGCACCCTCATCCCCGCCCAGCGCCGCGCCGGAAGGGCCGACCGACGGAACTACTCCGGTAAACACGCAGTCACGGCCTGCACTTCCTCGCCCTGACCGACGAGAGAGGCCGCCTGATCCGGATATCCGCCGCCCGGCCCGGCCGTACCCACGAATTACTGCCGCCCGCCACGACCACGTCCTGGCCCACCTGCGCGCCGCCGGTCTCGGCGCCCTCGCGGACCTTCGATTCCGCAGCCTGGACAACGACGCACGTGACCCCGTGATCGTCACCGGCTTCACAGCCTCCCGCGCTCACAAGCCCGGCCTCCTTCTTCGAGCCCATCATGGCAACTGCCACTGACAGCGGCAGGCACTGTACGTGGATTGCCAGTGCACTGAACTCTCCGGACGTCGACAGCACATCGAGACGCCGGCGGACCACCACGCCCACACCGGCCGCGGCACGGAGAACCCGGCCTGACGCCTTGTCACCAAAGGCGGCGCAGGGTCAGCATTGACCCGCCCGAAGACGGATACACAAGACGACGGCTGCACCTAGGCTGTCCTCCCCTGAGATGTGCGCTGACCTCGCAGAATGCAGCCCTGGAACCGATCCGACTGAGCTGGGAGCCGCCCCGTGTTCTACTACGTGCTCAAATACGTCATTATCGGGCCGCTTCTCCGGCTGTTCTTCCGTCCCAGGATCGAGGGTCTGGAACACATCCCGGAGCACGGCGCGGCCATCGTCGCCGGTAACCATCTGTCGTTCTCCGACCACTTCCTGATGCCCGCGATCCTCAAACGGCGCATCACGTTTCTCGCCAAGGCGGAGTACTTCACCGGGCCGGGAGTGAAGGGGCGGCTGACTGCGGCCTTCTTCCACAGCATCGGTCAGATTCCGGTGGACCGGTCCGGCAAGGACGCGGGGCAGGCGGCGATCCGCGAAGGGCTCGGGGTGCTGAGCAGGGGTGAGCTGCTGGGGATCTATCCGGAGGGCACCCGTTCGCACGACGGCCGGCTCTACAAGGGCAAGGTCGGCGTGGCCGTGATGG
Organism: Streptomyces sp. NPDC058092; assembly: GCF_042884935.1. NCBI lineage: Bacteria > Bacillati > Actinomycetota > Actinomycetes > Kitasatosporales > Streptomycetaceae > Streptomyces > Streptomyces sp. NPDC058092. The sequence continues at coordinate 96,209 of NZ_JBHVSY010000019.1, forward strand.
CGATCAGGGCGCAGGTGCCGGTGGTGCCGTGCGCGATGGTCGGCACGTTCGAGATCCAGCCGCCGGGGCAGGTCGTTCCGCGCATCAAGCGGGTCACCATCCGCTTCGGTGAGCCGCTGGACTTCTCCCGCTATGCCGGTCTGGAGAACCAGAAGGCGGCGATCCGGGCCGTCACCGACGAGATCATGTACGCGATCCTCACGCTCTCCGGCCAGGAGTACGTCGACGAGTACGCGGCCAAGGTGAAGGCCGCGCAGGCTGAGCAGACCAGGCAGACCGGGCGGTCGAAGAAGTTCCCGAAACTGCGACGCTGACGGCGGATCCGCGCAGGGTGAACTCCGCTGGTCCGGGCCGCGGTCCCGGCCTAGCGTGCCTCTCATGACCAAGGGAAACGCATGGGTCCTGGGAGCGACGGGACAGATCGGGCGAGCGGCCGTGCGGGTGCTCGTCGAGGACGGCTGGGAGGTGACGGCCGCTTCCCGCGGCGGCGGCCGGGACGCGCGGTGGGACGACACGGTGCGCACGACAGCTCTCGACCGGGACGAGGACGGGGCGCTCGCGGCCGCGCTGGGCGACGGTTGTGACGTACTGGTCGACATGGTGGCGTACGGCGCGGACCAGGCCCGGCAGCTGACCGGTCTCGCGGACCGGATCGGTTCGGCGGTGGTCATCTCCAGTGGTGCGGTGTACGAGGACGATCGGGGGCGCAGCTTCGATACGCAGGACGAGCCCGATGGATTTCCCCGGTACCCCGTGCCGATCCCGGAGACCCGGCGCACCGTTCCGGCCGGCGATGCCAGCTACGGGACGCGGAAGATCCAGCTCGAGCAGGATCTGCTGGCGGCGGGGGACGCGCTGCCGGTGACGCTGTTGCGCGCGGGGGCGATTCACGGGACGTACTGCCGCTCCCCGCGCGAGCTGTACTTCGTGAAGAGGCTCCTGGACGGCCGGGAGCGACGGGTGCTCTCGTACGGTGGCAGGTCCCGTTTTCACCCCGTTCATTCCTCCAACCTGGCCGAGCTGATCCGGCTCGCCGCCGGGCGGCCGGGTTCGCGGGTGCTCAATGCCGGGGATCCGCAGGCGCCGACGGTCGCGGAGATCGGCGCGGCCGTCGACGCGGTGCTCGGCCGGAGCACCGAGACCGCGCTGATGGCGGGCGCTCCCGGGGAGGACGGCGTCGGAGGGACGCCGTGGAGCTGCCCCCATCCCATCGTGTACGACATGACGGCCGCCGAGCGGGAACTCGGGTACCGGCCGGTGACAGGTTACGCGGAGTCGCTTCCGGAGACGGTCGAGTGGATCGCCGCGCAACTGGCGGCCAAGGACTGGACGGAGGCATATCCCGCCATGCTGCGGTCGTACGGGAAGAAGCTCTTCGACTACGCGGCGGAGGATGCCTGGCTGGAGGCCTACGACCGGAAGGCATGAGGCGGAGCCGGTAACGCGAGAACGGGCGGCCGGTGGTTCCGGGGCCGCCCGTTCCCGCTACTTGTGACCGCTGGGTGTGACCGTTACGGCTTCGGTGTGGCGTGCGGGGCGCACGTCACGTCGCTGCGGTCGGTCCCTCCGGTGAGCAGATAGGTCTCCACCCGCTCGTTGATGCAGGGATTGACCAGGCCGGTGACACCGTGCGAACCGGCGTCCCGCTCGGTGATGAGGCGCGAGCCCTTGAAGCGCTTGTGCAGTTCGACGGCGCCCTGGTACGGGGTGGCGGCATCACGCGTGGACTGCACGATCAGCACGGGCGGCAGGCCCTTGCCGGTCTTCACGTTCACCGGGGTCTGCTGCTTGGCCGACCAGGTCGCACAGGGCAGGTTCATCCAGGCGTTGGCCCAGGTCATGAACGGGTAGTCCTTGTGCAGCCGGGTGTTGTCGCGGTCCCACCTCTGCCAGCTGGTGGGCCACTTGGCGTCCGCGCACTCGACGGCCGTGTACACGGCGTTGCCGTTCTCCGAGGAGATGTTCCCCGCGGTGTCCGACATGTCCGGGGCCGCGGCGTCGACCAGAGCCTGAGTGTCGCCGCCCAGGTAGTCGCTCCAGGTCCGTGCGATGGGCGCCCAGGTGGAGTCGTAGTACGGCGCGCTCTGGAAGAAGCCGATGAGCTCGGCGGGGCCGACGACACCGCCGATCGGATTCTTCTTGGCGGCGGCGCGCAGCTTCAGCCACGCCTGCTCGACCTTCTCGGGCGTGTTGCCGATGTGGAAGGCGGAGTCGTTCTCGGCGACCCACTTCTTCCAGTCGTTCCAGCGTCCCTGGAAGGCGATGTCCTGGTTGAGGTTGGCCTGGTACCAGATGTTGTCCTTCGCCGGGTCGACGACACTGTCGACGACCATGCGGCGGATGTGGTCCGGGAAGAGGGTGCCGTAGACCGCGCCCAGATAGGTGCCGTAGGAGACGCCCAGGTAGTTGAGCTTCTTCTCACCGAGGGCGGCGCGGATGACGTCCAGGTCGCGTGCGGTGTTCGGCGTGGTCATGTGCGGCAGCATCTCGCCGCTGCGTTCGGCGCAGCCGTCCGCGTACTCGGCGGCGAGCTTGCGCTGGGCGCGCTTGTCGGCCTCGGAGTCGGGTACGGGGTCGGCCTTGGGTGCCTTGACGAATTCCTGGGGGTCGATACAGGAGATCGGCGCGGAGTGGCCGACGCCCCGCGGGTCGAAGCCCACGAAGTCGTAGGCCTTGGCCGTGTTCGTCCAGAGCGGGTTCTTGTTGGTGATCCGGGTCGGGAACCGCAGCCCCGAACCGCCGGGTCCGCCCGGGTTGTAGAGCAGGGCCCCCTGTCGCTCGTCCTTCGTGCCGGTGCTGACGTGCCGGTCGACGGCGAGCTTGATCTGCTTGCCGTCGGGCCTGGCGTAGTCGAGCGGCACGGTCACCCAGCCGCACTGGATCGGCTTGGCCAGGGCCCAGTCGGCCGGACAGTCCTTCCAGTCGATGCCGGATTCGGCTGCCCGTGCGGCGGCGATCTGAACGCCGCGTGCCTCGGAGCCGTTGTGGTGGCCTTCGGCGGTGGCCGCCGGTGCGGTCACGGCGCCCGCTATGAGCGTGCCCGCGATCAGAGCGCCGGCTGAGCCGAGCACTGCTGTGCGTCTCAAGTGGAACCTCCCCCATGTCTGAAGCGCCGCCGGTGGCGGCGCGGTTCGATCGGGACCTCCCGCGGATCCTGTCGTTGTGAGGTTCCTGAGAACAGATCACCCACCCACTTCTTTACCGAATCGATAACCGGACAGCCGTGTCCCGCTGAGCGGTATTCAGCCCGCCGGAGTGTCGATTACGTCGCTCAGCGCGTCGTCCAGGACCCTGCGCAGCAGGCGCGCGTCGGGGGCAACCGCTGTCACCAGCACGGCCGGGCCGACGAGCGGCGTGAGGACGGCGGTCGGGCCCAGCAGTCGCGCTTCGGGACGCCCTTCGTCGAACGATGGGTCCACGACGAGGAGTTGGCCGACGGCCCGGTGGCCGCCCAGGACGGCCGCACCGTCCCAGCCCCCGGGTGCTGCCGGTCCGTACGCCATCTGCTGGTCGATCAGCGGACGGCCGGCGCGGCGCACAGTGAGGCGGCTGGTGAGGGTGCCGGTGCTCTCGCCGTGGCGGCCGAGGATCTGCTCCTCGCGCAGCACCAGGCGTGCGGTGGGGGCGAGTTCGGCCCGTGTGGTCATGTGCAGGAGGCTGCCGTGCGCCGAGACGAGCTGCTCCGGCAGCCAGCCGAGCTCGGCCCGCTCCCCCACGCTCAACTCGATGGCGTACGTGGCGGGTTCGGCGGCCGTTCCCGGTCCGGGCAGTGCGACGGTCGCCGCCGCCGAGTCGACGGTGAGCCGGGCGCCTTCCTCGGCCCGCGCCTCGATGGCGAGCCGGTCGCCGCCGAGCGGCGCGCTCATGGCGCCGACGACGGTGACCCGGGTGTACCGGCCGTTCACGGCCCGGGTCCGGCGCAGGGCGAGCGGTCCGTCGCTCTCCAGCACGGGAAGCGAGGTGACGCCCCGGCTGTCGAGGACCGCGGTGACCCGGGCGGTGGCCTGGACGCTCATGCGGTCCAGGCGGCGAGCCGCCCCCGCACCCAGTCGGCGACGGGCCCCACGCCCTCCTCGGAGGTGAGTGAGGTGAAGGCCACGGGGAGCGGCCCGCGCTGCTGTGCGGCGTCCCGGGCCATCCGGCCGAGATCGGAGCCGACGTACGGGGCGAGGTCGGTCTTGTTGATGACGAGCAGGTCGGAGGTGGTGACGCCGGGTCCGCCCTTGCGCGGGATGTCGTCGCCGCCCGCGACATCGATGACGAAGATCTGGGCGTCGACCAGCCCCTTGGAGAAGGTGGCGGTGAGGTTGTCGCCGCCGGATTCGACCAGGATCAGATCGAGCGGTCCGACGGTGTCCTCCAGGTCCTCGACGGCTTCCAGGTTCGCGGAGATGTCGTCCCGGATCGCCGTGTGCGGGCAGGCTCCGGTCTCCACGGCCTGGATGCGCTCGGGCGGCAGGACGGCATGGCGCAGCAGGAAGGCGGCGTCCTCGCGGGTGTAGATGTCATTGGTGACCACGGCGATGGAGAGCTGGTCGCGCAGGGCCCGGCAGAGGGCGGCGACGGTCGCGGTCTTGCCTGAGCCGACCGGTCCGCCGAGTCCGATGCGCAGGGCGCGGCGGGTGCCGTCGGGGCGGGCGGCATCGGCGCTCACGGCGGCGGGGCCGTGCTGGGTGTGGTCGAGGTGCATGGGGTTCGGCTCCTGGTTCTTGCAGTTCTACGAGGCGAACAGGCGGACCGGCCAGGCCGCGTGCGCCTCGGCGGCGATGTCGAGGAGAGGGGCGGAGGCGGCGGGCAGCGCGTCGATGGTTCCGTGCGCCGCGGCGGCGGCCCGCTCGGCGATCCGGTCGAGTTCGGGTGCGAGACGGGCGAGGACGGCGGTGGCCTCGAAGGGGTCGAGGGAGAGCAGGCGGACCACGGCGGTGGCCGGTGCGCTGACGGTCTCGTAGGCGACGCAGTGCGCGGCGTCCTCGGGCCCGAGTCCGGCGGCGCGGGCGGTGAGGCCGAGCACGACGGGCTGGTGGGCGCCGCGCGGCCGGGCCCGTGCGAGCGCGGCGAGTTCGGGGCTGGGCCAGGTGGCGCGGGCCGCCCGGATCAGCTGCCGGCCGAGCTTGCGCGCGACGGCCCGCAGCGCGGGCGACGGGGTGCGGGCATCGGCGGCCTCGTCCAGTGCGAGCGGGTCGTGGCCGTGGGCGGCCGCCGCGGCGAGTGCGGCGGCCGTGAGTCCGGTGGTGTGCAGGCGGCCCCGGCAGAACTCGGCGAGGTCCTCGGCGTTACGGATACGTCCCTCCTTCACGGCTGGTTCGGCGCCGCCGGAGTGGGCGTGGCCACCGGCTGGGAACCGGCCGTCGGCGAGGACGAGCAGCGCTGCGCGGCTCATCGGACGGTCCGCATCAGAAGAGGAAGTAGCGCTGGGCCATGGGAAGTTCGGCGGCCGGTGCCGGTTCGACCGGTTCTCCGTCGATGGTCACGGCGAAGCTGTCGGGGTCGACGTGGACCTGCGGAGTCGCGTCGTTCTCCCGCATGTCGGCCTTGGTGACGCCGCGCGTGCTGGTGATCGGCACGAACCGCTTCCCGAGGCCGAGGCGCTCGGGCAGATCGTCCTCGATGGCCGCGTACGCCACGAAGTTGAAGGAGTTGGCCGCGGGGGAACGGCCCACAGCGCCGAACATCGGGCGGGGCAGTACCGGCTGCGGGGTGGGGATGGAGGCGTTGGCGTCGCCCATCTGCGCGTACGCGATCTGGCCGCCCTTGATGACGGTCTGCGGCTTGACGCCGAAGAACGCCGGTTCCCACAGCACCAGATCGGCGAGCTTGCCCGTCTCCACCGACCCGATCTCCCGGTCGAGGCCCTGGGCGAGCGCCGGGTTGATGGTGTATTTGGCGACATAGCGACGTACCCGGTGGTTGTCGGCCCGCCCGTCGCCGGGGAGTGCTCCGCGGCGCCGCTTCATCACATGGGCGGTCTGCCAGGTGCGCAGGACGACTTCGCCGATGCGGCCCATCGCCTGGGAGTCGGACGAGATGATCGAGATGGCCCCGAGGTCGTGGAGGATGTCCTCGGCCGCGATGGTGGACGGCCGGATCCGCGATTCCGCGAAGGCGAGATCCTCCGGCACGGCCGGGTTGAGGTGGTGACAGACCATCAGCATGTCGAGGTGTTCCTCGATGGTGTTGACGGTGTGCGGCCGGGTCGGGTTGGTCGAGCTGGGCAGGACGTACGGCTGCGAGACGACGCCGATGATGTCCGGGGCGTGCCCGCCGCCCGCGCCCTCGGTGTGATACGCGTGGATGGAGCGCCCGGCGATGGCGGCCAGGGTGTCGGCGACGAAACCCGCCTCGTTGAGGGTGTCGGTGTGGATGGCGAGCTGGGCGCCCGTCTCCTCGCAGACGCTCAGGCAGGCGTCGATGACGGCGGGGGTGGCGCCCCAGTCCTCATGGATCTTGAATCCGAGTGCGCCGGCGCGCAGTTGGGAGTGCATGGCCTCGCGCGACATGGTGTTGCCCTTGCCGAGCAGACCGATGTTGACGGGGTACGCCTCCAGCGCCTCGAACATCCGGGCAAGGTGCCACGGGCCCGGGGTGATGGTGGTGGCCTTGGTGCCCTCGGCCGGTCCGGTGCCACCGCCGACCAGGGTGGTGATCCCGGCGGAGAGCGCCTGGTCGACCAGGGTCGGCGAGATGAAGTGGACATGGGCGTCGATGGCTCCGGCGGTGAGGAACTTGCCGTTGCCCGCGATGATTTCGGTCTCGGGGCCGATGACCAGGTCGGGGTGGACGCCGTCCATGGTGTCCGGGTTGCCGGCCTTGCCGATTCCGGTGATCCGGCCGTCGCGGATGCCGATGTCCGCCTTGACGATGCCCCAGTGGTCGATGATCACGGCGCCGGTGACGACCGTGTCCGGGGCGCCCTCGGCGCGGGTGGTGCGGGCCTGGCCCATCGACTCGCGGATCACCTTGCCGCCGCCGAACACCGCCTCGTCGCCCGCGAGTCCGGGGCCGCCCGAGCGGTCCTCCTCGATCTCGACGAGCAGATCGGTGTCGGCGAGCCGGATGCGGTCGCCGGTCGTGGGGCCGAACAGGTCGGCGTGGACCGCGCGGTCGAGTTCAGCCATCGAGGGCACCTCCGGTTTCGCCGCGCAGGCCGGGGACGATACGCCGTCCGGCGAGGGGGACGAGTTCGATGTCGACGGGTACGCCGGGTTCGAAGCGCACGGCGGTCCCGGCGGCGATGTTCAGCCGGAGTCCCCGGGCGGCCGGACGGTCGAATTCCAGGCCCGGGTTGGCCTCGGCGAAGTGGTAGTGCGAACCGACCTGGACGGGCCGGTCGGCGGCGTTGAGCACCGTGAGGCGGGTGACGGGACGGCCCTCGTTGAACGGCACGGGCCCGTCCCCGTAAAGGATCTCTCCGGGAATCATCGGTGGCACCGCCCGTCAGACGATCGGCTCGTGGACGGTGACGAGTTTCGTGCCGTCCGGAAAGGTGGCCTCGACCTGGACGTCGTGGATCATCTCGGGCACGCCGTCCATGACGTCCTGGCGGGAGAGCACCTTCCGGCCCGACGCCATCAGTTCGGAGACCGTACGGCCGTCGCGGGCGCCCTCCAGCAGATGGACGGTGATCAGCGCGACCGCCTCGGGGTGGTTGAGCCGCAGTCCGCGCGCCCGACGCTTCTGCGCCACCTCGGCAGCAACATGGATGAGCAGGCGTTCCTGCTCGTGCGGGGTCAGTCGCATGCTTCCACCTCACAGTCCTGTGCCCAGTACCGGCCCTGGGCGCAGCGAGACACTAGCCGCGTTCAACAGACTGTTGAACGTCGAACCGGTCTCTCGCGGCAAGGTATTGCACGTTAGAGCCGAAGTTTTTCCGGCGCGTTAACTGATCTTTTGCAGATCCATGGACATCAGGCCGCGCAGGCCGTTCTCCAGCACTTCGTGTTCGGCGTCACCGCGGAGAGCGCCATCTGCGCGAAGAAGACCTGCGCGGGCGGCTCACTGCCGCGGTCGGTCACCTTCTTCGAGGGCAACGGGGCGGGCGCCGCGCTGCTCACGCTGTGGGCGGCGCCGGGACTGCCGGCGGTGCTCATCGGCGGCCGACGCCGGGCCCGGCCTCCGGCCGCACCCGCACCCGGCGCCCCGGAGCCGCCCCTGGCGGCCTGACGCCCGTCCAGACATGCCGCGGTACCCCCGAAGCCCGCGACGGCCGGGGGCGTGCGGCGCTTCCGCGATATGGACCGTCGGCGCGGTGCTCAGGCGCCCGGCTCGGGATGCCCCCGGTGTTCCGCCGCGATACCGAAGCGCCGCCGTTCGCCGGGAGCGGACACGGAGGAGCCGATCGAGGAGACCGAGCTGATCACCTGCTCCTCGGCCGCCGCCTCACCGTTTTCGAGTCGCTCCAGGTCAGCGGCCGAAACGAGCGCCACGAGCGGCTTGCCGTGCCGTGTCACGACCACTCGCTCGCCGCCGTAGACGACGCGGTTGATCAGTTCGGCGAGCTCAGCTCGGGCTTGCGTCACCGGAATCTCGTAGGCCATGCTCCCTAGCCTATGTAATGTCCACCTGGTCCGCCGTGGTCCGTGGCGACAGCGATTATCCAGGTCAGAGGCTCTCGTGTGCTCCCGTGCGCTCTCGTTTGTGAGAGATGTGTGAGACGAGGTGAGACGAAGAGTTTTCTGGTTGCCCTGAATCCTGGCGGGTCTCAGCGGGGATCGACGCCTCACATGACGCGATCGGGCTGGTGCAGCCAGACGTCCTGGCCGTGAGGTCTCCCGGCCGGCCAGAAGGCGTCGGCGGGCGGCTCACCGAGACCGACATACCGCGCGCACAGCCTCGGTCTGGTCCCACAAGCAGCGCGGCCCGCGCCCGCCGCCGTCGCCGCGTGTGCCCTGTTCTCCCGAAGCTGCCGCGAAGCGGAAAGTAACTCTCTGCAATCGGAGTGACGCTCAGCCACGGAGAGTGATTCGGGGTCAAGGCCCTACCTCACCAACAAGGCCGAATACCTCCGCTACGACACCGCCCTCGCGGCCGGCTGGCCGATCGCGACGGGCATCATCGAGGGAGCATGCCGCCACCTGGTGAAAGACCGTCTCGACATCACCGGGGCCCGCTGGGGCCTGGCCGGAGCCGAAGCCGTACTGAAACTTCGCGCCCTGCGCGCCAACGGCGACTTCGACACCTACTGGGCCTGGCACGAACAACAGGAGTTCACCCACAACCACCAGGCCCGATACCGCAACACCCTCAGACTCGCAGCCTGATCAACCAACCAGCGCCCTCATTGGATACGCACCCATCCCAGTTCGCTCGCCCTGCTGCTTCTCGCGTGCCAGGAGCCGCGACAGGGTGTCCTGGTCCACCATCGGACCGCCCTGCTGGGACGGGTCGTTGGAGGGGTCGCCCTCGGACGCGCCGAGGACGGGGTGAATGGGCTGGCCGTCCTTGCGGTAGCCGAGCACGGTGCGCGGGTGGGGCAGTGGGCGAGACACGATGTCCTCCAAGCCGAGACGCCCCCGCGCCAATCACAAGGGTATCCGTGATGTCTCATACCGCCGCCACCCGACAACTGACATTGCCTCGCTATCGCCGTCGATCCCGGTCGGCCGTGGTTCAAGGACTGCAACACCGGTGCGGTGAACCTCATCTGCGAGATGAAGAAGCCGTAGCCACTGCACGTCTGCCCGGAGGTCCGTCAGCCAGGCGGGCCCCCGGGCGGGGCGTGGTCAGTGGACAGGACGCCAGTGCTCCAGCGCATCGTCCAGGAGCGGGCTGCCGGGGTCATCCCAGACCAGGGAGCCCCACACCAGGCCGGGCACATCTGGCCCCATGGCATCCGCCGGCCCTTCGGTGAGCGTGCGGTGCACAGTTTCGAGATAGGCGGCGATCGACGGATAGTCGGGCTTGTCGCAGGCCAGGTTGTCCGGCAGCGACCAGTAGCCGACACCGCCCGCGCCCACGTAGTGCCCGGACTCGGGGCCTGTTTCGTCGCCGGTCAGCCACGGAACCACCGCGGCGCCCCACCCGTCGCTGCGGCCGATCTCGGGCAACCGCGGGCTGAGCGCATCCGCCGGGCCGAGCAGGATCCCGCCAGGCAAGAACGCCCCCGAGCCGACCTCGCCCTCTTCCTCATTGGCCTCGATGTACTGGTGCTCCACACCGCCACACAGCCGCCACAGCGCGGCCAGCTCCGACGGCAGGGCGAACCCGAGGTGCTGCCTCAGCGCCGCGTCCGCGTTCGCTATCTCAGTCTCCGGCGCGGGGGGCAGCAGCGAGGCGTACGAGATGGGGGCGTGCTCGGCAAGCCAGTCGGTCACAGCTCGCCAAGCCACTGCGACGCGCTCGGCTTCAGCTTCATCGTGTGATTGAAAAGCCATTCGGCCACGCTACAAGGTGGCCTTCCCCGGCGGGTGGCACATTCAAGGCCACCCTCATCTCATCCGGCACCGCGCGGATGTACGCGGGCATGACAGGGGATGGTTCCCTTGTCGGCAGAACACGGGACCAGGGATTGAACGGCCTGCGCCGTGTGGGCGGTGTAAGCCCTCGCGCACATCACTCATCGCCCTTCCCGCCTGGGCCTCGTTCGCCTCCCCGCCCCTGGCGGTCCGCCCCCTCATCGTTGGGGGCTATGAGCGGTGCAGGACCCATCTCAGGGTCAGCTTCCGGAAGGCCGAGGTACTCGCGGACCGCCGCGTTATCTCCAGTCGCATCGGCGAGGAGACCCGCGGCCGCGAACGCACGGGACTGGATACGGTCGATCTCCTCCGGTGCGTCCTCGACGGGGTATCCGGCGTCCATGAGCATCCGCACCCCGGTCTCCAGGGACATGATTCCGGCCCCGTACGCCTTGACTACTTCGTCGAGGATCGCGGCCCGGTCGGTGGGTGTGTGGGGGCCGAACATGATCCGCGCCCTGGGGGTTTCCCCGGCGGGCCACCCCTGGCCGGCCTGGTGGAGGCGTGCGGCCATGTGCAGGAGCAGCGCGTACGTATGGGCGCGGGCGAGGCGCATGGAGGCGACGAGGGAGTCGAGGGGGCCGAGGGCGAGCTGCAGGGCATACCCGGATGGCAGGGCGGTCGGGTCGAGGGTGCCCAACCCCGGAGGTGATGCGGGAGTTCACGGCCACCCGGTCGATCAGGTGGTCCGTACGGGAGCGGGGCTCGGCGAGCTGCGGGGCGGTGTTCAGGACGTCCATGCGCCCGCCGTCGGCGAGTTGGAAGACGCTGCCGGGGGCGAGGGCGAGCGGCTTCGGCTGGCCGGTCGTACGGTCCACGCCGATGCGGGCCCCGGAGACGGACACGACGGGGGCGCCGGTGGTCGCTGCGGCGGCCGCGGCGTCGGTGTCGGTCGCGGACAGCTCGTCGAGGGCCTGGAGGACGGGGGCGAGGGCGGAGCGCCCCCAGTGCTCGCCGGGCTCGGGGATGCTGTTGGTGATGTGGACGACGGGGATGAAGTCGAGCATCAGGTCGAGGTGTTCGAGCACTTCGCCGTCGGAGCGGACCCGGAACGCGGCCTTGTCCTCGGGAAGGGTGTAGATGGTGTGGCCGCCCTTGAGATCGTCGAGGAGCCATTCCGCGTCGGTGAGGTAGCAGGTGATCCCAGACGGTTTTCCGGGCGCCCACGGGTAGGTGCGGCTGATCGTTCCGGGGTCGGCGTTGACCTTGTCTCCGACGATCAAGACGGGATCCCCGTCGGTGCCGTAGATCCATTCGTGGCGGGGGATGCCGTCCTGCGTCGCGCCCGGCTTCGTGGCTGCGCCGATCGGGCCCAGCTCGTAGGTGATCCTCCGTACGCGAGCTTTCAGGCCCTTCTCCTGGTCCTCGGGCAGCTCCCATGCGAAGTGCACGCGCCGCGGGTACTCGGCGGCGTCCATCTCCCCGTCCTCGGGCCACTCCGGGAAGTAGAACCCCGGGTCGTAACTCATCAGCAGGGCACGTCCCTTGGATGGCTCCCAGGCCAGGGTGTAGACGGCGTCACCGCACCGTACGGCGGAGCGTTCCGTCTGCTGCATGCGCAGCTCCAGGATCTCCTTCTCCGCCCACAGCCTCAGCCGCTCCTGCTCATCGGCCGCCTCCGCTGCGCCGGCCGGCGGGCTTGTCATCGTCGGCGTGCTCCTCGCCCGGGACGATGATGGTCTGCTCCGCACCGAGGAGGTAGCCGAGCACCGTGTCGATGAGCTTCGAGGCGTCGCCCAACTCCCGCCGCTCCAGGGCGGTGTCGTCTCCAGCGGAGGCGGCGGCGAGCTGCCCGGCCTGCCCCTGGTCGTATCCGGCGAGGAGCTTGTACGCGGACAGGCGCCGCAGATCCTCATCCGGCACCCACGTAGCGGCCAGCTCGGCGAGCGGTCCACCCGGCCTGCGCGGGGTCGCCATGACCGGCTTGTAGTTGAGCCACGACCAGACGTCGATCACAACATCGCGGATGCGCACCGCAGGCCTCCAGCGGCACCCCCGCGCCCGCACCTTCAGGCTACGGCCTCAGCCCACCTCGACGATGATCCCGCCCGGCTTCAGCTGTGCCAGCTTCACGTCGTGCCTGCAGGCGTAGACGAACGAGACGCGGTTCTCGTCACCGAGCTCCTTCGACAGATCCTGGAAGTCCCACTGCTGCCCGCAAATCAGCCTCTGTCGGCAAGGCCTGCGCCGGGGTGACGCCTCCACGCCTGACGCGCCCTGTGGGCAGAGCCCGGCGCTTTGCCCACGGGTTCTCGGGTGCTGGCTGGCCAGAACTGCACCAGGTACCGCTCCACCCCGACGGGCACGTCCACCGCCGCAAGCCGGGCTGCCTCGGCCCGGCCCGAACAGTAGGCGCGGACCTTCCACAGCGTGCCGGGTCGCCCGAGCTCCACCCGGCCTTCGCCGACCCCGGACATCGTCTCAACCGACAGGTTCCCGGTAATCGAAAAAATCTCTGCTTCGCCCTGGGCTTCCCAAGGTTCGTCACCGGTCACAGACGGCTCGCTGCTCCACGCCTCGGCTGTCAGAGCTGCCTCGTGGGTGTGCCCGGCGCTCTCGAAGTCGAGACGCATGGCGTAGGCGATCAGGAAATCCGCCCCTGGATCCTCTGCCCGCTCCTCGGGGAAGGGAGCGGGGACCTCCATGTCGTCCTCTTCCTGAAGGGCGAACGCATGGAACTCCACGGACACCCGAACTTCCTCGCGCGCCACCAACTCGGCCACAGAGAACTCCCGTATCTCCCGCTACCGTCGCAGGGACTCTATCCGGTGGCGACGGCCACGCTGCTGGCTCTGCCTCACGCAGGATCGCGACTGCCTGCATGCGGGCAAGCTGCGGAGCACGACCGCCCTGGCTTCGTTCAGTGCCCTCGACGACGAAAGCTTCCGTGGGTCAGTGACGTCTCCGTCTGCCGGGGCTTTCCACGCCGGATCCGGCCGCGGTCGGAGTCGGTTTCCACTGGTGGCACCAGCCGTGCCCGGACCCGGGGACCGTCACCGGCTTCCCCCGGAAGCATCCGATGGAGTACGGATACTCTCCGTTGAGGTGGTAGTGGTACATGACGACCTTCTTGCCGTCCCACGTGATCGCGTGTGTGTGACCGTGGCAGACGTCCAGATCCCTGTTCCTGACGATCTTTCCGTCCTCGCCGCGCGGCCCGTAGATCCCGAAGCCGTCGATGGCGTATCCCACGAGCGGTGAGTGCCGGGTACGGGCGTTCGCGGGCCCCCTTGAAGCCTTGCCGAAGCAGGTCTGCGAGGGGCCGTGGTAGTGGTACTGCGTCTCGTACGGATGGCCCCAGCAGCGGTCGAGAGGCAGGGCCGCATTGGGGTCGACCGGGCGGTCCTCGGCATCGGTGGCCACCTCCAGGTGGAAGGTGCCGCCGGCCAGAGCCATCCCGGTCGTCAGCTGGTCGATGCACGTGGGCTTCGCCGCGACGGACGGATTGCGCGGAACGGTGACGTCGAGGTTCCACGGCTTGATGGGGATCGCGGCGGCGTTGGGGTACCCGTGCGCGGGAATCTCCGCGTAGTACTTGTAGGCGGGGGTGCCCTTCTGGACGGGGAAGTGCCCGGTGGGATGGTCCGGGAGTCCGTTGCCCTTGAAGTGCCTCTTGGTAGCGGTCGTCGTCACCCGCAGTTTGCTGTGCCAGTGCATGGTCCCCGACACGAAAGGGCGCTTGAGTACGTCGATCACGCCGTGCGCGTCGATCCACGGGCGGTCGGGTCGGGTGAGGGTCCCCCCTTGGCAGGCGTAGAGGGTGTTGCGGGCGGGGGATGCGATCGACGTGCCGGTGGGGGGTGTGTGCAGGCGTGTGATCAGGCTGCTGTCTCCCCCACTGCGCGCGTCCGTGGCAGCCCGCGCGGGATGAGGCACAGCGGCGGAGCCGGCCGGGAGCATCGCCGGACCCTGTAGCGCGTAGACCGCACTGGCCGCCACCGCAACAAGTTTGAGCACGCCGTGCATGGATGCTCTCCATCTCGACATGGGCCGGAAGACGTCACACCAGCGGCCCCGTCCCCGCCGCCTGCACCACCTCACCACGCCCGCATGCCGTTGTCCCGCTGACACGAACGGGCAACCGGGTGGGCACCCAGCCCGCCACGCGGCGCGCGAGACCCTGGCGCACCACATGGCCGACAGCGGTCCGCGCGTCCGCCTTGTTGACCGGCGTCAGGCCCTGCTCGACAACCGGGGCCTGCAGTCGTCGTGACTCAAGACGGCGAGGAATCGGATGGTGCGTCGTCCGTGCGGCCAGTTCCGAGAGTGCGTCGTGGGCTCTGCGGGGCCGGGATGGGGGCCCCAAGCACTCCACGGGCTCGCAACTCGCTGAGGTCTGGGAGATGGACGCCGGGCAGTGCGTCGAGAAGGTCGGCCTCGGCGGCGCGGATGCTATGAGCGGGAGCCTCGGGGCCTGAGCCAAGAGTGCGGCGGGCGGTCACGATGATCACCGTAAGGGCCCGAGGTCGTGTCTCTGGTCGCAGCTCTGGTCGCACTCCTGGTCGCGCCTCACGTCGCGCTTCCGGTCGCACCTCTGGTCGCACCGGAAGCCATCGCCGAGGACGGCTCCGCAGGGCCCTGACCCGGGAGACAAGGGGACGTTTGGTGAACTCGCCGGACGTCGACTACTTCCCTGGAGAGCCCTCTACGCGGCGGCCCACTCGTGTGGCCGACCTCCGCGCCACTCCACCCATGAGGGGTCGTCGAGAAGGGGACCCGGGTCATCGAGCCCGGCTCGTCGCAGGAACTCGATGACGTCGATGTCGCTGCACTTCACTGTCCACCGGATCGTTGGCAGCGGGGATCTGTGGGTGAGCGAGTGCGTCATCACGTACGACGGGGTGCCCACCTACTCAGTGAGCATCATGGAATGTGCCCACGGGCATGTGGTGCACGAGCCGCAGTACTTCGCGGACGCCTTCGGTGCGCCTGAATGGCAGACAGCACTCGCGGAGCCGATGCCGCGCAGGAATATCGCCAAGGCCTGACCCAGGGCTAGCTTCGATCGGCAGCAGGCGGGCTGCAGGAGTTCGTGGCAGCCTGTTTCCGATCGCTCGAAGGGGGCGAAGCCTGAATCACCACGGGAGAGAGGACCTGACATGCAGGCCGTCGCCGTTCGAGACCGCGCCGCCGGTGTCGAGGGAATGTCGCTGACGGAGGTGCCCTACCCCCACCTCGCCGAGAACGACGTCATCGTGCGCGTGCATGCCGCTGGGTTCACCCCGGGGGAACTCGCCTGGCCGGGAACGTGGACGGATCGCGCCGGGCGCGACCGGACGCCGAGCGTGCCTGGACACGAGCTGTCGGGCGTCGTTGCCGAACTCGGGTACGGCACCACCGGTCTCTCGGTGGGCCAGCGAGTGTTCGGGCTGGCCGACTGGACCCGGAACGGCTCGCTGGCCGAGTACACCGCGGTGGAGGCTCGCAATCTGGCCCCGCTTCCGGCGGACGTCGACCACACGGCGGCCGCCGCACTGCCGATCTCGGGGCTGACCGCCTGGCAGGCCCTGTTCGACCACGGCCGGCTTACCGCGGGACAGACCGTCCTGGTCCACGGGGTCGCGGGCGGTGTGGGGTCGATCGCGGTGCAGCTCGCGCGTGAGGCGGGTGCGCGGGTGATCGGCACGGGCCGGGCCGGCGACCGGGACACTGCTGTCGGGCTGGGTGTGGATGCCTTCGTGGATCTGCAGGCCGATCGGCTGGAGGGCGTCGGGGAGGTCGATCTGGTCCTCGACGTGATCGGCGGCGAGGTCCAGGAACGCTCGGCCCCGCTGGTGCGGGCTGGGGGCACGCTGGTCACCATCGCCTCGCCGCCCGAGGTCCGTCCGCGGGACGGCCGGACCGTCTTCTTCGTCGTCGAGCCCGACCGTGCCCGGCTCGCGGACCTGGTCCAGCGGCTCAGGGACGGACGGCTCAAGCCGATCGTCGGCGAGGTCAGGGCGCTGGGCGAGGCACCCGCCGCGTTCGCCCCCGGCCGCCACGCCCGTGGCAAGACCATCATCCGGATCAGGGACGGCGGATAGCCGGCGGCAGAGCGCGCGGACGCCTGGCCCCCCGGGCCCTGGAAGCCGCCACCTTCGAGGGCCCCGCCGTCCCGCACCCGCCCGCCCGCCCGCCCGCCAACTCATCCAACGCGAAGCCCTACGCGCGGCCGTCCGCAGGCTCAAGGTCGACGCAGTCGAGGAATCCGGCTACAGCAGGCAGCGTCAGTTCTGCTCCGCGGCCGCGGCCCGCCGACGTGAGGCACGGTCGACCTGCCGCAGCAGCAGGTTGGCGAGCTGAATGATTTCTGCTGCCTCGACCGGGTCCTCGAAGTCGACAGTCCGGTGGCTCGCCGGGTTCTTGTACGCGCCGATCGCCCCGGCGAACAGAGCGGAGGCCGCATCCTGCTCGCCGCCTTCGGCTCCGGCGTCGGCGAGCGGCCCGCCGGCCTTCCCGTTCTGGTGCGAGGCGAAAGCCGGGGTTTCAGGAGAGAGAGGTCGGTTTGCGGGGCGGCGGGACGGCCCGGAGCAGTTCCCATAAGGGGCGTGAGCCGGACGCCCACACACCGAGGGTGTGGCGGTCGACGACATGGAGGCGCTGCTGCTTGGCGAAGGCGACGGCAGGCGCCGTGACGCGGCCGTTGGTGACGATCACCGCGATGTCGGCGCCGTGGACCTGGCGGGCGGTGCCGTTGAGGACCTGAAGGTCCGGGCTGCCCACCGCGGACCCGGCGAGGCCGTTGCGGCGGTGTTTGCACTGGATCACCCAGCGCCGCCCGTAGGGATCGGTGGCCTTCACATCAGCGCCCAGGTCCCCGCCGCCACCCACCCGGACGGCGTCCCGGCAGCCGTCACGGCGCATCAGGTCCCGTACCGCGTCCTCGAACCGGGAGTGGTGCAGGGCGTCCAGTTGGGATATCCCGTACCGCAGGCCCTGTGTGCGGACCGCTTCCCACCGCGCTCTCTGCTGCTTCTGGTAGAGCCAGCCGCCGCTGGCCAGCACCGCGAGTGCGCCGATGACGATCAGGATCCACCAGTGGGCCAGAAGCCAGTTGACGACGAACACCACCAGGGAGATGGCCAGGGCCGCGGCCACAAGGAGACCGATCAGCCGGTCGTCCGCGCGCTGCCGCCGCTTACCCGGCCTCCGGGAACGCCGCCGCGCCGACGGGCGCCTGGTCGTCGCCGCCCGCCCCTTACGCACCCGAGAGCTCACCGGCTGGACTGCGTGACGCCGCTCGCGAGCTGGCCCAAGAAATCCAGGATTCCCCGTCCCACCGGGGTCGGAGCGATAAGCACGCCCAGCGCCAGGACGATGACCACGGTGAACTTCTCGTCCAACCGGCTCCGGGCCTCCGTACGCCGGCGCAGCCGGAAGAAGACGATGACCGCGAGCAGTACAGCCACATTGATCGTCAGCAACCGCCGGACCTCCCACCAGTCCACGACCGTCCTTACAAGAGGGCAGCGGATGCCCACCCCAGCCCTCTTGTGTAGCCCGGACTCAGTGACGCTGTGGCCGAGTTGCCGGTGAATGGCAGTAAAGCGATCTGTCTGGCCGGATTCTGCAGGCGAACGGCGCGCGGCACGGCGCCAATGCTCCCCGAAGTCCGTCTCCGGGAGGAAAGGACATACCTACTGGGCCCGGTGGACGTACAAGAAACCGGCGCACGGAACGAAGACCAGCGCGTGGAAGCGCTCCTCCTGGACTGGCGACAACGGACGGGCGCGCGGCGTCGCGGTGGAAACACTGTGGGGGCATCGTGGCCAGTCCGGTGGACCGAAGCTGCCCAAGGGGACTGTGGTCTGTACTCAGTTCAAGGGATCGAATCAGAAAGCCTGCTACCGCCTCGGCTGACCGGCCTGGACTCCGCGCTCCGCCTTGGCGCGAGCAGCGGCACCCGGCGGCCCGCCTGGGCACCTGGGCACCTGGGCCGGCGGACTCCGCCTCCTGCGCGTGGTCCTTGTACAGGTGGTAGCCGTAGCTTCACGCCACGCGTGGCCGTACACGGTCCGCCGCCGGTGCGTGTACCGCTTCACACACGACGCGTTCTCGGTCCCCAACTGCCCCCTGGCCGAAGCCGCCGGTGATGGGGATCTCTGGAATCGGCCAGGGCTGCTCGTCGCCCCCCTTGCTCCCTTCCTGAACCGAGTGGGGAGCGGAAGTGAGCGCCTCTCAGGTTGGCATGCCGGGGTCGCCACCTTGGGCGAGCCGTTGTCTGCGCATGTGGACCGGCCACGCCAAGCTCAGCGAGCGCGATGTCAGTCGGTGGCCTGGTAGAGCGTGGTCCAGAAGTCGTGGATGAGGCGCGCCGAGTCCGGGGTGGACATCCCGACCTGGGTGAGCAGGATTCCGGTGAGTTGGTTGCCCGGGTCGGCGTAGGCGGTGGTGCCGGTACCGCCGTCCCAGCCGAACTGGCCGATGGGCGCGTAGTCGCCGCGCCTGGTGCGCGCTGCCATCCCGAAGCCCCAGCCGCCCTGCTGGCCTTGGCCGACCGTGATGTGGGCGATGTTCCTGTACATGGTGTCCCGGGCGGCTTGTTGCGCGGGTGTGAGGCGGTTGGTGGTCATCAGCTCGACGGCGGGCCGGGACAGGATTCGTTCGCTGCCGTGCATGCCGTGGTTCAGTAGCATCTGGAAGTAGGCGTGGTAGTCGTCGGCGGTGGAGACCAGCCCGCCGCCGGCGCCCTGGAACGCCGGAGGCCGACTAGTCCTTCCGCCTTCGGCCTCGTCCCACACGAGGAACTCTCCGGTCTGCGGGTCGGGCCCGTAGAGGGGCGGCAGCCGGTCGATCTTGTCGGCGGGCACGTGGAAGGCGGTGTCCTTCATCCCCAGCGGATCGAGGATGCGTTCGCGCAGGAACGTCTCCAACGGCCGACCCGTGACCCTGGCGACCAGCACGCCGAGTACTTCGTTGCTGAGGTCGTACTGCCACCGCTCTCCGGGCTGGTACGACAGCGGCAGCTCGCTGAGGCGGCGCATCCACTCGTCCGGGTCGGGCGCCGGGCCGGATGCCACGCTGTAGTCGAGACGCTCGAACGTCGCGGCCCTGATCGGGGAGTCCAGCAGATCGAAATCCACTCCGAGCCCGAACGTGGAGGTCAGCAGGTCCCGTACGGTGATCGGCCGCCGCGCCGGCACGGTCTCCTCCAGCGGGCCGTCGGGCCGCTTCAGTACCCGCCGGTCGGCGAGTTCGGGCAGCCATGGGTCCACCGGCTCGTCCAGCCGCAGCCTGCACTCGTCGAGCAGGACCATCGCCGCCGCCATCGTGACCGGCTTGGAGCTGGATGCCATCCGGAAGATCGTGTCCCGGCGCATCGGCGCGCCACCGTCATGACGCATCGTCCCGATCGCTTCGACGTGCGTCCGACCGCCGCGGCTGACCAGGGCGACGAGTCCGGGAATCTTCTTGGACTCGACATGCCGTGCCAGCACGTCGCGCAGTCTTGCTTCGGAGAAGCCGCTGTTGTTCGTTCCCATGATGAATCTCCTTGTCCACAGTGTTGGACCTCGCGGCGGCCCTGGTGGCTACCTGGCCACTTCGGGCGGCCATGCGAAGAGCCTGCACCCTTGACCCAAGGTCAAGGTCAACCTGTATCGAGATGACGGGGTGACCGGCACCGATCGCAAGCACCCCGGTCTGGACCAGGCGTTGGCCGCGGTCCGCGCCGGCCGGCACGCCGAGATCGCCATCGATGCCCATGTAATCCACGCCGCCCCCGGCCCGGTCCTCGACACGTTGACCGTCCCGGTGCGGTATGTGGTCGCCTCAGCTGCCGGCCCCGGCAGCAGGGGGATGGGCCGGAACAGACGCGCGCTATCCTCGCCCGTGTGATCGTCCGCAACCCCTGCCTCAAGGAGAGCGCGAAGGTCGCCGGCGCCCGCGGCTCGATCCTGCGCAAGGACTCCGACCGTCGCCGACGCGGCTCGCGAGACCGCAGCCGCCCACGATCTGGAGGTGCCCCGAACCGATGACAGACGGGCTCACCATCGGTCAGGCAGCCGCGTTCGTCGGCGTCACGATCAAGACCGTGCGGCACTATCACCGGCTCGGCCTGGTCGCCGAGCCGGAACGCGACGGTTCCGGCTACCGGCGTTACCGATCGGCCGGCCTGTTCCGGCTGGTCCAGGTCCGGACCCTGGCCGGGGCAGGCGTGCCGCTGGCCGAGATCGGTGACCTGCTCGACGCCGATCCCGAACGGTTCGCCGCCACCCTGGACGACGTCCATCGTCAGCTCACCGAACAGATCGAGGACCTGACCGCGCGCCGCGACAGGCTGCACCGTCTCGACCATGGTGACCGGGCCCTGCTGCCCGACCGGGCCTGCGCGGTCCTGGACCGACTCCCCGATCTCGGCTTCAGTCCCGACTACGTGGCTGGTCAACGGGAGGCTCTGGTGCTGGCACGGGCGCTGGTTCCGGAGATCTTCGACAGCTTCCTGACCCGGCTCGAACATTCGCTGGACGATCCCGAGTCCGTCGAGCTGACCAAGCGCGGCTTGGATGCGAGGTACTGGGATCCGGACGACCCGCGGATCGAGGAGCTGGCGCACACGCTGGCCGACAAGCTGCTGGCCAACCGCGCGCTGCTGGCGATGCCGACCGGGTTTGAGAACCAGTCCGACGCCGCCTCCCGGTACGGACTGGTCAACCACCACCGGGAAGACCAGTCACCGTCCATCGCCCGATTGAACACGCTGGTCGAGGCGAACCTGCGCGCAGCCGGCATCGACATCCCGCATCAGTGACGGCCACCCAGCAGAACCGGTGTTGCGGCGGGACGCCCGCCCGGTCCCGCCGCGTCCGGACCGGGCCGTCTGTCGGGCGGCCCCTTCGCTGCGGCATCCGACCGCAAGTCAGCGCGCCGTCGATGGGGAGGCAAGGTGAGCAGGTCCGGGGAGACCCTGAGTACGAGGTGGGGAGATTCAAGGAGCCCCATCACGTGCGGGAGTTCGGCGAGCCGGTGCCGGCGGTGCGCGGAAACAAGCAGCGCGCACGCATGACGCCCTGCTCGCCGCTTGGACCGAGCTGACCGCGATACACCCGCCGGCCCGCCCGCTCGCCGACTTCCTCAGTGCCGTTCGTAAAACTGCCAGCCGCCGTCGGCGTTACGACGATGCTCGTGTACGTAGGGATCCGGCTGCAAGGACAGCTCATCCCAGTCGACCTTCTCGACTTCTGCCCAGCTGATCGAGGTTGCGCTGTGCCCCTCGTGGTCCTCGTACAGATCACGGACGCGTTTCGACACATCGTGTGGAAGGCCGCGGGCGGCTGCGAGCGGTTCGAAGGCTTCATCGTTGAGGATCCCGAAATCGTTGCGGACCCCGAAGAGGCATGCGAAGGCGTCGTAGTCCCGCACATCGTTCAGGTGATCCAGGTTGATGGCGGCGTGCCAGTACGAGTCGTTCTCGTAGTCGCGATAGCTGCGGCGGCATTCGATGAAGCCGTGTATGTCACACCCCATGCAGACCATCTTCGTGATCCAGGACAGGCGCCCGCCACCCAAAATTGAGCGGACGGCAGCCGGTCGCCACGATGGCGGGATCGCCCGCTGTTTTCGACAGGGTGAACGGGAGCCACTTGGGCAACGGGAATGGGAGCCACGTTGCTCTGTTCGTGGCGGAGTTGGACCGCAACACAGGTCCGTGATCGGCAACGAGATTGGGAGCCACCCTATCGGGTGACACACGACGCTGCCGGGATGGGTGCCGGAGTGTCTGTGAGAGCGGTCCACGCGCGGACCGATGGCTGGGGTCCCGACTTCTCCCAGCCCGCACATCCGATGGGAAGGACGCCGACCCCTCCGTCGTTTCCCGGCAGTCAACTGTGTTGAGGATCAGCCATGCCGTAGCCGTGCCGCGGCTACCTCTTGGTGTACCTCGTCGACTGTCGGCTGGAGAGGTTCACGACGTGGGAGGTCCCAAGGACTTTGCCCTGCGCATTCAGCGCCTTTACCTGGAAGTACGGTCCGGGGGCGTTCGTGGTGACGGCTGTCTCGAATCCGGACCGTGGGGCGTGTCTGACAACGACCGACAGGGCGTGGGGGTCGGACCCGGCGAGTACCCGCCATGCTCTGGTCTGTGTCGAGCCGTTCCAGGAGGCGTAGACGACGCTGTGCCCGCCGTCGGACCGTGCCGCGGCACTCGGTGGGTAGTACGGTGTGCCGATCCATTCGTTCCGGAACGCTCGGTACGAGATGTTGGAGCCCGGCAGCTTCGCGTCGTAGAGCAGGTTCTGCGAGCCGTTGCCCTGGGTGTTCCCCGCGCCCGCGTACTCCGAGTAGTACGGGGACTGGCCCCATCCGATGAATTCGTTGCCGTTGGAAAGGGCCTGGGTGTTTCCCTGGGTCGGCGACTCCAGCGCTGGCTGGTGGTAGTAGGTCCTGTCCACGGTCGCCTTCCGGCTGCGGAAGTCGAGGTTGAGGATCAGGCCGTGCGACACCTGTTCAGGGGCGCCGTCGGGCAGGTCGCAGCAGCCGTCGTCGAACATGCTGATCCGGTTTCCCGGCCGGAATCGGGCATCGTGCTGCCAGAAGAAGTCCGCGTTCGGGCCGAAGGTGAAGTCGGTTTTCTTCCCTCCGAGTTGCCAGCGGACCTTCCCGGATCTCTTGGCGACGTCGTAAACCGCCCACATGTTCCGGGCCGAGATCAGCAGCCGGCCGTCAGGACCCTCGTCGACCGAGTTGATGTGAAAGGCGTCCCACACCCCGTCGGACGACGACGCACTGGAGACTGGCTCCTCGGAATCGGCGGGGTCGAGGTGGTCCAGCGCGTTCCACGAGAAGAGGAGTCTGCCCGAAGCGAGGTCTACCTCCTGGATCTCGCTGTTCTCGATCGCTCCGTTCTTCGGGCCTCCGTAGGGCGTGAGATCCACGGGCACGGGTTTGGAGGCGATGAACAGCGCGGTGCCCCTGCGCGTCAGGGTGAATTCGTGCTCGTCCGGGTAGTAGCCGTGATGCGCGAAGACCGTCTTGAGCAGGCGGTAGTGGGTGTCGTAGATGTAGTAGCACCCGCCCGGTTCGGGCGCACCGGCCGGGAGGTTCGTATAGGCCGGGGGGAGCGCGAGGGTGCCCTGCCACCAGGTCAGCACCGGTTGTCCCCAGCCTCTGCGGCCGTCGTAATAAGTCTGGACCTTGAAGTCGGCATTCTGGAGGTTCGTGGAGGGCAGTGGGCGGAACCAGACCGGATCACCGGAGTTGTCGTTGATCAGTGCCCCGGTCTGGCCGACCATCTGGTCCGCGCTGAACGGCGCGACAAAGATGTCCCCGCGAGCCGTCCCCGGTTTGTTCGCCGTCACGGTCACCCGCATGGGGTGAAGGCCCGGCTCGGAGACGAAACTCCACACGTCGCTGCCCGACAGGATTGGTGGCGGAGTACTTTCCGACGGAGGGAAGGGCGTCGTCGCGCACAGGCGGGGCGCGCCCTCTTGCGAACTCGCCGCGGCCGAGGGCACGCAGCTTGCGACGACACACCCCGCAGCGAGCACACAGGCACCGACCGTGCGACGCGTCCTTCCTCGTGTCCGGCGAGCCCATGGCTCTCGCGTCGCCATTGCCGACCTCCTTGGCACCCGGAACCCTTCTCCGATGGTGGTGCCGCTCGTCTTCGAACGTCTTGTTCGGTTCGCCCCTCCGACCCGGAATGGTCAAGACCGGGAGGAGTTGTTCCCCGGGTAACGGTAAGCAGCAAGGACCGCCTGCGACTGCTCAAAGCCACGCCGGTAGGCCATTCGGCAGGCGTGGTCTCACCCGGACACACGACAGAGCCATCGCAGGATGAGGGGGTGGCCTGTCAATCCCCTTCGATCGTGGAGTCCTTCCTATGCAGCCAACCCCACGGTGAGGCCGGCCCAGTACTCGCGTTCGTAGTCGATCGGACTCTTGAAGTCGCACACGCTGTGTAGTCGGCGGGTGTTGTAGAAGCTGGTGATCCAGGTGGCGATTCGGATCCTGGCCTCGGCGCGGGTGCGGAATGTGTGCCGGTGGACGTACTCGACCTTGAGGGCGCTGTTGAACGCCTCGCTGACGGCGTTGTCGAAGCACGACCCCACTCGCCCCATAGACCTCGTGATTGCCAGCCTGCGGCAGGCGCGGGTGAACTTTCGCGAGCCGTACTCCGACCCGCGATCCGAACGGAAGATCACGCCGCGGACGTCGCCGCCTCGGGCTGCCGCGGCCATGTGCAGTGCCGCGATGACCAGGTCGGCATCGTGACGCTCGCCCATCGCGTATCCGAGCAGGCGCCGGGAGAACAGGTCGATGACCGTGGCGAGGTAGAGCTTGCCCTTAGCGACGGTGTTCACCGAGACGCGCCAACCCCGTCGGATCAGCAGGACGAAGATCTTCGGAGATCCGTAGGCGCCACCGGACTCGCTGAAGATCTCCGTGATCTCGTTGGCCAGCCGCTGCCTGCGCAGCTCACGAGCGGTGGGCCGCCTCTCACGCCACTTGTAGAACCACGACTCGCTCACGCCCAGGGCGCGGCACGAGACGGTGTGCGAGATGCCGTGCTCGGTCCTGTTGTCGCTGATCACCCGGCCACAGCGGCCGGGTCCGCCACGGCTACTTCACCCACAGGACCATGCAGCGTTTGAGGACATCACGCTCCATCCCAGTTCCTTGTTCTCCTTCTTCAACGCCGCGTTCTCCGCCGTCAGCCACGCGATCAACGCGTCCCTGTCCTCGACAGTCGCCTTCCCGGCCCGCTTCGCCCGCGAGACCCAGCTCGCCAGCGTCGTCTCGTTTATCCCCAGGTCCTCCGCGACCTCGGGGACTCTGCGCTACGGCGGATACGCCGGCACTTGGGGTTTCGCCCTCTGCCTCGCCAGGACCGACAAGTACGAGGGCACCATCCTGCCCACCGGCAGCTTCGTCGGCACCCCCGAGGACGCTCTGGACTGCGCCTGCGGCCTCTACCTCGCCACCCCGGACATCTGACCAACGCCACACGGCACCGGCTCCGGAGCCGCCCCCTAAGGACTTCCAAAGCCGACCAGTCAGTTTTCCAGGCGGACAGGCATCAGTATCGAAAACGTGTCCTCGGCGTCGGTCCGGCGGATCGCCAGGGGCGCCGTTGGGGCTCCGACCTCCAGAATCAGTTGGTCCCGGGCCCCAGCGGTGAGGGCATGCAGCAAGAACTCGCGATTGACGGCGATGTTGCCCTGGCCGTCGTCGCCGTCTTCGCAGACACGCACCGTGCCGTCGCCCGCCACCTTGAGCACGCTGAGGTCACAGGACACACCGTCCTGCTCGCGCACCTCGCTGACGCGGACCGGGCCGGATTCCACCGCCACCCGGAAAGCCGGGACATCGACGAGGGCACGGTGCCCTGCCGGCAGGCGGATGAGGCGACGGTAATCAGGGAAGTCGTGATCGAGACACTGGCCGGCCGCCTGACGGTCCCCTGCCTCCAAGTCCACGCGGTCACCGTCCACAGTGAGCTGGGCGGATGCGTCGTCACTCAGCAGGGCTCGCATCGCGTCGGCGAGCGGGGACGGCACGATGACCTGCATACGGGGCCCGCCATGCCCGGTGGTACCGGCTTGTGCGACTGCCATCCGGTACCGGTCGGTGGCCACGATATGGAGCGTCTCACCCTCGATGTCGAACAGGACACCGCCGAGCATCGGCAGCTCCGGGTCGGTACTGGCGGCGAAGCGGACCGCGTCCAACGCCGCGGCCAACTCAGGCGCGGAGACAGCCAACCGGACGGTGCTGGCGGAGCGGAGCAAAGTCATGGGATTCTCCCTGCATTCGAGTAGCGCTCGGACTGCGGAGAACTCAATGCGGGCATCGGACAGCCCCAGTTCAAGACGACGCAGATGCGCCTGAAGCAGCTGCCGCACCAGGTCGGTGTCCTCACTGGACCAGCCGGCCAGCACCAGCCGAATGTCCGCCAACGGCATACCGGCCCGGCGCAGCCGGGCCAGCAACCGGGCCTCTTCAAGCTGCTCGGGGCCGTACCCGCGGTAGCCGCTCACAGGATCCACCCAAGTCGGGACCAGCACGCCGGCACCGTCGTAGAACCGCAGGGCGCTCACGCTCAGTCCACTGTCCCGGGCCATCTCACCAATACTGCGCATCTCGCTCTCCACACCCAGAACCCTGAGCGCTCCACCAAGTCGAGGGTCAACCCCAGCCGACCGACTCGAATATGAACAGCATCCGGGTACAGAGGCAAGGCCGGCCGATGGAGGCCGAGGAGGACGAACGACCCGTACTGAACGTGGGCAGGCCGACAGCAGCGTGCCGCCGATGTCAACGGCCATTGGGACACCCACGTGGGCGGGGTTCTCCCGATCCGTTTGCCATCAGGGGGCTGCGCCTGCAGCCTCTACCTCGCCAGACATGACACCGGCTGCGGAGTCAACCCCCGAAGGACTTCCGGAGCCGGCCACTAAGCGTCCACCTGAGCCCCGAGGACCTCCGCGTCGCCTCGGGCCACCTCACTTCTCTACTCGGTTTCAGTGAGGGCGAAGCAGCCTGATGATCAAGACGTCTAGAGATTGCGAGATATCCGCCCTCAGCGAACAGCCAAAACAGCCTCTGACC
This sequence comes from Streptomyces sp. NPDC058092, assembly GCF_042884935.1. Classification (NCBI taxonomy): domain Bacteria; kingdom Bacillati; phylum Actinomycetota; class Actinomycetes; order Kitasatosporales; family Streptomycetaceae; genus Streptomyces; species Streptomyces sp. NPDC058092. The sequence goes on from NZ_JBHVSY010000019.1 coordinate 123,190, forward strand.
TGGGACTTTTAGTGGATCAATAGGATCACGCCCCCACCATAACCTTCTGTACGTCCTGTACATTTTTTACAGGTGCTTGCGCAGACCCCGCGCACGCGAATCTCGTACAGATCCCGGAAGAGAGGCATCGTTCATGCTGTTCCGTCCTGCCGCCCGCTACGTGCTGCCCGAGTTCACCGAGCGCACGACCAACGGGACCCGCACCCTCGACCCGTACTCCAAGCTGCTAGCCGAACGCATCGTCTTCCTCGGCACCCCGGTCGACGACACCGCGGCCAATGATCTGGTCGCCCAGTTCATGTATCTGGAACACGCCGCCCCGGACCGGCCCATCTCCCTCTACATCAACTCCCCCGGCGGCTCGTTCGGGGCCATGTCGGCGATCTACGACACGATGGAGTACCTCACCTGCGAGGTGGAGACCTACTGCCTCGGCCAGGCAGGTTCCTGCGCGTCGGTACTGCTCGCGGCGGGCGCTCCCGGCAGGCGGCACGCACTGCCCGGGGCGCGGGTCGTCGTACAGCAGCCCGAGCTCACCGAGCCGGTGCAGGGCCAGCCGTCCGATCTGGAGATCGAGGCGAGGGAGTTGGAGCGGGTCCGCGAGATGCTCACCAGACTGCTGGCCCGTCATACCGGCCGCGGCGCCGAACAGATCGCCACCGACATCGAGCGCGATCTGATCCTCGACGCCCCGGGCGCCAAGGCGTACGGCCTGGTGGACCACATCATGGAGAACCGGAAGTCATCGCTCCCGCCGCACGGCGCGCGGTGAACGCCCGATGCGGCCACCGGAGTTGCCACCACTGCCCGCACTGACGTGCGCCGAGGGCGAGTTCATCGACCGCTATCTCGAAGTCCTCGACCAACTGGGCCGGATCAACCCGGCCCGCGGCAGCGACACCTACGGCGCGCTGCGGGCCGCACAGGCGCTGGCCTCACGGGCGGGCGCGCTGCGGGACGCCCTCGCCTTGATGCACGAGCGCGGCGAAGCACAGATCCACGCCGCCACCCTGGCCCGGGCGCTGCGGGTGCTGGACGGGGAACGGCGGGCCGGACGCGTCACCGTACCCCCTGCTCCGGCGAGTTGATCAACCGTTTCGTCGCCGGGCCGGCCGGGACCAGCCGGCTTCCCTGCGCCCCCCGACAGGAGGCAGCCAACTCCCCTTCGCGACACGCCCGGTGGTCACATCAAAATTCCTCGCTCTTTCGGCGTAGAAAGTCCCTCTCGCGAGAGATTTCTCCACTTGCGTTCTTCGGGTGGACAATGAGCGGAATCCGTGATTCCACCCCTGGTGCGGGACCGGTTCGAATGACCGTCGGCGCTCCCGAAAACGTCGGCTCCACCCGAACGGGTCAGCCGTGAGGAGCCTCACAATTCGTCGTTTCTCATCGGAAATCCGACAGTCGGTGAGTCAAGATCCCTGGGACGACAAGCCCCCGCCACAGCGACGGGGCGGTCCGGGCGGACGCCGAGTCCTGCCGCCGTCCGGATGTCTGGTCGACAGAAGTGGATCGGCAGGAGTGGAGGACCCGAGCACAACGGGTCGACCGGATCACCGGTCGACCCTCGGGGTGAAGCCGCCGAGCGCGGCCGGGCAACTTCGCCAGCCCGAACCCGACAGGTCATCCTTCACAGGCGGCTGACGAAGGGTTGCGCATGACTGCGCAGGTTCATGTCCCGTCTCTGCTCGCCCGGGCCGGTACGGCCTCGGTTCTGACTCTGGCCGCCGTCGGCGGCACCATGCTCGCCCCGGGCGCCGCAACGGAGGCCCAGGCGGCGACTCTCTCCATGAAGGCGCTCAAGATCGCCGCGTCCAAGAAAGGATCGCCGTACAGGTGGGGGGCCACCGGCCCCAACCGCTTCGACTGCTCGGGTCTGACGGCCTATTCGTTCAAGAAGGCGGGCAAGAAGCTCCCCCGCACGGCCCAGCAGCAGTACAACAAGACCCGCCACATCCCGGCCTCGCACAGGCAACGCGGCGATCTGGTCTTCTTCCATTTCGGTCGCAGCATCTACCACGTGGGGATCTACGCCGGTCACGGCAAGATCTGGCATTCGCCGAGGACCGGTGCGGTGGTCCGGCTGGAGAAGATCTGGACGAAGCGCGTCTATTACGGTCGGATCCGCTGACGCGGTCCCAGCGCAGCTGAGAACCTCAGTGCAGCAGGGGGCCGGACACCAGCACCAGCCCCAACGCCGTAAGCGCCGCGCCACTGCCGCCCTCGATGGCGCGGGCGGTACGCGGTCGGCGCAGCCACCGGCCCATCCGGTCCACCAGGAGCGCCACGGCGGGGAACCAGACCAGCGCGAGCAGCGCGACGATCGTCGCTAGCAGCAAGGTCCTCGGGAGCGGCGGCTGCCCGTCGGGAACGAACTGCGGCAACAGGCTCAGGAAGAGCACCGGCGCCTTGGGTTTCAGGGCATTGGTGCGGAAGCCCTGGCGCAGCGCGCGTACGGTTCCCCGCCCTGCGGGTTCGCCCGCCGTCCCGTCCGCCCCGTCCGTGGTGCGGCGCCGTGCCGCGTACAGGGCGCTGATGCCGAGGTGGAGGACGTAGGCCCCACCGAGCAGTTGGACGGTGCGGAACAGCACGGGCACCGTCACCAGCACGGCGGCGAGCCCGGCGACGGCCAGCGCGGTGTGCACGAGGAGTCCCCCGGCAACGCCCAGCGCGGTCGCCACGCCCGCCCACCGGGAGGCGAGCGCATTGCGTACGACGACGGTGAAGTCCGCGCCCGGCAGCGCGACCATGCCCGCGGCGACCCCGGTGAAGGCGATGAGTTGTGCGTCCAGGAGGCGGGCGCCGCGCTGCTTATCCGCCACCACCGAGGGGCCCGCCTCACAGCCGCGGGCGAGCTGCTGGTCGGACATGCACGGCGGATCCTCGACGAGATGGACCAGGCCCGCCATGAGCTGGCCCGCCTGTCCGGACTCTCCGGCGGACGCCTGCGCGTCGGTACGTTCACCACCGCGGGCATCCATCTGCTTCCGCCGGTCCTGAGCGCCTTCCGTCGCGCCCACCCGGAGGTGGAACTGGCGGTCACCGAGTACGAGCCGCCGGACGGTGTCGCGGCGGTGGCCGCGGGCGAGGTCGACCTCGCGCTGACCCATGTGTACGAGCCGGCCGCCGCGGCGGCCCGGCCCTCCGGAGTGTTCGCCGAGCCGCTGCTGGTCGAGGAACTGGTCCTGGTCACGGCAGTGGGGCAGATGCTGGCCGACGGCACCGGGAGGCTGCCGGTGACGGAGCTCGCCGGGCGGCCGCTGATCAGCAGCGCGCCGACGCATCCGCCGCGTCGCGGCGTGGAGCAGGCGTTGGCCGAGGCGGGGGCGACACCCGCCGTGGTCTGCGAGTCGCCCGGCTACGCGCTGGTGTGCGCGTTGGTCAGCGCGGGCATCGGGATGGCGGTCGTCCCGGAGATGGTGGCCGCGATGTCGCCGACGCCCCTGTCCGTGCGGCGACTTGAGCCCGCCTCGTTCCGGCGCACCATCTCGGTGGTGCATCGGGGCGACCGGGCGAGCGCCGCGGCGGCAACGCTCAAGGCGCTGTTGCGCAGTGGGTCCGGACGGGCGGCATCGGCCCAGCGGCAGGGCGGCGAGGGCGGGTGATCGGGCGACCGTCGTGCTCAGCTCACCGGGAGCGGAGGAACGTCCGCGTTCGGTCGAGGAGCAGCGCGGCTGCCTCGGCGTCGTAGGAGGGCAGCGAGCTGTCGGCGAACAGATGCTGGTCGCCCGGGTAGAGGTACAGCTCGGCGTCGGGGGCCTCGTCGACGAGTGCGCGGGCGGCGTCCGCGTCGCCCTCGGTGGTGAAGAGACGGTCCTCCTCCATGGCGTGGATGCGGACCGGTACCTGCGATGGCCACGTTCCGAACATGGAGCTCGGCACGCACGAGTGGACGAATACGGCTCCGCGTGCGCCGGGCCGCGTCTGCGCCAGCTTCTGCGCGGGCAGCACGCCGAGGGAGAATCCGATGCAGACCAGCTCGGCCGGTGAGTCGGCCACCGCCCGCGTGCCGCGATCGAGTATGTCCTCGACGCCGATCTGTTCCGCATATGCCAGTCCCGCCTCCAGGGTGTCGAAGGTGCGGCCGTCGTACAGGTCGGGCGTATGCACGGTGAACCGGTCACCGCGCAGTTCGTCGGCAAAGGCGGTCACGCCCGGGGTGAGGCCCTGAGCATGATGAAACAGCACCACTTCGGTCACCCTGGGTCTCCAACTGCCTTGGGACAAGGATCGATCCGTCAATCTAGCGCGCTGTCCCGGGTGTTCGGTCGGCGGGCGAGCCGTGGCCCTTGACCTGCCCGGGGAAACGGGGCTGGTCGGGAGGTTGGTCAGTTCTGCGCGGGGATGCTCCATGGGAGCGCGATCCAGACCGTCTTGCCGCCGTCGGCGGTGGGGGTGACGGTGAGCCGGCCTCCGCACTCCTTGGCCAGAGAGCGGATGATCACCATGCCCCGTCCGTTGTCCTGCTGAACGGCGGCGGGCAGCCGCCGGGGCCGGCGCGGGTGACTGTCCGTCACCCCCAGATGCAGCAGTTCCTCCCGCTCCAGCCTCAGGTCCACGGTGAAGGTGGGCGACTGTCCGAAGGTGTGCTGGACGGCGTTGGTCGCGAGCTCCGAGACGATGAGCCGGATGCCGTCGGCGAACTCCGTGGCGGCGGCCAGGCCCCATTCGGAGAGCACCCGGTCCACATATCTCCGGGCCGCCGCGACCGAGACCGGCTCGCTCGGCAGAGTGACGCTTGCTTCTTGGTGGTCTGCCATGGCGAGCCGTCCCTTTCCCACCCGAACCGACTCGCGACCGGTCCCGGTTGTGCTTCGCGCCAGATTTCCACGATGCTGCCCCCTCTGGCGGCGATCCACCAAGATATGCATATATCTGTCGCTCAATGCGGTGAACCCTGCCACGCGAAACCGTATGCAGGCGTCACACTGTCCGCTCGGCAGGAAGAGGAGCGGAAATGGGAGGGAGGCCGCAGATGCGGCACGGTCCTGTGGTACGACGCCGCAAGCTCGGGGAGGAGCTGCGGAGTCTGCGTCTGACGTCGGGAATGACCAGCCGGGACGCCGGGCAAATGCTCGGCTGGCACCAGTCGAAGGTGAGCCGGATCGAGACCGGTGTCAGTGGAGTGCGGCCGGCCGATGTGGCACGGTTGCTGGACGCGTACGGCGTGGACGACCCTCAATTGCGGACGCTCCTGGAGGGACTGGCGGGTTCGGCGGGCGGGGGCGGCACCGGCTGGTGGCATGCGTATCGCGGTCTGATTCCGCCCCAGTACCGCGACTTCATCAGTCTGGAGTCCCAGGCGCGGACCGCGCGCACCCTGGAGACCTCGGTGGTGCCCGGACTCCTGCAGACGGCGGACTACGCCCGTGCGGTGACCCGGGCGTCGCTGGACGGGTTACCCGCCGGCCAGCTGGACTCCCTGGTGGAGGTACGGCTCGCCCGGCAGGGGGTGCTGCGGACCGATCCGCCACTGCGGCTGAGCGCGGTGCTCGACGAGGCGGTACTGCGACGCCGGGTCGGCGGGCGCCGGGTGATGAGAAACCAGCTGCGCCATCTGACCCGTGTGGCTCAACTTCCCCACGTGCAGCTTCAGTTACTGCCGTTCTCGGTCGGTGAATATGCCGGCCTCACCGGACCTTTCGTTATCTTCTCATTTCCGAACACTTCTGATCTGGACGTGGTAGTTCTCGACCATTTGACGAGTAGCCTCTATCTGGAGCGGAAAGAAGACCTTGAGGCATACAGCTCGGCCTTCCGCACGATGCAGGCGCACGCGCTGTCGCCGCAGCACTCGTTGGACCTCATCGCCGCGATCGACCGCGACGATCAGTGACCCCGGACCGCCCGAGGGGGGCGTCATGTCGGATTGCTTCGCACAGCACTCGTTACGGTGGCGGCGCAGCAGCCGCAGCACGGGGATGAACAACTGCGTGGAGGCCGCGCCATTCGGTGACGGACGGCTGGCCGTGCGGGACTCCAAGGATGTGTCCAGGCCACCGCTGCGGTTCTCAGCGGCGGCCTGGACCTCTTTCGTCTCCGGCCTGCACCGGGGTTCGGTCAGCTGACGGGAGCGGTCCGCCGCACGATCGCCACCGCCTCGGCAATCTGCTCCTCGGTCAGATCGGCGCGCGCGGTGAGCCGCAGCCGGGAGACACCGTCCGGCACCGACGGCGGCCGGAAGCATCCCACCGCGATTCCCGCGGTACGGCAGTCGGCCGCCCAGCGCACCGCCGCGTCCGCCGAGGGCGCCCGTACCGAGACCACGGCGGCGTCGGGGCGTACGGCGGTCAGGCCGGCGGTGGTCAGCCGCTCGTACAGCGCGGTGGCGACGTCACGGACTCGTTCGGCGCGCTCCGGCTCGCGGCCGAGCAGCCGCAGGCTGCCCAGCGCGGCGCCCGCGGCGGCCGGCGCGAGACCCGTGTCGAAGATGAATGTCCTGGCCGTGTTGACCAGGTGTTCGATGACCCGGGCCGGACCGAGGACTGCTCCGCCCTGGCTGCCCAGGGACTTGGAGAGGGTGAGCGTGGTGACGATTCCGTCGCCGCCCGCGAGACCGGCGGCGGCGAGCGCGCCCCGGCCGCCGTCCCCGAGCACACCCAGACCGTGCGCGTCGTCGACGAGCAGTGCGGCGCCCTCCGTCCGGCAGGCGTCGGCCAGTTCGGACAGCGGCGCGGCGTCGCCGTCGACCGAGAAGACCGAGTCGGTGACCACCAGCGCACGGCCGTCGTGTGTCTGCAGGGCCTTGCGCACGGCGTCGGCGTCGGCATGCGGAACGACGGCGGTCTCGGCCCGGGAGAGCCGGCAACCGTCCACGATCGAGGCGTGGTTGCCCGCGTCGGAGACGATCAGCGAGCCGCGGCCGGTGAGCGCGGTGAGGGCGGCGAGATTGGCCGTGTACCCCGATGACAGGACCAGGGCCGCCTCGAACCCGCAGAATTCGGCCAGCTCATGTTCGAGTTCGGCGTGCAGGGCGGTGGAGCCGGTGACGAGCCGCGATCCGGTCGCACCCGCACCCCACCGGCGGGCGGCCTCGGCGGCGGCAGCGGTGACCTCGGGGTGCCGGGTCAGGCCCAGATAGTCGTTGCTCGCGAGGTCCAGGAGTTCTGGTTCGGCGGGCCGGGGGCGGAGCGTACGGACGAGTCCGGCGTCCGCGCGGCGGCGCGCCTCGTCGTCGATCCAGTCGAACGGGGCGAAGGACATGAGCGGTCCCTTTTGTAGGCAGCTCACAGACCCTAGCCGGGGGCGCAGCAGGTCATGGTGTGGCAATACACACACCCGAGGCGAACTCCGTTGTCCGGTTCCTCCTTGGCTGCGGGCCGTGTCGTAGGCCAGGATCAACGTCATGGACCTCCTGAACACGCTGGTGGACAAGGGGCTGCGGCGCGAGCTGCCGACCCGCGAAGAAGCACTCGCCGTACTGGCGACCCCGGACGACGATCTGCTCGACGTGGTGGCCGCGGCCGGAAAGGTGCGCCGTCAGTGGTTCGGGCGGCGCGTGAAACTGAACTATCTGGTCAATCTCAAGTCCGGACTCTGCCCGGAGGACTGCTCGTACTGCTCGCAGCGGCTCGGCTCGAAGGCCGAGATCCTCAAGTACACCTGGCTGAAACCGGATGAGGCGTCGAAGGCCGCCGCGGCCGGCGTGGCGGGTGGCGCCAAGCGGGTGTGTCTGGTGGCGAGCGGTCGCGGACCGACGGACCGTGATGTCGACCGGGTGTCGGAGACCATCGAGGCGATCAAGGAGCAGAACGAAGGCGTGGAGGTGTGCGCCTGTCTGGGTCTGCTCTCCGACGGACAGGCCGACCGGCTGCGTTCGGCGGGCGCCGACGCGTACAACCACAACCTCAACACGTCCGAGGGGACGTACGGGGACATCACCACCACCCACACCTACGCGGACCGGGTGGAGACCGTGCAGCAGGCGCAGGCCGCCGGGCTCTCGGCGTGCTCCGGGCTGATCGCCGGGATGGGCGAGAGCGACGCCGATCTGGTCGATGTCGTCTTCTCGCTGCGGGAGCTGGACCCCGACTCGGTGCCGGTGAACTTCCTGATCCCGTTCGAGGGAACCCCGCTGGCCAAGGAGTGGAACCTCACCCCGCAGCGGTGCCTGCGCATTCTGGCCATGGTCCGGTTCGTCTGCCCGGATGTGGAGGTCCGGCTCGCGGGCGGACGCGAGGTGCATCTGCGCTCGATGCAGCCGCTCGCCCTGCACCTGGTCAACTCGGTCTTCCTGGGCGACTACCTGACCAGTGAGGGGCAGGCGGGGCAGGCGGATCTGGACATGATCGCGGACGCCGGTTTCGAGGTGGAGGGAGCGGGGACGACGACACTGCCCGCGCACCGTGCGCCGGCGGGTGCCGGCTGCGGTTCGCACGACGGCGGGTGCGCGCCGTGCGGCGACGCGCCCGGGGATGCCGTGGCCGAACCCGGCGAGGTCCCGGCAGCGCGCACGGATCTGGTGGCGGTGCGCCGTCGCGGTGCGGGCACGGATCTCGCCCCCAATGCCTGAGGCCCTGGCCCCGGCCGAGCTGCGGTCCCTGGACCGGGCCCACGTCTGGCATCCGTACGGCCCCATGCCGGGACGTCAGGAGCCGCTGGTCGTGGAGTCCGCGTCCGGGGTACGACTCCGGCTCGCCGAACCGGCCCACGGGCAGCACGAGCTGGTCGACGGCATGTCGTCGTGGTGGTCGGCGGTGCACGGCTACAACCACCCGGTGCTCAACGAGGCGGCACGCGATCAGCTGGACCGGATGAGCCATGTGATGTTCGGCGGGCTCACCCATGAGCCCGCCGTGCGGCTGGCCACCCGGCTGGTCGAGATCACCCCGGAGCCGCTGCGGCATGTCTTCCTCGCCGACTCGGGTTCGGTGTCGGTCGAGGTCGCGGTGAAGATGTGTCTGCAGTACTGGCGCTCGGCCGGGCGGCCGGCCAAGCAGCGGCTGCTGACCTGGCGCGGCGGCTACCACGGGGACACCTGGCAGCCCATGTCGGTGTGCGACCCCGAGGGCGGCATGCACGAGCTGTGGTCGGGCGTGCTGCCCCGGCAGATCTTCGCGGACGAGCCACCGGCCGGTTTCGACGCGGAGCCGGATGCCGCGTACGCCCGCCATCTGCGAGAACTGATCGCGGAGCACGCCGACCGGCTGGCCGCGGTGATCGTGGAGCCGGTGGTGCAGGGAGCGGGCGGCATGCGGTTCCACTCCCCCGCCTATCTGCGGGTGCTGCGCGAGGCGTGCGACGCGCATGACGTGCTGCTGGTGTTCGACGAGATCGCCACCGGTTTCGGCCGTACGGGGAAGCTGTTCGCCGCCGGGCACGCGGGGGTCTCGCCCGATGTCATGTGCGTGGGCAAGGCGCTGACCGGCGGCTATCTGACGATGGCGGCGACGCTGTGCACCTCTCGGGTGGCGGAGGGCATCTCGCGCGGCGACGTGCCGGTGCTGGCACACGGACCGACGTTCATGGGCAATCCGCTCGCCTCCGCCGTGGCGTGCGCCTCGATCGACCTGCTGCTCGGCCAGGACTGGGAGCGGGAGGTCCGGCGGATCGGTACGGGGCTGCGGGAAGGTCTCGCCCCGGCGGCGGAGCTGCCCGGCGTGCGAGAGGTGCGGGTGCTGGGCGCGATCGGCGTCGTACAGCTCGACCACGAGGTGGACATGGCGGCCGCGACCCGGGCGGCGGTACGGGAGGGTGTGTGGCTGCGGCCGTTCCGCGATCTCGTCTACACGATGCCGCCGTATGTGACCGATGACGACGATGTGGCGCGGATCTGCCGCGCGGTGTCCGCGGCTGCGCGGGAGGGCTGAGATGACGGTTCTGATGGTGTCGGGTACGGGCACGGAGATCGGCAAGACGGTGGTGACCGCGGCCGTGGCGGCGGCGTACCGGGATCGCCGCGTCGCGGTGCTCAAGCCCGCGCAGACAGGGCTGGCCCCCGGCGAGCACGGGGATGCCGCCGAGGTCGTACGGCTGGCGGGCGGCCATGTGACCGCGGTCGAACTGGCCCGGTTCCCGGAGCCGTTGGCCCCGGCCACGGCCGCCCGCAGGGCCGGTCTCCCACCGGTACGGACGTACGAGATCGCCGAGGCGGCCGAGAAGCTGGCGGCCGAATACGATCTGGTGCTGGTCGAGGGTGCGGGCGGGCTGCTCGTGCGGTTCGACGACGAGGGCGCGACCCTCGCCGACGCGGCCCGGCTGCTGGCCGCACCGGTTCTGGTCGTGACGCAGGCGGGACTGGGCACGCTCAATGTCACCGCGCTGACCTCGGAGGCCCTGCGGGCCCGGGGGCTGGAGTGCCTCGGCGTGGTGGTGGGCAGCATGCCCGCCGAGCCGGACCTCGCGGCGCGGTGCAATCTGTCGGACCTTCCGGTGGCGGCGGGTGCCCCGCTGCTGGGCGCCGTGCCGGCGGGTGCGGGGGCGCTGGAGCCGGCCGTTTTCCGTGCGCGGGCCGGGAGTTGGCTGGCTGCGGAGCTGGGCGGGAACCGGCCCCCGGATGAGCGGCTGAGCCGTGCGTGACGGGGGAGAATCGAAGTAGCCGTACCTTGCGGGTCGAGTGCCGTGTCGAGGAGGTCCGTCATGCGCGTCATGCGTCTTCGCAGCACGAAAATCCCGGAGGACGCGGTGCACCACCCCGTCTTCGCCCGGATCTACGCCCGGATGAGCGTGGCGGCGGAGACCGGGGCGGGGCTGGCCGCGGTGCGCTCGGAGCTGTTGGCCGGTCTGTCGGGCCGGGTCATCGACATAGGCGCGGGCAACGGCCTGAACTTCGCGCACTACCCGCCCGCGGTATCGGAGGTGGTGGCCATCGAACCCGAGCGCAGCCTGCGGCAGTTGGCGGTGGCGTCGGCACTGCGTGCCGGAATGCCGGTGGATGTGGTGCCGGGCACGGCGGAGGCCCTGCCGGTGAAGAGCGAGGCGTTCGACGGGGCGGTCACCTCGCTGGTGCTGTGCACCGTACGGAATGTGGAGCGATCGCTCACGGAGATCGTGCGGGTGCTGCGGCCCGGCGCCGAGCTGCGCTTCTTCGAGCATGTGCGAGCCGATGACCGGGTGATGGCAGCGACCCAGCGGGCACTGGACCGTACGGTCTGGCCGCTGCTGACGGGCGGGTGTCACACGGCGCGCGACACCCTGGCCGCCATCGAGAGGGCCGGGTTCACGGTGGAGACCTACCGGCGGGTCAGGATGCCGGACTGGGGAATCCGGCTGCCCACGTCCGACTGCGTGCTGGGCGTGGCCCGGCGGCCGACCGTGGTGGACTGACCCTTCGGTTCACCGCCGCGCAGCCCACCGCGCGCACCGGAAACGTCCCGCGGGCCGGAGACCTCACAGACTCCACTGGCGCAGTTCGTCGGCGATGGCCCGGACGTCCGCCTTGCCCTCCTTCACCAGTCGGGCCAGGTCACGCACCTGCTCGGGCGAGGTGATGACCTTCAGCCCGGAGGCGACGAGATAGCCGTACGCGACAGCCGAGGAGAACATCGCGTTGGAGTGTTCGAGCGCGGGGACATGGAGCAGCAACTGCAGAAGGGCCGCGGCCCTGGAGTGCGGGTCGCTGTAGACAGGGCTGCCGAAGATCTCGGCCTCATGGCGGGCCACCGCGGCCACGAGCGCACCCCAGTCGACGACCTGCGGATCGCCGGGGGTCTTGTGCTCGGCCACCATGAGCAGCCAGGAAAGGTCGATCTGGAGATTCAACGCGTGCCTTTGCGCTCCGGGCCGAACTCCTCGGCGAACACCGACTCGTACTGCTTCATGAAGTCGGCCGCAGCTTCGACAAAGGTGTGTCCGACCTCGCCGGCATCCTGCTTCACGAGTTCCTCTATGTAGCGGTTCACGCTCATCCCCCTCTGCAGCGCGCGCTGTCGCGCGGCCTCGGCGGTAGCCTCGTCCACTCTCACGTTCAGCTGAGTCTTGGGCACGGCAACACGCTAGCGCGGGCGTGCTAGCACCAGCAAGAGGAGCCTTACGATGCCCCGTACACCGGTCGTGCGTGACCGCACCGGTCGCCGTTGACCGCACCGGTCGTCCGTGCCTACGCGGTCGTGTGTGCTGACCCGGCCGTCCGTGACCACATGGTGGAATTCGTTCGTCGCTCCCGCCGTCCCGGTGATGGGATCCCGGCATGAACGACCTCGATGCCGACATGCACGACCTCGTCGTACGGGCCGCGACACCCGCCCGACCTCGACTCCGTCCTCGCCTTCTGGAAGGTGGCGGCCGAGGGAACCAGCATCAGCGACGACCGGGACGGGGTCGAGCGGCTCGTCGCCCGTGATCCGCAGGCGCTGATCCTCGCCGAGTCCGACGGCGTACTCGCCGGAACGGTGATCGCCGGGTTCGACGGCTGGCGGTGCCACCTGTACCGGCTCGCGGTCCATCCCGACCGACGGCGCCGAGGTGTCGGCAGCGCACTGCTCGCCGCCGCGGAGGAACGCTTCGTACGGTTGGGCGGGCGACGTGGCGACGCGATGGTGCTCGACCGCAATGAACTGGCGCAGCACGCCTGGCGCGCCGCGGGCTATGGGCCCGAGCCGCAGTGGAGCCGTTGGGTGAAACCCCTCACGGACTGAAGCGATGATCACCCGAAAAGAGCAACCTTCTTTGCCGATCCTTTACGATGGACGGACTCCTGACCGATCCCTCCGAAAGGTGTGAGCGTCCGCCCATGGGCGAGCCCCCCAGTAGTCAACAGCTCCGGCATCGAGCAATCCTCCCGCCCCTGTCCGATCATGGGACGGAGGTGAACCGATGACCGAAGTGCTTCTGCTGCTCGTGGCGGTGCTGCTCTCGCTCGCCTGCGGCGCCTTCGTCGCGGCCGAATTCTCTCTGACGACCGTCGAGCGCGGCCAGCTCGAACGGGCCGTGGAGCGGGGTGAGCGCGGCGCGGCGAGCGCGATGAAGGCGGTACGCAGCCTCACCTTCCAGCTCTCCGGCGCACAGCTCGGCATCACCGTCACCAACCTGGTGGTCGGCATGCTCTCCGAATCGTCCATCGCGAAGCTGATCCGCGGTCCGGTGGAGGCCGTGGGCCTGTCCCCGAGCGTGGCGTCCTCCGTCGCCCTCGTCCTGGGAACCGCCCTGTCCACCGTGTTCCTGATGGTCGTCGGCGAACTCGTCCCGAAGAACTGGGCCATCTCCTCCCCGCTCGCCATGGCGAAGGCCGTGGCGACCCCGCAACGGGCCTTCACCGCCGTATTCCGGCCGTTCATCAGCCACCTCAACAACACCGCGAACCGGATCCTGCGCCGCCTCGGCCTGGAGCCCACCGAGGAACTGGCCTCCGCGCGCAGCCCGCAGGAGCTGGTGGCGCTGGCCCGGCACTCGGCGAAGGCAGGCGCACTGGAGGCGGACACCGCGGAGCTGTTCGTCCGCACGCTCAACCTCGCGGAGCTGACGGCGGAGAACGTCATGACGCCGCGGGTGCAGGTCACCGCGCTGGAGGTGCAGGCGACCGCCGAGGACGTCGCGAACGCCACCCGGGCGACCGGCCTGTCCCGCTTCCCCGTCTACCGCGGCAGCCTCGACACCGTCGTCGGTGTGGCCCACATCAAGGACGTGCTGGCCGTTCCGGCCGAGCAGCGGCCCCGGACCCGCGTCTCGGAGATGCTGCGCGAACCCCTGCTCGTACCGGAAACCCTCACCGTGGACCGGCTCCTGGACCGGCTGTCCGGCAAGCTCGCCATGGCCGTCGTCATCGACGAGTACGGCGGCACGGCCGGCGTCGTCACTCTGGAGGACATCGTCGAGGAGGTGGTCGGCGAGGTGCGCGACGAGCACGACCCGCACGAGACACCGGACCTGGCACCGGCCGGCGAGGACGCCGACGGCCGGACCCTGTGGTCGGCCGACGGCGCCGCCCGCATCGACCAGCTGAAGAGGATCGGACTGCGGGTGCCGGACGGACCGTACGAGACGCTCGCCGGACTCGTCGCCACCGAGGTCGGCCGCATACCTGCCGTGGGTGATTCGTTCGAGCTGGCCGGCTGGCGGGTCGATGTGGTGGACGCCTCCGGGCGCCGTGCCGCGCGGGCCCTGCTGCATGCGCCGCTGCCCGGCGACTGCGACGAGCGGACGGAGGACGCACGATGATCGCCGTCCAGCTCTTCATCGGAGCGATGACCCTGGTCGTCAACGCCTTCTTCGTCGGCGCGGAGTTCGCGCTGATCTCCGTACGCCGCAGCCAGGTCGAGCCCGAGGCCGAGGCCGGGAACCGGCGGGCGCGCAGCGTCGTCTGGGGCCTCGAACACGTATCGGCGCTGCTCGCGGCGGCGCAGCTGGGCATCACCCTGTGCACGCTGGTCCTCGGCATCGTCGCCGAACCGGCCATCGCACATCTGCTGGAGCCCGTCTTCGACGCGGTGGGCATGCCACACGGACTGATCCACCCGATCTCATTCGTGATCGCACTGTCCTTGGCGACGTATCTGCACATGCTGCTCGGCGAAATGGTGCCGAAGAACATCGCGTTGGCCGAGCCGGTACGGACCGCGCTGCTGCTCGGACCGCCGCTGGTGACTCTCGCCAGGGCGCTGCGTCCGGTGATCTTCGCGATCAACGCCTTCGCCAACGCGCTGCTGAAGCTCCTGCGGGTCGAAACGAAGGACGAGGTGTCCGCCACGTTCTCCGACGACGAACTGGCCCGGCTGGTGAAGGACGCCGGGGACGCGGGGCTGGTCGACGACCGCGCGGCCGAACGACTGCACCACGCTCTTGAGCTGGGCCGGCGCCCCGTGCAGGATGTGGTGCTGCCGGTGGAGCGGGTGGTGTACGCGCGGATCGGGACGACGCCGGAGCAGTTGGAACAGCTCTCGTACGAGACCGGTTTCTCGCGCTTTCCGGTGATGGACAGCGAGGAGCGGATCCTGGGCTACCTCCATGTGAAGGACGCCTTGGACGCCACACCGCGCGATGTGCCGTTCCCGGTCACGGCGATGCGGCCGATCGCCCGGGTGCGGGCCGCCACGCCGCTCGACGACGTACTGACCGCGCTGCGGCGCAGCCGTACGCACCTTGCGGCGGTGCTCGACGAGGACGGTCGACTGGCCGGGCTGGTCACGATGGAGGACGTGCTGCGGGAACTGGTGGGCCGGCCGCAGGCACGCTGACCGGTGAACGGGGGCGGTGGGGGCGAGCCGGGCGGGGTTCCGCGCGGGCCCGGCCGCGCCCCGTCCCGCGGAAGGACCCCAGCTCACGGGAGGGGCCGCCGGTCGCGGGAGAGCCGTCTCTCATGGAGCGGGCGTCTCGCATGGAAGTCTCCGCGGTCATCCGACTCGGTCAGGCTGACGGTCCCGAAGGCGGGTGTGTGCTACGTCACCGTCCTGCCCCTGAGCGGCTGAGGACGCGGCCCCTCGCAGCTCACTGTCCATGTCTCGTGCCCGGCCCACGTCGCCCGGAAGCGTTTGAGGGCACCGCGATACGATCGCACCGTCATGGAAATGAATGCCTCCTACACCAGTCTTGTCGCGGTCGGCGACTCGTTCACCGAGGGCATGTCGGACCTGCTGCCCGACGGCTCGTACCGGGGCTGGGCCGATGTTCTCGCCGGACGGCTCGCGGACCGTACGCCAGGATTCCGCTACGCGAATCTCGCCGTAAGGGGCAAGCTGATAGGCCAGATCGTCGACGAGCAGGTCGATGCGGCGGCCGCCATGCGGGCGGATGTCGTCACGCTCGTCGGCGGTCTCAACGACACGCTGCGACCCAAGTGCGACATGGGCATGGTCCGCGGACGGCTCGAAGAGGCCGTGGAACGTCTCGCGCCCTCGTGCAAGAAGCTTGTGCTGATGCGCAGCCCCGGTCGCAACGGCCCGGTGATGGAACGCTTCCGGCCGCGGATGGAGGAGTTGCTCTCCCTGGTCGACGAGTTGGCGGTCCGCCACGGTGCATTGGTCGTCGATCTGTACGGGGCACCGGCCCTGGGCGATCCCCGGCTGTGGGACGTCGACCGGCTCCATCTGACGGCCGACGGGCACCACAGGGTGGCGGAGGCGGTCTGGCAGACGCTGGGGCTGCCGCCCGAGAGCGACTGGCGGACGCCGCTCCCGACCTCCGTGCCCCCGGGATGGGCGATACGACGCGTCGAAGACCTCCGCTTCGCCCGCCGGCACCTGATGCCGTGGATCGGCCGCCGTCTGACCGGCCGCTCGTCCGGGGACTGGCGGACAGGCGCGCAGTACAGCGCGGAACTGGGGAGGGCATTCTGGGTCACCCCCGAGGACGTCCGCGACCCCGGCCCCGTGGCGACCTGGCGCCGGGTGGACACGCCTCCGCTCTCGTAGCAACCCACAATCCGGACCGCGGCACCGGCCTGCACAAACTGCCAGCAGAATTGGACACTGTTCTACACGCGAACGGATAGACCCGGGTCAAAGCGCTTTCAGTAGATCAATTACTGATCGTCTCGCACAGATTCTCACTGCCGGTCGGCTCGGCCCCATGGAAAGCGTCCCACGCGGCCGCGGCCGTCCGCAGGTCTTCGACTTCCACGTGGACGTACTCGGCCTTCGTGAAGACCGCGTTCGGGTGCCCCGCCCAGGCGGCCAGGACGACGTCCGGCACACCGTTCACGGCGAGGTAGCCGAGGCACGAGTGCCGCGCGTCGTAGAGCCGCACCCGTCGCATCTCCGGCTCACGCATGAGCCGGTAGGCGTGCTCGCGGGGGTGCCGTGTGTTCAGCGGCTCGCCCAGCTCGTCCACCGCCGCGCTCACCCGCCAATGCCTTACTCCGCATCCATGAACGCCCTCTGCGCGACTCACCGGACAGGACCTAGCCGTCCCGCACCCACGGCCGCAACTTCTCCGGATTGCGGACCGCCCAGATCCGGGTGACGCGGCCGTCGGCGACATCGAACGAGGCTACGGTCATGACGGCGCCGGCACGCTGGGCCACCAGGCCCGGCACACCGTTGACCGACCGCTCCAGGAGTTCGAGCCCCGGAGCCTTGTCGGCGATGGCGACCATGTACTGGGCGATGCGCGCACCGCCTTCGAGCGGCTGCACAGTGTCGGAGCCCGCGTGATGTACGGGGCGTCGATGCTGTATGTGCTCGCGGCGGTGCTGGCGTGGAAGCCGGGCGGCGGCTCGCCCCGGCCCGTCTGGCACGCGTCCGGCTTCCTTGTCCTCGCCTCGGTCCAGGTCGTGCTCGGCATCGCGCACATACCGTCGGTCCATCTCCCCCTGGGCGTCCTGATGTTCGGACTGAGCGTGCTGGCGCTGGCGCGGCGCTGAAGTCCGATACGGGGGGCATACCGGGATCAGCTGGGGCCTGTCTGGCGGATCAGGCCGCGTCAGGGGGCCCGCTCGCCTTTTCTGCTGGTGAGCGGGGGCCGGCGCGTCGAGATGCATGCGGAGGAGGGCGACAAAGCGGAGCGTGGGCAGCGCCAGGTGAGCGGGGAGTTGACGCGGTACACGAGGGTGTCGTATGCGCGCAGGAACGAGCGCGTGTACAGCGCCTGACCCGCGTGGACGGGGGGGACGGGGGGTTCTACCGGGACGGGCACCTCAGTCGTGCTCCGGTTGCGGGGACAGCCGCACCAGGGGGATTTCCCGTGTGGTGCGACGTTGGTACTCCGCGTAGCCCTTGAAGCTGCGCACGACGTGCCGCCACGACGCGGCCCGCTCGTCCGCGTCCAGCACGCGCGCCCGCACCGCCCGCACCCGGTCGCCGACGCGCAGGACCGCGTCCGGGTTGGCCAGCAGATTGCGATACCACCTGGGGTGGCCGACCAGTTGGCACTCCTCAGGGAGCGGCCCGCACTGCTCCCCAACGCCGTCGAGGAACTGCTCAGGTTCACCCCGCTGACCGTCTCGGCCGCCTACCCGCGCTACGCCACGGCCGACGTCGAGCTCGGCGGTGGCACCGTACCTGCAGGCCGGCCCGTGCTGACCTCCACCAACGCCGCCAACCGCGACCCGGACGTCTTCGACGAACCCGACCGCCTCGACCTCACCCGCCCCGCTGCCCGCCACCTGGCCTTCGGCCACGGCCCGCACCACTGCACCGGCGCGCCCCTTGCCCGCATGGAACTCCAGGTAGCACTTGGCCTGTTGCTGAAACGGATGCCCGACATCCGGCTCGCCTGCGAGCCCGACACCGTGGAATGGACGACCGGTCTGCTCTTCCGCGGGCCCGAACATCTTCCCGTCATCTGGTGAACCGCCGCTCCCGGATCCGATGAGCCACCGGACCCGGAACACCGGCCGGGAGCGCGGACCCGGGGCCCTCGCCCGCGCGCTCTCCGCCGCCCCTTGCCGTGCCGCGTCCGGTACGCGGTCCGGACGTACGACGACCGTTCCGAACGGTCCGCCCAGCGCCATACACGCCCCGGCGCCGTGACTGTCCCCGCACCCCACGAGACCACTTCCGCACACAACGAACAGGGAGGCCGCCCGACTGTGGACGCCGCCACCGAAGACACCGCGACCCACCGTGTCACCGTCGACGCACCACCCGCGCACGCCCCGGCGGCCCCGCGGGTCGCCGCCCCCCACCTCGACGAACCGTGCTTCCGCCGGAAGCCCGCCCTCCCCCGGACGACACCCGCGTCCGTGACGAAACACCTGCAGGCCGCAGGCCCGGTGGTACACGGCGGGAAGAACCACGGCATACCGAACGGCGGCGACCGATGACGGGGAGGCGGACGGACCCGGGCGAGGGCGAACGGAGCGTGCACGCGGCCCTCGCCGCCGCACGCACCGCCCAGCACGACAAGGAGGGCGGCTGGACCGGGGTCGTCGCGGCGGGCACCACCCGGTGGGAGGCCATTGACGTCCTCGTGCACCACCTCCTCGACGCCGTCGATCCGGTCCGGGTCGCGGAGCAGCACGACTGGATCGTCGGACGGCAGAACGACGACGGAGGTTTCCCCCTCCGCGCGGACGGGCCCTCCGACCTCTCCTGCACCGTGCTCACCCACGTCGCGCTGCAGCTCATCGGTCACGCCGAGGACCGCGAACGTCTCGACCACGCCGCACGGTTCACCCGGCGGCACGGCGGCATCGACGCCGCCGGCACGGAACCCGCACGCTTCTGGCTGGCGTTCACCGGAGCCGTCGGCTGGGACAGGACCGTGCCCATGCCCCCGGAACTGCTCCTCCTGCCCTCCTGGGCCACCGGCGCCGTCGACGGCTTCGACTCCCCGGCCCGCGCGCTCGCCGCCGCCGTCGGCGTCCTGGGCTCCGTGCGCCCCGTACGCAAACTCCCCATCGACACCGCCCCGCTGCACGTCGGGAGGAGCACGCGCCCCGCCCTCCGTGAGGCCGCGGCCACCGCCGTGCTCCGCACCGCCCACGCCCTCGGCCGGCACTCCCCGCGCCCGCTGCGCCGCAAGGCGTTGCGTGAGGCGGAGCACCGGCTTCTCGACGGGCAGGAAAGCGACGGGAGGTGGGGCGGCGGCCGGCCCGGTACGGCCGTCTGCGTGCTGGCCCTGTGGGCCGCCAGCAGCAGAACCCAGAGGGCGGCTGGGGCGACGACGCCTTGTCCGCCCCGGGCACAACCGAACGGGTGAGCGGCCCGAGCACGGTGGTGCAGACGGCCCGGTGCGTCGTCGCCGCCCACACCACCGGGGTCCTCGACACGCCGCGCATCGACGCGGCCGTCGCCTTCCTGCTGCGCCACCAGAGCAAGGACGGCGGCTGGACCGACCCGGTGGAGCACCCGGCCTCCGCCCACCCCCTCACGGACGTCCGCACCGACGCGTACGCGCTCTGGGCGATCGCCCTGCACGCACGCCGCACCGAGTCCGTACGCCCTGAGGAGCCCATATTCGGAAGCGACCTACTGGGCGCCACCGGGCCCACGGACCGCACCCGGGCCGTGCCGCCCACAGCCGTACCGGAGGAACAGGAGGGACGACGGTGACCACCACCCCCGAGACCCGTACGACCACCGGGGCCCCAAATGTGCCCGAGCCCGCCGAATACGACACCTGGTCGTCCCTGTGGTGGCAGCGCCGGGGCTCGCTCGCCATCCTGCACTGGGGCGCGCGTGCCGGCGCCGAGCACGTCCCCCCGGCGAGCCGCCCCGGCGCCGTGCTCCTCGACGTGGCCTGCGGCGGAGGGCTGCTCCACTCGCACATCAGGGACAAGGGCTACCGCCACATCGGCGTGGACGTGTCCACCAGGAGCGCGGAGGTGGCCCTGCGGCACGGCATCGACGAGGTCCTCATCCACGACATCCACGACATTCCGCTGCCCGACGGCTGTGCGGACGTCGTGGTGGCCGGATACTGCCTGGAACACGTCGCGCGCCCCTTCGACGTGGTGGCCGAGTGCTGCCGGCTGCTCAAGCCCGGCGGCACCCTCGTGATGGACACCATCTCGAACACCTTCCTGGCGCGGCTCTCCGTCATCACCCTGGGCGAGGGCCTTCCCCTGACCTGGGCCGCACCCAAGGGCACCCACGACCACCGCTTCTTCATCGCCCCCCACCGGCTCGTCGAGGCGTGCGCGGCCCACGGTGTACCTGTCGACGTCTTCGGGGTCGTGCCCCACGTCCGCGACCTCGTCCCCTGATCCCTGGGACGCGGGTACGACGTGCGCATGCGCAGCGGCACGTTCACGAAGATCCTGTACGGGGTGTCCGGCGTGAAACCGCGGGAGGGCGCCGCGCCGTGAAGCCCCGCCGACCGGCTGCCGGAGCACGCCACCGACCGCTACCGGGGCGACGAAGGCCTCGCCCTCGCCAGGCAGGTCCCCGCCGCCACGCACTTCCGGATGCTGGTGGCGCAAGGAAGGGCTGGGTGGTTTCGCCCAGGAAGTACGGCTTGAACTGGTTCATCCCGGCGTTGACGAGCAGCAGGGTCGGGTCGTCGGGCACGGGGGGGGCTTGAGGGGACCCCGCACCCGCCACCGCGGCGCCCCGCGCGAGGACTTCGTGCCGGAGACCGTGTTCTGGGACGCCGGCACCGCCCGCCTGCTCCCCAGGCTGATCAAGGGCCGTGCCCGGGGGCCGGTGTTCACCACCCACCGCAAGCCGGGGCCCGGCAAAGTCGCCAGCCCGCGCGACGTCTGCCCGGACACCGGGCTCGCCCGGCTGTCGTACGGCCGAGCCCGCGCCCTGCTCGATGAGCACACGGTCGTCGGCGGAGTGCCGGGCACGGGCTGGGACCTCGCTGAATCGGCAGTTCCCAGCCTTGATCACCGTCAAGGCATATGAGGCACACGGAGGGGGAGAGCCGGAGTGTGCCGATGGCCACGCCTGCCCCCGAGCCACCGTCCGTCGATCCGGCCACGGTGATCGCAGACGCGGCGGCTTTCAGCGCGGAATCACCCAGCCCGGCACCCAGGTCCCGGCGGCGTCGCGGCCGGCCGCTGTGCCCGCGAGGTGGGCGCGGAGCGTGGCCAGCGCTGGGTGGGGGTTGTCGCGGTGCCAGAGGAGCGAGTGCGGGTAGACGGGCATCGGGTCGGTCACCGGGATGCGGCGCAGGCCGTGGCCGGCGGGCCAGATGAGGCGGGTCTGCCCGCCCATGAAGGTGGCCAGGGCCGGGGTGTCGGCGATGGTGTCGAGGAGCGCGTCGGAGCCGAAGTTGGGGCCGGTCGCCTCGATGGTGAGGCCGAACTCGGCGACGAGGTCGTCATAGTAGGCGGCCCATTCGGTACCGGGGACGATGCCGGGCATCCAGATCCGGTGCCCGGCGAGCTGAGCGAGGGGCACCGACCGGGCGCCCGCCAGCGCGTGGGCGGGTCCGGTGAGGAGCTGGAGCGGCTCGTCGAGCACCCGGGCGGACTCGATGTCCTCGGGAAGGGGCCGGCCGGGCGCGGCGACGGCGCGGAAGGACGCGTCGATCGCACCGGAGCGGATGGCGGCGATGGCCGTCTCGATGTCGAACAGCATCACCACGTCGAGCTCGATGTCGGGGTGCGCGCGATGGAAGCCGCGCATCAGGCCCGACTGCGCGCTGCGCGAGGCGATCACGTCGACGCGCAGCGGGCGGCGGCCGGTGCGCACGGACGCGACCGCGCGCTCGGCGACACGCAGCAGCTCGCGCGCGTGGGGCAGGAACGCCTGCCCGTCGATGGTGAGCTCGGCGCCGCGCGCGGTGCGGGTGAACAGCCGCACGCCGAGGTTGCGCTCCAGCGCGGCGATGCGCTTGGAGACGGCCTGCTGGGTGACCGCGAGCTCGGCGGCGGCCTCCTGGAACTGCCCCGCGTCGGCGGCGGCGACGAAGGTCCGGACGGTGTGGAGGTCCATGCCGACACCCTATGGGTACAACCGTTGGTTGTGGCCAGGTGGTCCTGTGGTTGTTTGATCCCCGGGTGTGGTGCTCGCTTTGATACTTCCGATCGCGGATCGGTTGTACGGGTGAGTGACGAGGGGCGGCGGGCATGCGGAGCGGGCACTGGCTGGGACATCTGCTCGGACATCGGCTGGGGCGGCAGTTCGGGTGGCTCTGGGGAGCGTACGGGACCAGCGCGCTCGGCACGTGGCTCGCCTTCGGCGCGTTCCCGCTGATCGCCATCCAGGTGCTGCACGCCGGACCGGCCGAGGTCGCCGCGCTCTCCTCCGTGGGGGCTGCCGTGGGCGCGGCCGTGGCGGTGCCGCTCGGCCCGTGGGTGGAGTTCCGCCGCAAGCGGCCGGTGCTGATCGCGACGGACCTGGTGCGGTTCGCGGCGCTGCTGACGATCCCCGTCGCGTTCGCACTCGGCGTACTCACCTTCCTTCAGCTCCTGCTGGTCTCGGTCGTCGTCGCGGCGGCCGACATCACCTTCCGCGCCGCCTCCGGCGCGTACCTGAAGACGCTGCTGCCGCCCGAGGACCTGCTCGTCGCCAACGCCCGATTCGAGTCCACGGCCTGGACGACCACGATCATCGGACCGCCGCTGGGCGGCGCGGCGATCGGGCTCCTGGGTCCGGTGGCGACGCTGGTGGCCGACGCGGTCAGCTACCTGCTCTCGGCCCTGGGCATCCGCGCGACGGGCGGGCACGAACCGCGGCCCGAGCGCCGGGAGGCCGCACGCATCCGGGCCGGGGACCTGCTCGACGGTTGGCGGTACATCCTCGCCGACGCGACGCTGCGACCGCTGTTCTTCAACACCGCCTTGTTCAACGGCCTGGTGATGGCCGCCCAGCCGCTGCTGGCCGTCCTGATGCTCGACCGACTCGGGTTCGCACCGTGGCAGTACGGCCTCGCCTTCGCCGCGCCCTCGATCGGCGGGCTGCTCGGTTCGCGGCTGGCCCGACCGCTCGTCACCAGGTTCGGACAGCACCAGGTCCTCGTCACGGCCGGGGCGCTGCGCGCGATCTGGCCCGTCGGCCTGGCCTTCCTGGGGCCGGGCACCGGAGGGCTGCTGCTGGTGATCGGCGTCGAGCTCGGGCTCATCTTCTGCTGCGGGGTCTTCAACCCCGTCTACACCACCTACCGCCTCGAGCGCACCGCGACCGACCGGGTCGTCCGCACGCTGTCCGCATGGGCGGTGACGACCAAGGCCACGACCGCGCTCCTGACAGCCGTCTGGGGCGTGCTGGGCAGCCTGCTCGGCCCGCGTACGGCCATCGGCCTGGCCGGCGTGCTCCTGCTGGCGACCCCGCTGCTGCTCCCCCGACACGACCACACGCCACAGCACGAGCCGCAACCGGCCCGTAGCCACACATGACACACCGCAACTCGCCAATGAAGCCCCGCCGGC
Organism: Streptomyces sp. NPDC058092; assembly: GCF_042884935.1. Classification (NCBI taxonomy): domain Bacteria; kingdom Bacillati; phylum Actinomycetota; class Actinomycetes; order Kitasatosporales; family Streptomycetaceae; genus Streptomyces; species Streptomyces sp. NPDC058092. The sequence continues at coordinate 146,822 of NZ_JBHVSY010000019.1, forward strand.
CGCAGCTGGTCCGCCGATTCGTGTCCGCGCCGACCAGGCACCACCGAGCAAGGAGAACACTCACGTGAGCACTGCCCCCGCACTCGACCCCGCGCACACTGCTCTTCTCGTCATGGACTACCAGCCCGGGATCCTGGCCCTTTTGCCCGAAGGCGGGGACTGCGAAGCCCTGATCGGCCGCGTGGAAGGGGCCATCGCCGACGTTCGTGCCAACGGCGGCACCATCGCCTACGTCCGCGTCGGCTTCACCGAGGCCGACTGGGACGCGATCCCTGCCACCAACAAGTCCTTCGCCCCGGTGGCCCAGCACCGTGTCATGCACCACGAGGACCCTGCCGCTGCCATCCACGATCGCCTGGCCCCCCAGGACGGCGACATCACGGTGCGCAAGATCCGCTACGGCGGCATATCCACCACCGACCTCGACCAGCAGCTACGCGAGCGCGGCATCACCACTCTGGTCGTCTCCGGCATCAGTACCAGCGGCGTCGTCCTGTCCACCGCCATCGACGCGGCCGACCGCGACTACCAGCTCTACGTCCTGTCCGACTGCGTCGCCGACCCCGACACCGAAGTCCACGACGTCCTGCTCCATCAAGTCTTCCCCTCACGGGCCCACGTCATCGACGCCGCCGAGCTGCACAGCCTGCTCCGGGCCGACTGACTCGAACCGCCGAGCCGATCCCACCCACGGCCGCCGCACCCGCCCGGTGTGGCGGCCGCCCGCACCCCAGTACCCGGCCCAGCAGCAGCCCAGAGCTCTCACCGGCCCCCTACCGCGCCCGCCGCCGCGCGAAGCGGGTACGCGAAGCCGTCACGCCCTCCGCCGGTGTTTCGGCTCCCGGCACCCTGCGAGCCGGTGACCAGCGCAAACGTCACGCCGAGACAGCCCGAGCGGTGACGGCCACCCGCACGGGGGCCACCCCGTCTCACGCATGTCTCACACGCTGTGTGTGAGACGGTGATCCAGGAGCCTCTGACCTGGACCTTATGGAATTTGTGGACGCTCACGAACCGCTGAAAACGACAGGTAAACTCTGGACACGTGACTGCTGTGTCTGCGAAGCCTCGCATCCCCAATGTCCTGGCCGGCCGCTACGCCTCCACGGAGCTGGCCGTCCTCTGGTCCCCCGAGCAGAAGGTGAAGCTGGAACGCCGGCTGTGGCTGGCGGTGCTGCGCGCTCAGAAGGACCTCGGGATCGAGGTGCCGGACGCCGCCCTCACCGATTACGAACGTGTCATCGACCAGGTCGACCTGGCCTCGATCGCCGAGCGCGAAAAGGTCACCCGCCACGATGTCAAGGCGCGTATCGAGGAGTTCAACGCCCTCGCCGGCCACGAGCAGGTCCACAAGGGAATGACCTCCCGGGACCTCACCGAGAACGTCGAACAGCTTCAGATCCGGCTCTCCCTGGAGCTGATGCGCGACCGCACGGTGGCGGTCCTGGCCCGGCTCGGCAAGCTGGCCGGCGAGTACCGCGAGCTGGTCATGGCCGGCCGCTCCCACAACGTCGCCGCCCAGGCGACCACACTCGGCAAGCGTTTCGCTACCGCGGCGGACGAGCTCCTGGTGGCCTACGGGAGGCTCGAGGACCTGCTGGACCGCTACCCGCTGCGGGGCATCAAGGGGCCCGTGGGCACGGCCCAGGACATGCTCGACCTGCTGGGCGGCGACGCCGGAAAGCTCGCCGACCTCGAGCAGCGCATCGCCGCGCACCTCGGATTCGCCCAGGCCTTCACGTCGGTCGGCCAAGTCTACCCCCGTTCACTCGACTACGACGTGGTGACCGCCCTCGTACAGCTGGCCGCGGCGCCCTCGTCGGTCGCGAAGACGATCCGTCTGATGGCCGGGCACGAGCTGGTGACCGAGGGCTTCAAGCCGGGCCAGGTCGGCTCGTCCGCGATGCCGCACAAGATGAACACCCGCTCGTGCGAGCGCGTCAACGGCCTGATGGTGATCCTGCGCGGCTACGCGTCGATGACCGGTGAACTGGCGGGCGACCAGTGGAACGAGGGCGATGTGTCCTGCTCCGTGGTCCGCCGCGTGGCGCTCCCCGATGCGTTCTTCGCATTCGATGGTCTGCTGGAGACCTTCTTGACGGTGCTCGACGAGTTCGGCGCGTTCCCGGCCGTTGTCGCCCGTGAACTCGACCGCTATCTGCCGTTCCTCGCCACGACCAAGGTCCTGATGGGTGCGGTGCGCGCCGGTGTCGGCCGTGAGGTCGCCCACGAGGCGATCAAGGAGAACGCGGTCGCCTCGGCCCTGGCCATGCGCGAGCAGGGCGCAGAGCGCAACGAACTGCTCGACAAGCTGGCCGCCGACGACCGCATCCCGCTGGACCGCGCACAGCTGGACGCACTGATGGCCGACAAGCTCTCCTTCACGGGGGCGGCGGGCGACCAGGTCAGCGCACTGATCTCGCGCATCGAAGAGATCACCAAGCAGCATCCCGAGGCCGCAGGTTACACGCCGGGCTCCATCCTCTGACGGCCGCTACCGCACCCGGATGACACCCGAAGAGCTCCAGGCCGCCCGCGACCACACCGTTCCCGACGTGGTCGCGGGCGGCCTGCGTGTGCTGTTCTGCGGGATCAATCCGAGCCTGATGACAGGAGCGACGGGCCACCACTTCGCCCATCCCGGCAACCGCTTCTGGCCGGTGCTCCATCGATCGGGTTTCACCCCTCGGCAGCTGAAGCTGGCGGAACAGGCCGAGCTGCTGCGTTACGGCCTGGGCATCACCAATGTGGTGGCCCGGGCCACCACACGGGCGGACGAGCTGTCCACCGAGGAGTTCCGGGAAGGTGGGCAGATTCTCGCGGCCAAGGTCGAGCAACTGCGACCGCAGTGGCTGGCCGTCGTGGGGGTCACCGCGTACCGCGCGGCCTTCGGCAGACGGACCGCCCGGATCGGTCCGCAGGACCACACGATCGGCGGCGCCCGCGTCTGGGCCCTGCCCAACCCCAGCGGCCTGAACGCCCACTGGACCGCTCGGACGATGGCGGAGGAGTACGGGCGTCTCCGCGCCTTCGTCGAGCCCAACACCCTCACCACCGAAGAACCCCGACAGCCTCGGCAACTCCACAAAGACTCGACACCGATGGCCACATAGCTGTGGCTGCGACGGTGCTCGTGGCTATGCATGACTGCGGCTGTCGCTGTGGCTGTGGCTGCCCTTGTGACTACGACCCGCGACGCTGACCGCGCCTGCGCCTGCGCCTGCGCCTGCGCCTACGCCTACGCCTACGCCTACGCCTACGCCTACGACCGTCATCGTGCTGTGGAGGTATCCGTGCCGGACCACAGCAAGGGGGCCGGAGGAGCAACCTGCCCGGCCTTCGACCAGCCAGTCCGTAGGACGGTCGAGCCCCCAACTGGCCGATTCTGCCACCGAGGCCTGCCGCGGGGCGCGGCGCGGCCGTCACGGACAGCGGGTCCCGATCCCACCCACGCATGCCTGCCGGACGCAGCGGCGGTTGCCGCGTTCTGTCTCAGTGGGCAGCGGCCCGGGCACGTCGCGGCGGATAGAGCTCCGTCACCACAACGCTCGGCTCCCATCGATGAGGCGGGGTGATGTACGGACGCGGACGCGGCCATGACTATGGACGTGAACGCGGGGCGCGGGAGCGGACTATGCGTCTCTGCGCCGGATCGCCCACCAGCCCGCCAGCAGTGCGGCCGCTGCCCACGCGGCAGTCACGGCAAGGCCGCTCCAGGGTCCGAGACTGCCGGTGGGGTTCTGGTGGAGCACCAACTGTCCTGCCCGGTCGGGCAGATACTGCGCCGCCCCACCCGCGACATCTCCGACCACGAAGGAGACGATGAGAATGAACGGGATGAGAAGGCTGAGGACAGCCACAGCGCTGCGCAGCAGTATCGTCAACCCGGCCGCGAACAGAGCCATCAGGGCCAGATATACCCCGCCACCGAAGGCTGCCCGCAGGGCACCCGACTCCCCCAGGCCGATCGCGTACTTGCCCATGAACATCTGTCCCACCAGAAAGGCGCTGAAGCTGGTGACAAGGCCGACGACGAGAGCCGGCACACCGACGAGGGCCATCTTGGCCGCGTAGAAGACGCTGCGGCGCGGCACGGCGGCGAGTGATATCCGCAAAGCGCCGTTGAGATACTCGGACGCGATCGCGGTCGCCCCGAAACTGATGGCCGCGATCTGGCCGAAGTTCAATGCGTAAAAGGCGCCGAAGAGCAGCTCTGTGTCAGCGTTGTCGGCCTCGGACTGGCCGACGCTGGCGAATACGAGCACGGTGATGGCGAGCGTCACGAGAAGGACTGCTATCAGGGATCCGATGACGGAACGCACCGATCTGATCTTGATCCATTCAGAGCGCAGCACTGCTGTGGTCGACACGGTCAGGCCTCCTGTCGGTTCGTGGACGAGGTCGCCGCGGCGGCGAAGTCCATCGCGTCAGCGGTGAGGTCGAGGTAGGCCTGTTCCAACGTGGCCTGCTCGTCCATGAGTTCAAGCACGGCGATACCTTCTGAGGCGGCTATCGCACCGATTTCCCCGGCCTTGGCACCCTCGACGGTCCAACGCCCGTCGCCATCGTGCGCAGGCATATATCCCTTACGGATCAGGACATCGCGCAGGCGAGTGGATTCGGTCGTGCGCACTCGCACCCGGGGCCGGCTGCGGGAGTCCAGGAAATCCTGCATCGGCAGGTCGGCAAGGAGCCGGCCCCGGCCGAGGACCACCAAGTGGTCGGCAAACGAGGACGTCTCGTTCATGAGATGGCTTGAGACCAAGACTGTGCGGCCCTCTCGGGCGAGCCGCTTCATCAGCTCACGGATCCAGATGATGCCTTCCGGATCCAGTCCGTTGGACGGTTCGTCGAGCATCACGACCTCCGGGTCACCGAGCAGCGCGGCCGCTATGCCCAGCCGCTGCCGCATGCCGAGTGAGAATTTCTTGATGCGTTTTCCGCCGACCTGGCCGAGGCCTGCCTCCTCCAGGACTTCGTCCACTCTCCGCGCCCCCATGCCGTTACTGACCGCGAGGGCCAGCAGATGATTCCGCGCGGTACGCGAAGCATGGGCGGCCTGCGCGTCGAGCAGGGCGCCCACCCGGCGCAGCGGATCGTCGAGCGTGGCGTAGGGCTGCCCGTCGAACGTGGCCGTGCCGCTGGTGGGCCGGTCGAGGCCGAGAACGAGTCGCATGGTGGTGGACTTACCAGCACCGTTGGGGCCGAGAAAGCCGGTGACGCGACCGGGGCGCACGCTGAACGTGAGGCTGTCCACGGCGCGGGTCTTGCCGTATTCCTTTGTGAGCTCATGGACGTCGATGCTGGTCATGTCCTCAGACTCGCGGCCGCGCCGGGTTCCTTGCCTCCCCCGGAGGCGGGGATCATCTCCCTCGCTCGGGGGAGCCGTCGCACCCGTGCGGGCTGACACGATGGCAGCATGTTCCGTCTTCTCCGCCCGCTGGCCGTCTCTGCCACCTACTCCCGATGGTTGCATCTCCTCATCCCGGGGGCGGCCTGCAGCGTGTGGCTCTTCATCTCCATGGACACGCCGTGGGCGCCCATGGTCTTCGCTGTGCCGGTGGGGTTGTTGCCCGGCATGCGGCTGGCCGAGGGCGTTCAGGCACAGCTCCTGCTCACGCCTGCGGAGCGGGGCGAGCCCGACGCCACGATTTCCGCAACCGCTGCAACCTCTTGGTCGGATCGCTGGCGAACCGTGTTGTGGCTCGAGATACGACTGCTGCTCGCCGTCGTCGTGGGGTACACGACGGTGTGGCTGTCGGCGACCGCGGTCGATCTCGTCCTCACCGCCTCGGGCACCGGTCCGAGCGGCCAGTGGCTGGTCCGCGAAGTGGAGCCGCACTGGTGGTACGCCCTGCTCGCGCCCCTGCCCATCCTGGTGCTGCTGGCCGTGGTCGTGGCGAGCGGCGAGCTCGTCACCGCCACCGCACGTCGGCTCCTCGGCCCCTCGCCGGTGCAGCGACTGACCGCCCTGGAGGAGCGCACCGAGCAGTTGCTGGAGCGCAACCGCATCGCCCGGGAGCTGCACGATTCGATCGGGCACGCGTTGACGGTCGCGGTCGTGCAGGCAGGTGCGGCACGTGCGGCTCGCGACCCGGAGTTCACCGAGCGGGCACTTGCCGCGATCGAGGAGACCGGCCGGGACGCGCTCGACGACCTGGAGCGGGTTCTGCGGGTGCTGCGCGAATCGGGGGCTCCTGTGGGACAGCAGCCGACGCTCGCGGAAGCGGACCGGCTCCTGGACTCCGCTCGTGGTTCGGGGGCGAAGATCGATGCGGATGTGTCCGGTCCACTGGAGCAGGTTCCGGGGGCGGTATCCCGTGAGGGATATCGCATCCTTCAGGAGTCCCTCACCAATGTGCTGCGTCACTCCGGGACGGTTCCCGTCCGGGTGCGGATCAGCGTCACCAACGGCCGGCTGGAGTTGGAGGTGACCAATCCACTCACCGCGTCGGCGGGTACGCCTGGAGGTGGGAGCGGCTTGCGGGGCATCCGTGAGCGGGCCGCGTTGCTGGGCGGAATAGCCAAGACAGGTGCGCACGGCGGCGAATGGAGGGTGCACGCAAGCCTTCCGTTGAACGGCCTAGGCTGACCTGATGCCGGTTACCGTTCTTCTGGTCGACGACGAACCCCTCGTCCGCGCGGGGCTGCGCGCGGTGCTTGAGGCTCAGCCCGATATCGAAGTGGTGGGCGAGGCGGGTGACGGCGCCGCGGTGATCCCGTTGCTGCGTCAGCTGCGCCCCGATGTGGTGGCCATGGACGTCAGGATGCCGCTGATGGACGGCATCGAGGCGACGCGGGTGGTGCTGCGCACCGTGCCGGATCCGCCGAAGATCCTGGTGGTCACCACATTCGAGAACGACGAGTACGTGTACGAGGCGCTGCGTGCCGGAGCGGACGGTTTTCTCCTCAAGCGTGCCCGGCCCGCCGAGATCGTGCATGCGGTGCGCCTGGTCGCAGAGGGCGAGTCACTGTTGTTCCCGGCGGCGGTCCGGCAGCTCGCCGCCGAGTACGGCACGAGCAAGGCGCGGGCGGCCATGGACCGGGCATCGCTGACCGAGCGGGAGGCCGCGGTCCTCCGGCTGATGGCCCGTGGTCTGTCGAACGCGGAGATCGCAGCCAAGCTCGTGGTCGGTGTCGAGACGGTGAAGACCCATGTCAGCGCCGTACTGGCCAAGTTGGGTGCGAGGGATCGCACCCAGGCGGTGATCGCTGCGTACGAGTCCGGGTTCGTCGCTCCGAGCTGAGGGCCGCCGCCTCCGGATGTCCGTTCCGGCCCACGGTCGCCCTGTACCCGGGCAGCGAGTACCATCCGCCTGACATGCGCACAAGCTGGGAGGACACACCGTGGGCCGGCTGACCGGTGGGGATCCATCGCTGCTGCGACGTATTAATTCCGCGGTGGTTCTGCATGCCCTCCGGGGCGCCGACTCCCCCACCCTCACGGACCTTACCCGGATCACAGGTCTGTCCCGGCCGACGGTCGAGGGCGTCATGGAGGGGCTCTTCGAGGCCGGGCTGGTCGTCGAGTCGGTGCCCGACGGCGGCGAGACCCGGCGTCAGGGGCGGCCGGCCCGCCGGTTCCGGTTCCGCGCCGAGGCTGGGCATCTGCTCGGTATCGAGATCGGCCCGCATCGGATCTCCGCTCTGCTGTCGGGGCTCGACGGCCGGATCATCGGGGCGGGCTCACGCGAGGTGTCGGAGACGGCCTGCGCCGACGACCGGCTCGACAAGGTCAGGGCCGTGGTCGCCGATGTTCTCCGGCGGACGGGTGTGGCCCGGAGCAGTCTGCGTGCGGTCGGCGTCGGCAGCCCGGGCATCGTGGAGGCCGACGGGACCGTTCGGCTGGGCACCGCACTGCCGGACTGGACGGGTCTGGCGCTGGGCGAGCGGCTGAGGCGCTCCTTCCGCTGCCCCGTCCTCGTGGAGAACGACGCCAATGCCGCGGCGGTCGCGGAGCACTGGAAGGGTGCGGCCACCGAAACGGACGACATCGTGTTCGTCCTGGCCGGGCTGAGCCCGGGCGCCGGTTCGCTGATCGGCGGAAGGCTTCACCGGGGTTTCGGCGGTGCGGCGGGGGAGATCGGCGCGCTGCATCTACTCGGCCGCGAGGCGACGCCGGAGAGGCTTCTGTCGACGACGGACACGCCGTTGGACCCGTTGGACGAGCCTGCGGTCGCCGCCGTGTTCGCGGAGGCACGGCATGGCGATATCCGGGCGCAGGCGGCGGTGGAGCGGTTCATTCAGCGTCTGGTGCACGATGTCGCGGCGCTGGTGCTGGCCCTGGACCCTGAGCTGGTGGTGATCGGCGGTTGGGCCGCGGGACTGGACGGTGTGCTGGACCCGCTCCGCCGTGAGCTGGCCCGCTACTGTCTCAGGCCGCCGCGGGTCACACTGTCGCTGCTCGGCGAAGCGGCGGTGGCCACGGGCGCTCTGCGGCTCGCTCTCGACCATGTCGAGGAGCAGCTCTTTGCTGTGGAGGCAACGGTGACGGCCCGCCGCTGAGTGCGACGGGCCGTACGCGAACTGAACGCCTCGGGCGGGCGGGGCCGGCCGTGTCAGGAGGCCTGGCGCTCCTGGCCGTGATGGCTGATCTCCAGGTCGCCCGAGTCGCCGAAGGTGAGCCGGCAGGTGTCGGCCCGGTAAGTGGCGACGGAGAGCGCAGCGGTGCCGCCCGCCGCGAGGTAGCGGGTGGTGACGACGAGAACGGGGGCGCCGGGAAGCCGGTCGAGCTCCTTGGCATCGTCCACTCGCGCCGAGCCGAGCTCCACCGAACGGTCCTGGCCGTCGAGGCCGAGCCGGTGCAGTTCGCGCAGGACACTGCGGGCCCGGGCAGGGCCGGACGGCGCGTCGATCCCGGAGAGTTCGGGCACGGAGGACGACGGGACGTACAGGAGTTCCGCCGCGACCGCCTGTCCGTGGGTGACCCGGATCCGGCGGACGATGTGCACCGGCTCGTCGCTCTCCACGTCGAGCACGGCCACCACTGATGCCGGTGCGATCGCCGTCGTGCAGTCCACGGGCTGCCATGCCTCGTCGGCACCGCCGCCGGCCCAGTCACGCTGTGCCGTGGAGACGGCGACCCCGACGCGCGGCGGGGCGACGGTGGTCCCGACGCCACGACGACGTTGCAGCCTGCCTTCGAGTTCGAGCTGTTCCAGAGCTTGCCGGAGTGTCGCCCTGGCGACTCCGAACCGGGCGGCGAGTTCACGCTCGTTGGGCAGGATCTCGCCCACCGCAAAGTCCGAGTCGAGTGCCTCACTGAGCACGGTCTTGAGGTGCCAGTACTTCGGCTCCTGCACCGTTTCCAGCTGCGTGGTCCCCACCCTGTCCTCCGCAATCGCCCAGCGGCTATTCCGCGACGTTATTTATTAAAGGTTCCTGTCTTAACGTTGAGACCATAGGACGGGACACACCCTTGGTCAAGACCAATCCTCCTTCGGTCACGCAGCGAAACGGACCTCTGCCGCAGAGCGTTCACAGGACGTTCTTGGTGTCGTGAGCCGCCCGCAGCACAAGGCCCCACGGCCAGGCCGTGGGGCATCGGGGAACCGTGGGGCTTCGAGCAGGGGCGACAGAGGAGTTCCTGTGCAAAACGGAGGTGCTTGCGACAGCAGGAAGCGCGCGTCCCGGCGGCCGGAATGTGCGGCTACTCTCCAGCCAGGTTGGCGAGCTTATCGGGATTGCGAACGATATATACGCACTGAATGAGCCCGTCCCTGACGTCCACCTGGAAGACGGAGTCGGGCCTTCCGCCCGAGAGCACCAGCAGGCCCGGCCCGCCGTTGAGCTCCAGGAACCGGATGTCGAGGTCCGGGATCTGATCGTGAACGACCGCGAAGAGGAAACGGCCGACCTTGTCGGCGCTCTCGATGACCCGTAGCGGCGCCTTGGACTTTCCACCGCTGTCACCGACGAGCCGCACATCGGGTGCGAGAAGGGCCATCAGCTCCTCGATGTCGCCGCCTGCCGCCGCGACGAGGAACCGCTCCGTAAGGTCACGGCGGTGGGCCGGGTCGACGTCGTAGCGCGGCTTGCGTTCCTCGACATGGCGCCGCGCGCGTCCCGCGAGCTGGCGTACCGCGGCCTCGGACCGGTCCAGCGTGGCGGCGATCTCCGCGTACGGGAAACCGAAGGCCTCACGCAGAACGAAGACGGCGCGTTCCAGAGGTGACAGCGATTCGAGGACGACAAGCACGGCGACCGACACGGAATCGGCGAGAACGGCCAGTTCCGCGGTATCGGGCACGGCCGGCCCGAAGTCGGTGACCAGGGGCTCCGGCAGCCACGGCCCGACGTACGCCTCGCGCCGCGACTTCGCCTGCCGCAGTCGGTCGATGGCCAGTCGGGTGGTGATCCTTACGAGAAAGGCGCGCGGCTCCCGCACATCCTCGCGCGATGCCGGCGACCAGCGCAGCCACGCTTCCTGCACGACGTCCTCGGCGTCGGCGATCCTGCCCAGCATGCGGTAGGCAACCCCGGTGAGCATGGGGCGGTGCTCCTCGAAGACGTCGGTCGCGGTGTCAGCTGTCACCCCTTCATCCCAGCCGACCCACCGCCCCCTGTCCAGCACGAATCGCCCAGCCCTCTCGAACTGCAAGCCACCGAGCGGTAATTGTTATTGACAAGACGTCTAGGCCCAATACCGGTGACTTTGAGGGTGTCGGTTCGTTGTGTTGAGTGTGCCAAGGCCGGGACAGGTGAAGTCGGTCGGGGGCGAGCGGTCTTCGGATCGCATCGCTCTCGGAGTGTTAACGCGTGCGTTTACGCCTGATCTGGTGGACGAGGTGGTGGCGGGGTGCGGGCGTGTTGAGCAGCGCC
>NZ_JBHVSY010000020.1:0-157293 GCF_042884935.1 Streptomyces sp. NPDC058092
TCTTGCGTTTCCGACTCTATCAGACTCTTTCGTGTCCGATTCCCGGTCGAAGCGGGGGTTGCTTTCCAGTTCTTCGCTTTCGCGTTTCCCTTTCCGGCGAGTCCGACTCTATCAGATCCTTTCGGGCCTGATTCCCAGTCAGCGGGGCTTGTCTTCCCGGCCGCTGGGCCGTTCCGACGAGTGAGACTTTAGCGAATCCTGGGCCTCGACGCTAATCGGGGTCGTGTTCTTTCGAACGCGGATTCCTCATTTCGCAAATGCGCACAGAGAGTCGGGCGACAGATGTCGCTGACCGATGTGGTTACTGCGGAATGGCTGTCCGGGGACCGACCGGGGTCGGCGCTCACGTCGGACAACTCGGAGCACACTACGGATGTGGGCGTGTCGTGTCAACCCTGGGCCGGGCCGGTGGCTCGGGCGCGGGCGCAGGCCACCGCCGTGTCGTCGCACGGCGGTGGGTTCGCGAAGGTGGTGTGCAGCAGGCGTAGGGGGTGGACGTGGGGCCTGCCGCCGTCAGCCGTTGCCGGAGGCGAGTTCGCGGCTGCGGTCGCGGGCGGCTTCGAGGGCGGCGATGAGGGCGGCGCGTACGCCGTGGTTCTCCAGCTCGCGGATGGCGCTGATGGTGGTGCCGGCCGGGCTGGTGACGGCCTCGCGGAGCTTGACCGGGTGTTCGCCGCTGTCGCGGAGCATGACGGCGGCGCCGATGGCGGCCTGGACGATCAGCTCGTGGGCCTCGGCGCGGGGCAGGCCGAGCAGGATGCCCGCGTCCGTCATCGCCTCGACGAGGAAGTAGAAGTACGCGGGGCCCGAGCCGGAGAGTGCGGTTGCCGCGTCCTGCTGGGACTCGGGCACCCGCAGGGTCTTGCCGACGCCGCCGAAGATCGCCTCGGCGGTGGCGAGGTGTTCGGTGGTGGCGTGGCTGCCCCCGGAGATGACGGACATGCCCTCGTCGACGAGGACGGGGGTGTTCGGCATGACGCGTACGACCGGGGTGTTCGCGGTGAGGCGGTCCTCGATGAAGGTGGTCGTGATGCCCGCGGCGGCGCTGATGACCAGGCGGTCGGCGGATACGTGCTCGGCAAGTTCATCGAGGAGGCGGCCCATGTCCTGGGGCTTGACCGCGAGGATGAGGACGTCGGCACGCTTGGCGGCCTCGGCGTTGGTGACGGAGTCGACGCCGTAGCGGTTGTGGAGTTCCTCGGCGCGCTCGGAGCGGCGGGTGGTGACCAGCAGGTTCGCCGGGCGCCAGCCTGCCCGGATCATTCCGCTGAGCAGGGCCTCGCCGATCTTGCCGGTGCCGAGGACTGCAACTGTCTGGGTCATGCGGTTCACCCTCCGGGCGGTGCTCGGTGCTCGTGTCCGCCATCCTCGCACCGGGGCCGGTCAGGCGGTACGTCGGCGGAGCGTGGCCGCGCCGAGGGTGAGGACGAGGAGCGCGCAGCCCGCGACGACCAGGACGTCGCGGACGAAGTCGCCGGTGACCTCGGTGTGGTGGAGGACCTCGTTCATGCCGTCGACCGCGTACGACATGGGCAGGACGTTCGAGATCGCTTCGAGGGCGGGTGCCATCCGGTCGCGCGCGATGAACAGTCCGCAGAGCAGGAGCTGCGGGAAGATCACCGCCGGCATGAACTGGACGGCCTGGAACTCGGATGCGGCGAAGGCGGAGACGAAGAGGCCGAGTGCCGTGCCGAGCAGCGCGTCGAGCAGGGCGACGAGGAGCAGCAGCCACGGGGAGCCGGTGACGTCCAGGCCGAGTGCCCAGACCGAGAGCGCGGTGGCCAGGAGGGACTGGACGATGGCGACGGCGCCGAAGGCGAGGGCGTAGCCGCCGATCAGGTCGCCCTTGCCGAGCGGCATGGCGAGGAGGCGTTCGAGGGTGCCCGAGGTGCGTTCGCGCAGGGTGGCGATCGAGGTCACCAGGAACATCGTGATCAGCGGGAAGATGCCGAGGAGCGAGGCGCCGATGGCGTCGAAGGTGCGGGGGCTGCCGTCGAACACGTACCGGAGCAGCGTGATCATCACGACCGGGATCAGGAGGAGCAGCGCGACGGTGCGCGGGTCGTGGGTCAGCTGGCGCAGGACGCGGGCGGCGGTGGCGAGGGTGCGGGCCGGGCTCAGGGGTGGTGCGGCCGGGCGGGGGTGGGAGCCGGGGTTCGGGTGCGTGCTCATCGGGCGGTCTCCTGACGGATGGCGGCCTTGTCGACCAGCTGGAGGAATGCCTCTTCGACGGTGGCGGCGCGGGCAGCGGTGCGCAGTGCCTCGGGGGTGTCGTCGGCGAGGATCTCGCCCTCGCGCATGAGGAGCAGCCGGTGGCAGCGCTCGGCCTCGTCCATGACGTGGGAGGAGACGAGGAGTGTGGTGCCGCGGTCGGCCGCGAGGGCGTGGAAGAGGTTCCACAGGTCGCGACGGAGTACCGGGTCCAGGCCGACGGTCGGTTCGTCGAGGACCAGGAGTTCGGGGGTGCCGAGCAGGGCCACGGCGAGGGAGACGCGGGTGAGCTGGCCGCCGGAGAGGGTGCCGGCGAGGGCATCGGTGTGGCTGGTCAGGTCGACCTCGGCGATCGCGCGGGTGACGGCGGTCCGGCGTGCGTCGCGGTACCTGCGGCCCGGCTGGAGGATCGCTGCGAAGTAGTCGAGGTTCTGCCGGACCGTCAGGTCGGTGTACACGGACGGGGCCTGGGTGACGTACCCGATGCGCGGGCGGAGAGTGGGGTCGCCCGCGGGGCTGCCGAGCACGTCGAGGGTGCCGGTGACCTTGGCCTGGGTGCCCACGACGGCACGCATCAGGGTGGATTTTCCGCAGCCGGAGGGGCCCAGGAGGCCGGTGATCCTGCTGGGTTCGACGGTGAAGTCGAGGCCGCGGAGGACGGTGCGTTTGCCTCGTACGACGGTGAGGCCGCGGGCCTCGATGGCGGGGCCCGAAGAATTCATCATGCGGTGAATTTTGATCCTGGCGTGTCCCTTCGTCAAGGGGGCTGGTGATGGGGGTGGGTGACAGGGGGTGCGAGTCGGCTACGGACGGATCGTCACGCTCAGGTCGACCAGGTAACTCTCCTCGACCGTGCCCTCCGGGAAGAGCTCTGCCAGCCGGTCGCGCTCCTGGGTGAGGAACCGGCGTGCGGGTTCCTCACCCAGGACGAGGAAGGCGGAATGGCTGCCGAGGTCGGCGAGGCGGGTGTCCAGGGAGACCCGTCGGGTCCAGGGCACCGTGCGGTGCACGAAGTCGAACTCGGACGGCAGGTCGCGGAGGGGCGGGGGCGAGCCGTGGGCGCTCTCGCCGGCACCGAAGAAGCGGCGTAGCCGGGCGTCCTGCTCGGCGGTCCAGGGGACGGAGTGGTCGGAGACGTTCCACCAGAGGGCGAGCGCGCCGGGACGGAGGACGCGCAGGGCCTCGGAGGTGGCACGGCTCCGGTCGGTCCGGTGCCAGAACCGGGCGTACGTGATCAGGTCGGCCGATGCGGTGGCGAGGGGGAGGCGGTTTCCGTCGCCGCGCACGATCGGTACGTACAGCAGTACCCGGTGCAGTTCTTCCGCCATGCCGAGGTCCGGTTCGACTGCGGTGACCCGGGCGCCCCGGTCGTGGAGGAGCCGGGTGGCGATGCCCGTGCCCGCGCAGACGTCGATGGTGCGGGCGCCGCGCAGGGGGCGGGCGGGTAGCCGGGGCGGGCCGCGGCGTACTGGGCGGCCGCGCGGTCGAAGGAGAGGGCACGGGGTCGGGCCGGGGTGGGGTGGGGTGGGGTCGGAAGGTGGCATGGGTCATCGTGTCCCGCGCGGAGGGCCGGCGCCCGGGACGTGCGGGGAGCGCCGGTGCCCGTGGGGTGCTACTTGCGCTTGGGGCGCTTGCCCTTGGTGGTCTTGCGGGCGGCCGGGTTCCCGGTGCGGGCCGAGCGGCGCTTCGTGTAGCGGGCGAGGGCCGCCTCGTACTCCGTGCGGCGCAGCTGCTCGCCCGGTGCCTCCTTGAACGTACGGAGGAAGTACGCGATCAGCGAGCCGACGAAGCCGATCGTCCTGAGACCGCGCAGATTCGCCTCGCGCGCCGGATCGGCCGGGCGGCGGCTGAATCCTTCCCATGTCTTGCGGAAGGCGACGGCGCTGCAGATGGCGAACATCAGGACCACCAGGACGCCGACGAGGTTGCCGACGTCGGCGATCTCCAGCCCCTGGAAGGCGAAGCGGAGTACGAAGCAGGAGGCGGCCGCGGCGGCGAGGGAGCCGACCGCGGCCCCGGCGCGTCGCAGCCCGTAGCCCCCGTCGTGGTCGACCCAGGTCGTACCGAAGAAGAGCAGGGGCTCGGGCTGCGGGCCGGGCGTGGTGGAGCCGGGCGTGTCGCTGCCGGACCTGTCGCCGGCGCCGGGGGCTTCGCTGTTCTCGCTCACGAGGTCGATTATCCCCGGGCGGGCCGCGGTCCCGGGTGCGGTCCCCCGGTCGCGGCCCTCGCCGTTCCGGTCAGTCGCAGCGCGGGGCGATGTAGCCGTCGCTGCCCGTGTGGACGTAGGCGTCCGCCACGAACTGGCCGTTGGCGATGTTGTCCCAGATGTTCGAGGTGCCGTACGGGCCGGTGACCCGCTCCCCCGGCTTCTGGCAGTAGACCGGAACCTTCACTCCGTACGGCAGAGTCCTGACGATGCCGTACTGGGTGCCCGGTCCCGTTCGGACGTTGACACGGTAGCCGGGCGCGATCGGGTACCTGGTGACGTCGTCGGTGCCGGCGAGCGTGGTCACGCCCTCGGCCGCGTCGGCGGTGCTGTCGGTGTGCTCTTCCAAGGCCATGAGGCCCTCCCCCGTTGAGAGACGATGTGTACGACGCGCAGGCTACAAGCCCCGTCCGTATCGCACGCACCATCGACTAGGCTCCGTGCGTCGCGCTTGCGGACGAACACACGGGGGTGGGCGATGCCGCCGCTGCGAGGTACCGGAGTCAATCCGGAAGCGGAGCATCCGGAATACGCCGGTCAGTACCGCCTTGAGGCATGCCTCGGCGCGGGCGGCATGGGTGTCGTGCACCTGGCGCGCTCCGCCTCGGGGCTGCAGCTCGCCGTCAAGGTGGTGCATCGGCACTACTCCCAGGACCCCGAGTTCAGAGCCCGTTTCCGGCAGGAGGTCGGGGCCGCGCGGCGGGTCAGCGGGGCGTTCACGGCGCCGGTCGTCGATGCCGACCCCGATGCCGCACGGCCGTGGATGGCCACCCTGTACGTGCCCGGCCCCACGCTCTCCGACCAGGTGAAGCGGAACGGGCCGATGGCTCCCGCCGAACTCCGCAGGCTGACGGCCGGACTTGCCGAGGCGCTGCGCGACATCCATCGGGCCGAGGTCATCCACCGCGACCTCAAGCCGAGCAACGTGCTGCTCACCGACTCCGGGCCCAAGGTCATCGACTTCGGGATCTCCCGGCCGTACGACAGCGATCTGCGCACCGAGACGGGCAAGCTGATCGGCTCGCCGCCGTACATGGCGCCCGAGCAGTTCCAGCGGCCGCGTGAAGTCGGCCCCGCCGCGGATGTGTTCGCCCTGGGCGCCGTGCTCGTCCATGCGGCGACCGGCCGGGGGCCCTTCGACTCCGACAGCCCGTACATCGTGGCTTATCAGGTGGTGCACGACGAGGCGGATCTGACGGGCGTGCCCACGGATCTGGCGCCGCTGATCGGGCAGTGCCTGGCGAAGGATCCTGCGGAGCGGCCCACTCCGGACGACATCATGGCGGCGCTGCGCCCTCCTTCGTACGACGCCGCCGCGTTCATACCGTCGCAGCGCAGGCCGGGCGCCATCGAGGCCGAGCCCGAAGCCACGGCGGACCCGGGCTCGGGGATCGTGGCGCGGGCGGACGCGGACACGCATGCAGGCGCGGGCGCGGCTGCGCGGGGCAGGAAGGCGACCGCCGATCGCGGCGGCAAGCGGCGGTGGCTGGCAGCCGGTGCCGCGCTGCTCGTCATGGGTGCCGGTGGGGTGTGGGCGGCCGGTGTGGTGGGCGACTCGGGTGAGTCGGGTGGCTCCGGTGCGTCGGGGAAGTCAGGTGGGGCGAAGGGTTCGGCGGAAGCGGTCGCGCCGTGGCATACGCCGCTTCTGGCCTCGGGCAACTCGGCACCGGTCTGCTCCGCGGCGAGCAGCAGCGGCGACGACGGCGACGGCAAGGACGGCGATGGCAAGGAGGCAGCCGGCCGTTCCATGGCGCTCTACTGCTCCGCTTCCGGTATCGGCGCCGCCCGGCTGGACCCCGCGGACGGCCGGGTGCTGTGGTCCCACGAAGCCGCCCGGAACGCCCCGTCGGCCGGTGTCGTGTCGGTCTCCGGCGATCTGGTGCACACGGCGGTGCCGGGCGGGAAGCTCCGGGCGTACGACCCCGCCGAGGGCAAGCAGGTCTGGCAGGTGGATCTCTCCCCGTACCTCGGCACTCCCTTCGCCGCGGGCGACACGCTGCTGCTGGTTGCCGAGGACGGCACGACCGAGGCCCTCGACTCGGCGACCGGCGTGTCCCGCTGGCGGCATCCGCTCGCCGGGCACCGGCGCCCGGACTTCGCGCTGTACGACGACGAGTCGGGGCTGGCCTACGCGTTCGAGCACTCTGCCTACGGCTCCACCACCCTGGCCACGGCCGTCGACGTGAGGGCCGGGCGCGTGGCCTGGCAGCGACGGCTGGACGGCATGCTCACCCCGGTGGGGACGTCGGACGGCGCACTCGTCCTGACATCCATGAACGGGGACACCCAGACCGTCGGGCTCGTCCGCTACGACCCGGAGCGGGGGCACGTCGCCCGAGTGGCGCTGCCGTTCCGGATGAACGAACCGGAGGTCGTGGTGGGCGGGGACACCGCCTATCTGCTGGCGCACGGCGGGACCCTGGTGGCCGTCGACACGCGTCCGGCCGACGGCGAAGCCGTTCTCTGGCAGCTGGAGACCGCTGCCGGGCGGACGTCGGCGCCCGTCCTCGCCGGTGGACACCGGCTGTACTTCTCGGCGGCGGACGGGCGGCTGCTCGCCGTGGACACGGAGCGCGGAACGCTGCTGGGGCAGACGGGTCCCCGGCTCCGGGACGGGAAGCTCACGTACGCCTCGACGCTGCCCGCCCCTGTCGCCGTCGGCCGGACCGTCTTCGGGACCGCGCCCGACGGGTCCGTGTTCGCCGTCGACGGGCAGGACCCCGCTCACTGGTGAGTGAGCGGGGTCCGTCTTCGCTCTCGGGCCCGGTTCAGCCGAGCTTGGACACGTCCCGCACCGCGCCCCGGTCCGCGCTCGTCGCCATCGCCGCGTACGCGCGCAGCGCCGCGCTGACCTTGCGGTCGCGGCTCTTCGGCGCGTAGACGCCGTTCAGCGCCTCCCGGCGGGTGGCCAGCTCGGTCTCGGGGACGAGGAGTGCGATCGAACGGTTCGGGATGTCGATCCTGATCCGGTCGCCGTCCTCGACCAGCGCGATCGTGCCGCCCGACGCGGCCTCCGGCGACGCGTGGCCGATGGACAGTCCCGACGTACCGCCGGAGAAGCGGCCGTCGGTCACCAGGGCGCAGCTCTTGCCGAGGCCGCGGCCCTTGAGGAAGGACGTGGGGTAGAGCATCTCCTGCATGCCGGGGCCGCCGCGCGGGCCCTCGTAACGGATGACGACGACGTCGCCCTCCTTGATCTCCTTGCGGAGGATCTTGTCGACGGCGTCCTCCTGCGACTCGCAGACGACCGCCGGGCCCTCGAAGGTCCAGATCGACTCGTCGACGCCCGCCGTCTTCACGACGCAGCCGTCCACGGCGAGGTTTCCCTTGAGGACCGCGAGGCCGCCGTCCTTGGAGTACGCGTGCGCCAGGTCGCGGATGCAGCCGCCGGCCGCGTCCAGGTCGAGGGTCTCCCAGCGCTCGGACTGCGAGAAGGCGGTCGCGGAACGGACGCATCCGGGGGCCGCGTGCCACAGCTCGACGGCCTCCGGGGAGGGGGAGCCGCCGCGGACGTCCCAGTTCTTCAGCCACTCGGCGAGGGTGGCGGAGTGCACCGAGTGCACGTCCTCGTCGAGCAGGCCGCCGCGGTGCAGTTCGCCGAGGATGGCGGGGATGCCGCCGGCCCGGTGCACATCCTCCATGTAGTACGTGCCGCCGGGGGCCACGTTGGGCGCGACCTTCGACAGGCAGGGGACGCGGCGCGAGACCTCGTTGATGTCGTCGAGGTCGTAGGGGAGCTCGGCCTCCTGCGCCGCGGCGAGCAGGTGCAGGATCGTGTTGGTCGAGCCGCCCATGGCGATGTCGAGCGCCATGGCGTTGTCGAACGCGGCGCGGGTGCCGATGGAGCGGGGCAGGACCGTCGCGTCGTCCTGCTCGTAGTAGCGCCTGGTGATCTCGACGACCGTACGGCCTGCTTCCTCGTACAGCGCCTTGCGGGCGGTGTGCGTGGCGAGGACCGTGCCATTGCCGGGGAGGGAGAGGCCGAGGACCTCGGTCAGGCAGTTCATCGAGTTGGCGGTGAACATGCCGGAACAGCTGCCGCAGGTGGGGCAGGCGTTCTCCTCAATGCGGAGGATGTCCTCGTCGGAGATGTTCTCGTTGACCGCGTCGCTGATCGCGTTGACCAGGTCGAGCTTGCGGACCGTGCCGTCGACGAGGGTGGCCTTGCCGGCCTCCATCGGGCCGCCGGAGACGAAGACGGTCGGGATGTTGAGGCGCATCGCGGCCATCAGCATGCCGGGGGTGATCTTGTCGCAGTTGGAGATGCAGATCAGCGCGTCCGCGCAGTGCGCCTCGGCCATGTACTCGACGGAGTCGGCGATCAGGTCGCGGGAGGGGAGGCTGTAGAGCATCCCGCCGTGGCCCATCGCGATGCCGTCGTCGACGGCGATGGTGTTGAACTCGCGCGGCACGGCACCCGCGGCCTTGATCGCGTCGGAGACGATCCGGCCGACCGGGGCCAGGTGGGTGTGGCCGGGGACGAACTCGGTGAAGGAGTTGGCGACCGCGATGATCGGCTTGCCGATGTCCTCGCTCGCTACGCCCGAGGCCCGCATAAGGGCGCGGGCGCCCGCCATGTTGCGGCCGTGGGTGACAGTGCGGGACCTCAGCTGGGGCATCGTCTCTCGCTCCTTCGACATGAAAAGACTGCCTCCGAGCGTACGCCTCCGGCTCCAAGATCTGGACACGGTGTCCGATATGCAAGATGGCGGCTCGGTGGGTGGGCGGGGTGGGAGTGGGGCCGGGCGTGCGGTGCGGAGGGTCCGCCGCCGGGTTACTCCGCTTCCGTCAGGTAGCGCTGCAGCGTCGGCGCCACCATCTCGATGATCTTCTCCGGGGGCGCCGAGGCCAGTGGTTCCGCCCGGACGACGTAGCGCAGCATCGCGATCCCGAGCATGTGCGAGGCGGCCAGTTCCGCGCGGAATGTCGCGTCCGGTACGTCCAGTGTCTCCGCCACGCGTTCCAGGAGGCGGCGCAGGACGAAGCCGCGAAGGACCTTCGCCGCCGCCTCGTGCGTCAGCGCGGACCGCATGATCGCCAGCAGAGGTGCCCTGGACGCGGGGTTCTCCCATACGGAGATGAAGTAGCGGGCCAGCCGCTCCCCCATGCCGTCCGTGCCGCTGCCGAGGACGGCCGGGATCACCAGGGCCGGCTCGAAGGAGAGCTCGATGGCGGCCGCGAAGACCTCGTCCTTCGTACCGAAGTAGTGGTGGACGAGCGCGGGGTCGACGCCTGCCGCCTTGGCGATGCCCCTGATCGACGTCTTGTCGTAGCCGCGCTCCGCGAACTCGGTGCGGGCCGCCTCCAGGATGCGGGTGCGGGCGTCGGGGCCGGTGGTCCCGGACTTGCGGGAGGGGCGGCCGCGGCGCTTGGGGGCGGGGTGCGCGGGGCCCTCGTCGTCGGTGTGGCCGCCGGTCACCGGCGCGGCGCCCCGGCCGAGGACGACGCCAGGTGGAGCCGGGTGAAGGCCAGCGCCTCCGCCAGGTCGGCCTCGCGTTCGGCGGTGGACATGGCGCGGCGGGTGTTGACCTCGATGACGACATGGCCGTCGAAGCCGGTACGGGCCAGGTGTTCCAGGAGCTCGGCGCAGGGCTGGTCGCCGCGGCCGGGCACCAGATGTTCGTCCTTGTTGGAGCCCTTGCCGTCGGCGAGGTGGATGTGGGCGAGACGGCCGCCCATCCGGTCCACCATCGCCATGCCGTCGGTGCGGGCCGTCGCGGTGTGCGAGAGGTCCACGGTGAAGTGCCGGTAGTCGTCGTTGGTGACGTCCCAGTCGGGGGCGTACGCGAGCATCTCGCGGTCCCGGTAGCGCCACGGGTACATGTTCTCGACGGCGAATCGCACGTCGGTCTCGTCCGCCATGCGCCAGATCCCGGTGACGAAGTCGCGCGCGTAGTTGCGCTGCCAACGGAACGGCGGGTGGACGACGACGGTCGTCGCCCCGAGCTTCTCCGCGGCGGCACGGGCCCGCTGGAGCTTCACCCACGGATCGGTGGACCAGACGCGCTGGGTGATCAGCAGACAGGGCGCATGGACGGCGAGGATCGGCACCTGGTGGTAGTCCGAAAGCCGTCGCAGGGCCTCGATGTCCTGGCTGACGGGGTCGGTCCACACCATGATCTCGACACCGTCGTAACCAAGACGCGCGGCGATCTCGAAGGCCGTCGACGTCGACTCCGGGTAGACGGAAGCCGTCGACAGGGCGACCTTCGCATCCGGGATGCGCACCACTGGTTCTGCCACTGGGCCAGCGTACGGGCAGTGGTACGCCCCGCCGAGGGACCCGGGCGGAAAGTGAGAAGGGCCATGGCCGGCTTCCGGCCACCTCCGCGGGGCGGCGTGGCTCCCTGCGCGCGGCGCTCAGCGCAGCGCGGCCCGCTCCGTCGGCTCCGTCGGCTCCGTCGGCAGGTGGTCCAGGCGGCGCAGGATGACGCCCTCACGCAGCGCCCAGGGGCAGATCTCCAGCTCGTCGACCCCGAACAGATCCATGGCCCCCTCGGCGACCAGCGCCCCGGCCAGCAGCTGCGCGGCCCGGCCCTCGGAGACCCCGGGCAGAGCGCCCCGCTGCTCGACGGTCATCGCCGCCAGCTTCGGCACCCACTCCTCCAGCGCCTTGCGGGTGAGGGCGCGCTGCACGTACAGACCCTCCGTGGACCGTGCGGCGCCCGCGATCCTGGCGAGCTGCTTGAACGTCTTGGAGGTGCCGACGACGTGGTCCGGGCGCCCGAGGCGGGTGAACTCCCCGACACTCCGGGCGATCCGGGCCCGTACATGGCGGCGCAGCGCCCGCACGTCCGCCGGGTCCGGCGGATCGCCCGGCAGCCACCCGGCGGTCAGCCGGCCGGCCCCGAGCGGCAGCGACACCGCGGCGTCCGGCTCCTCGTCCATGCCGTACGCGATCTCCAGCGAGCCGCCCCCGATGTCCAGGACGAGCAGCCGCCCCGCCGACCAGCCGAACCAGCGGCGGGCGGCGAGGAAGGTGAGCCGGGCCTCCTCCGCCCCGCTGAGGACGGCGAGGTCGATGCCCGTCTCGTCCCGCACCCGGGCCAGCACCTGGTCGGCGTTGCTCGCCTCCCGTACCGCGGACGTGGCGAAGGGCAGCACGTCCTCGCACCCCTTGTCCTCGGCGGCCTGGAGCGCGTCGGTGAGCGTTGCCACGAGCCGGTCCACACCGTGGGGGCCGATCGCCGCGTCCTCGTCGAGGAGTTCGGCCAGGCGCAGCTCCGCCTTGTGCGAGTGCGCGGGCAGCGGACGAGCACCGGGGTGCGCGTCCACCACCAGCAGATGCACTGTGTTCGAACCCACGTCGAGGACTCCGAGTCTCATACCCGGAACGCTACCGGGACGGCGGACTTACTCTTGGCGCGTGCCAAAGACGAAAAAGGCGAAGCCGGGCAAAAACACAAAGAAGCAGAGAACGAAGCAGGAGATGCAGCAACAGGAAGCGAACGGACCGAACCGGTCCGAAGACGAAACAGGTATCGACTTCGCGCGCGCCTGGGTCGAATTCCCCGACCCCGCGGACGACGAGCAGATCTTCCGCTGCGACCTGACCTGGCTGACCTCCAGGTGGACCTGCATCTTCGGCAGCGGCTGCCAGGGCATCCAGGCGGGCCGCGCGGACGACGGGTGCTGCACGCTGGGCGCGCACTTCTCGGACGAGGACGACGAGAAGCGGGTCGCGAGCCACGTCGAGCGGCTGACCCCCGAGCTGTGGCAGTTCCACGACGTCGGTACGGAGACGGGCTGGGTCGAGGTCGACGACGACGGGGAACGCCAGACGCGGCGCTGGCAGGGTTCGTGCATCTTCCAGAACCGTCCCGGGTTCGCGGCGGGCGCGGGCTGCTCGCTGCACATCCTGGCGCTGCGTGAGGGCAAGGAGCCCCTGGAGACCAAGCCGGACGTCTGCTGGCAGCTGCCGATCCGGCGTACGTACGACTGGATCGACCGGCCCGACGACACGCGCGTGCTCCAGGTCTCGATCGGCGAGTACGACCGCAGGGGCTGGGGTCCGGGCGGTCACGATCTGCACTGGTGGTGCACATCGGCGACGTCCGCGCACGGGGCCGGGGAGCCGGTGTACGTCTCGTACCGGCCGGAACTCATCGAGCTGATGGGCAAGGAGGGCTACGACCGGCTGGTCGAGCTGTGCGAGGAGCGCCTGTCCTCGCTGCTGCCGATGGCACCGCACCCGGCGGATCCGGCGTGACCGCCTGGGTGTGACGGCGGCGGGCCGCGCCGGGGCGGGACCGCGTAGGCGCCCTCCCGCCGCCCGGTGTGTTTCAGCCTGCCGGGGTCGTGGTGCCCGTGCCCGTCCCCGGATCGGTGGGGGTCGACGGTCCGGACGGGTCCGGGGACGGTGTCGGATCGGTCGGTGACGGTGTGGGGTCCGGGGAACCCGTCGGGTCGGGGGTCGGGTGTGTGGGGTCCGGCGAGGACGGCGGCGGATCCGACGGTACGGACGGGCCCGAGGAGTCGGCGGGGGCGGGCGTCCCCGAATGTCCCGGGCCGCCGGGGGACGGTGTCGTCGCGTCGTATCCCCGTCCCCGGATCGCCACGACCGAACCCGACGGGGCGAGGGCGATGCGCGCACTCCAGGGACCGGCGGGTTCCCGCAGGTGGTCCACGTGGATGCGGATCGTGACGCTCTCGCCCGCGGCGAGCGTCCCCGAGTAGCTGCTGAGGCGCAGCCAGGACGCGTCCGCGCGGGCCGACCACGCGACCGGGGCGCCGCCCGAGGCGGTCAGCCGGATCAGTGTCGTGCCGCCGGACGATCGGGCCTCGACGGTGAGACCGCCGAGGCCGCCCCGCACCGGACCCGAACTGATCACCTCGGCCGAGACGTCCGGACCGCGGCCGTCCTCGAAACGGCCGCCGGGCCGGGGACGGGCGTTGCCCGCGTTCTCGTAGTGGCCGTCCCGGGTGCCGTCGAGGTCCGGGCGGGCGTCCGTCCCGGTCGCGGTGACCGAGGAGCCCTCGTGGCCCTCGCCGGTCTGCGGCGCGCCGCGATAGGCGGTCCACAGCGCGATCACCGGGGCCGCGACGACCGTCGCCACCACCGTCGTCGTCACGACCCTGGCCCGCAGCCGGTCCCGGCGCGCGGCGTGGTCCTTCGGGTCCATGGGGAAGCCCGCCCGGTCGAAGCGCGGGCCGCCGGACCGGTTCCGCTGGGCATGCATCATCGCGACGTACGCGGACGGCCGCGGCGCCTCGACGACCGGCAGCGCGGCGGCCGGGGCGACGGCCGCGCCCGGCCAGGGGCCCTCGGCACCGGCCCGCTCGACGGCCCGGCGGCAGCGGGGGCAGTCGTCGACATGGCGGACGAGTTCGCGGCGCAGGGTGGCGGAGAGCAGGACGCGGTGGTCGCCGGTGAGGCGGGCGATGGTGGGGCAGTTACCGGTCTCGACGACGGCGAGGGCGGCGCGGGTCCGTTCCACCTCGCAGGCCGCGGCGGCCAGGAGCTCCCGGGCGGTCGCCGGTTCGAGGCCCAGGACGGAGGCGACGGCGCGCGGGGCGAGGCGGTGACGCACGGCGAGTTCGAGCGCTTCGCGCTGTTCGGGGGTCGTACCTGCGGCCTCCGGCCAGGCCAGCTGGGCGAGTTCCCGGCGGTGCGCCTCGGCGGCGGCTTCGGACCGGGGGGCGGGGGCCTGGCCCGCCGGGGCGCCGCCGGGCGGGAAGGGGGCGGCAGCGGCCTTCGCGACGGCGGTGGGGGGCGTACGGCGTCCCTCGTGCGCCCCTTGGGCGGCCGTCCCGCTCGGCTGCTTGCCCGGGGGCCCGCCGACCGCCCGGTTCGCCTCCCGCCGCTCGGGCTGCGGTCTTCCCGAGGGCTTCCCGGCCTTGTGGCGGTGCGCCCGACGGCCCTGCTTCTGCTCGGCGAGCTTGCGCAGACACATCCATCGGGCCAGCGCGTACAGCCAGGATTTACGTTCCTCCTCACCCGCCGGGCACCGGCCGTCCTGCCGTTCCGCGATCGCGAGCACACCGCCGAGCGCCTCGGTGGCGGCATCGTGGTCGCAGAGCACGGAGAGGCAGTAGGTGAACAGGCCGTCGAGATGCGGCTCGTAACGTGCGGGAGGCCGCCGCGGCGAAGGCTGCGTCGAGGAGTGGGGCGCACGGCGCCGCGCCCGGTGTGCGCCGGTGGTGTGCGTGGGGGGCTCCAGTCTGCTGCTCGTCACCTGGCGACCGTAGGCAGCACACAGCATGCCTTTAGCACCCCTTCAGCACATTTAATCCTTACGGGTGAACGTATCGCTCGAAAGGGGACAGGGGTCCCGGATTCAGGGAGCCGAAATCCCTGGTTCCGATGGAAGTGCCCGGCCGCTGACGGACGCGCGCCCGCGTCGGACGCCGGGCGCGGCCCGCGTCGGACGCCGCCCACGGACCGTGCCCGGCGGCATTGTCCGACCTCACCTATACGGTTGCGCCATGGCTGCCCGTACGAAATCCGCGAAGGACCGGCCGTCCTACCGCTGCACCGAATGCGGCTGGACGACCGCCAAGTGGCTCGGCCGCTGCCCCGAATGCCAGGCGTGGGGGACGGTCGAGGAGTTCGGCGGCGCCCCCGCTGTGCGGACCACCGCGGCCGGCCGGGTCAGCACCGCCGCGCTCCCCATCGGCCAGGTCGACAGCCGGCAGGCCACCGCCCGGTCCACCGGCGTCGGTGAGCTGGACCGGGTCCTCGGCGGCGGGCTCGTCCCGGGTGCCGTCGTGCTGCTCGCGGGCGAACCGGGCGTCGGGAAGTCGACGCTGCTGCTGGATGTCGCCGCCAAGGCGGCGAGCGACGACCACCGCACCCTCTACGTCACCGCCGAGGAGTCCGCGAGCCAGGTGCGCCTGCGCGCCGACCGGATCCGGGCGATCAGCGACCATCTGTATCTCGCCGCCGAGACGGACCTGTCCGCGGTCCTCGGTCATCTGGACGCCGTCAAGCCGTCGCTCCTCATCCTCGACTCCGTACAGACCGTCGCCTCGCCCGAGATCGACGGGGCCCCTGGCGGCATGGCACAGGTCCGGGAGGTCGCCGGTGCCCTCATCCGGGCCTCCAAGGAGCGCGGCATGTCGACGCTCCTGGTCGGCCATGTCACCAAGGACGGGGCGATCGCCGGCCCGCGGCTGCTGGAGCATCTCGTCGATGTGGTGCTGTCCTTCGAGGGCGACCGCCATGCCCGCCTGCGGCTCGTACGCGGCGTCAAGAACAGGTACGGCGCGACCGACGAGGTCGGCTGTTTCGAGCTGCACGACGAGGGCATCACCGGCCTCGCCGACCCGTCCGGGCTGTTCCTCACCCGGCGCGACGAGCCGGTGCCCGGCACCTGCCTGACCGTCACCCTGGAAGGCAAGCGGCCGCTCGTCGCCGAGGTACAGGCGCTGACGGTCGATTCCCAGATCCCTTCACCCCGGCGCACCACCTCGGGGCTGGAGACGTCCCGGGTGTCGATGATGCTGGCCGTTCTGGAACAGCGCGGCCGGATCAGCTCGCTCGGCAAGCGGGACATCTACAGCGCGACGGTCGGCGGAGTGAAGCTCTCCGAGCCCGCCGCGGATCTCGCGGTCGCGCTGGCGCTGGCCAGCGCCGCCAGTGACACGCCCCTTCCCAAGAACCTGGTGGCGATCGGCGAAGTGGGCCTCGCGGGCGAGGTCAGACGGGTTACGGGGGTCCAGCGCAGGCTGGCCGAGGCATACCGTCTGGGCTTCACGCACGCGCTGGTTCCGACCGACCCGGGAAAGGTCCCGGCCGGTATGAAGGTCACAGAAGTCGCCAACATGGGCGATGCTCTGAGCGTGCTCCCGCGCCGGTCTCGCGCACAGGCCCCACGGGAGGAGAGCGCACGCCGGTAGACTTTGCCCTGGTCTCGCCCGTCCGTACGAACGGTATGAGTGACGTAAGGGCACCGCAAACCTGTGACCGGAGGAGTGCAGTGGCAGCCAGCGACCGGGCAGCATCGCCCGGAAAGTCCGGCCAAGGCACCGGTAACGAGGCGCTGATGCGCGCCTCATTGAGCGCCGTCGCGCCCGGAATGGCGCTGCGGGACGGCCTGGAGCGCATTCTCCGTGGCAACACCGGCGGGCTGATCGTGCTCGGTATGGACAAGACCGTCGAGTCGATGTGCACCGGCGGTTTCGTGCTGGACGTGGAGTTCACCGCGACGCGCCTGCGTGAGCTGGCCAAGCTCGACGGGGCACTGATCCTCGACAAGGACATGACCAAGATCCTGCGGGCCGGTGTGCAGCTGGTCCCGGACGCCTCCATTCCCACCGAGGAGACCGGCACCCGCCACCGCACGGCGGACCGGGTCTCCAAGCAGTGCAACTTCCCGGTCGTCTCCGTCTCCCAGTCGATGCGTCTGATCGCGCTGTACGTGGACGGGGAGCGCCGGGTCCTGGAGGAGTCCGCCGCGATCCTCTCCCGCGCCAATCAGGCACTCGCCACCCTGGAGCGGTACAAGCTCCGGCTCGACGAGGTCGCGGGCACGCTCTCGGCGCTGGAGATCGAGGACCTGGTGACGGTCCGGGACGTGACGGCCGTCGCACAACGTCTGGAGATGGTCCGCCGGATCGCGACCGAGATCGCGGAGTACGTGGTGGAGTTGGGCACCGACGGCCGGCTTCTCTCGCTCCAGCTCGACGAGTTGATCGCGGGCGTCGAGCCGGAGCGCGAGCTGGTCGTGCGCGACTACGTGCCGGAGCCGACCGCGAAGCGGTCCCGTACGGTCGCCGAGGCGCTGACCGAGCTCGACGCGCTCTCCCACACCGAACTGCTCGAACTCCCGGTCGTGGCAAGGGCGCTGGGGTACAGCGGCTCGCCGGAGACGCTGGATTCGGCGGTCTCGCCGCGCGGCTTCCGGCTGCTGGCGAAGGTGCCGCGGCTGCCCGGGGCGATCATCGACCGGCTGGTGGAGCACTTCGGCGGTCTGCAGAAGCTCCTCGCCGCCAGCGTGGACGACCTCCAGACGGTCGACGGGGTCGGCGAGGCGCGGGCGCGGAGCGTGCGCGAGGGGCTGTCGCGGCTGGCCGAGTCGTCGATCCTCGAACGGTACGTATAGCGGCACGTGCAGCGGTACACGGCATGAGACGCAGGTCGGGGCCCGGGAGACCGGGCCCCGCAGTGTTTTCCGGGGCCCCCGCCCCTCAGTCCTTCGCGAGGACGAAGGAGGCGCGCTGCACCGGCACGCCCGGCGCCTTCGCCTCGACCAGATACGTACCCGGCCCCGCGGTGCCCGACGCCGGCGTGACGCACTGCGGGACGCTCTTCTTGCGGTCCCATTCCACGGTGTGGACGACGGTCGCGCCCGCCGGGACCTTCAGCAGCAGGCTGCCCCCGTTGAGCGGGCAGTCCTTGGAGGACCACACCTGGCTGTCGTCGCCACCGGCCTCGGTGACGGTGAGCACCGCGCTCTTCGGCCCGAAGTCGGCCTTGCAGTCGGTGGACGAGGTGTTCCTGGCGACCAAGCGGAACTTCGGCTTCTGGCCGGGGCTGTAGCTGAGTTCGGTGCTCAGGCTCAACCGGAGTGTGCTGGTGGCGCAGTTGGGGAGCGGGGAGTTCGCCGGGACCTGCTGACCGGTCGTCTCGCCACCGCCGCTCGCGCCACCGGCTCCGGTGCCCGACCCACCGCCGGATTCCGTACCGCCGCCGCCCGCGCCGCCGTCGGAGCCCGCGCCCGTACCGCTGGTGTCCCCGTCGCCGCCGCCCGTGTCGCCCGACTCGTCGCGCCCGCCCGGCTGTTGGCTGATGGCCGAGCCCGACGGGGTGGGGCCGGGGGTGATCGCGTGCACGGGACCCGATCCACCGGGCCGGGAATCGTCCGTGGTCTTCTTGCCGCCGCCGGAGGTGACGGCCCATACGATCAGCGCCACGAACAGCGCAACCAGCGTCGCCGCTACCGCCCTCCGTCGCCAGTAGATGGTGGAGGGAAGCGGCCCGATCGGATTACGCAAAGATCCCACGGCGCAAACTGTACGAGAGATCGGCGCCGACTCCCGCCCCACCCGCCGCCCGGCCCCGAAGTTTTGCGGATCATCATCCCGGGACAGCCCGTCCGGGCCCCGCACTTCCGGCGGTTCGGCTCCCTGGGATCGCCGAAGGTGACCACTCGATTTCGTTGACTACCCTCTGTCACATGGATAGTTCAGTTACTGCCCCGCTCTACCGGGACATCACCGACTTCGCTCATGACATGCCGTCATGGGTGCAACACCTGGCCGAAATATGGACGGAGCTCGGACTCCTGGTCTTCGGCGTCCTGTTCATCACCGGGTGGTGGCGGGCCCGCCGGGCGGACGAGCGCGCCCTGGCCCTGGCCGTGCTCGCGCCCCTCGCGACGGCTTTCGGCTATGTGGTCAGCGAGGTGCTCAAGTCGGTGGTCGACGAGGACCGGCCGTGCCGGACGGTCGTCGGGGCGGCGGCCTCGCTGGTGCCGTGTCCGCCGACGGGCGACTGGTCGTTCCCCAGCAACCACTCCGCGATCGCCGGCGCGGCAGCCGTCGCCCTGGCGATCGCCCGGCCCCGGCTGGCCTGGCTCACCGCGCCGCTGGCCCTGCTGATGGCCTTCTCCCGGGTCTTCGTCGGGGTGCACTATCCGCATGACGTGGCGGTCGGGCTGCTGCTGGGTGCGGCGGTGTCGGCCGCGGTGGTCGCCGTGCTGTACCGCCCGGCACGGTCGCTCGCCCGGGCGGTACGGGACAGCGGGGCACCGGTGGCGGCCCTGGTGTCGGGGCCGGGCACGGCGCCGGGCCAGGGGCGGGGTACGGCGACGGCGGGCCGGTCCCGGCGGCGGCACGGAGGGGCCCGGAGGCGGCGCTGACGGCACCCACGGCCCGAGGAGAGACCCCTTGGGCCGGTTGCCGGATTCCGCGGGGACAGACGGGTGGCATTATCACCCCAAGGGCCCTCAGGAGGAGCGACACCACCGTGCGCTGAGCCTTCGTCTGCCCTTCCGTGCCAGGATCGTGAGTGCGATGACTGCCATGACTGCGACACAGACGCCCCCCACCTCCCTCCACACTCCCGTCATCGGGTGGTTCGAACAGCACGCCCGCGATCTGCCCTGGCGCCGTCCCGAAGCGGGCGCCTGGGGTGTGATGGTGAGCGAGTTCATGCTGCAGCAGACCCCCGTCAGCCGGGTCATTCCGGTGTACGAACAGTGGATGGCCCGCTGGCCGCGCCCGGCCGACCTGGCCGCCGAGCCGCCCGGTGAGGCGGTCCGCGCCTGGGGCCGGCTCGGCTACCCGCGCCGCGCTCTCCGCCTGCACGGGGCCGCGCAGGCAATAACTGAACGGCACGGCGGCGACGTACCGAGCGAGCACGGTCAGCTGCTCGCCCTGCCCGGGATCGGCGAGTACACCGCGGCGGCCGTGGCCTCGTTCGCGTACGGGCAGCGGCATGCCGTACTGGACACGAACGTCCGCCGGGTGTTCGCCCGGGCCGCGACCGGCATCCAGTACCCGCCGAACGCGACCACCGCCGCCGAACGCAAGCTCGCCCGCGCGCTGCTCCCCGAGGAGGACGAACGGGCCGCCCGCTGGGCCGCCGCGACGATGGAGCTCGGCGCCCTCGTCTGCACCGCCAAGAACGAGGACTGCACGCGGTGCCCGATCGCCGGGCAGTGCGCCTGGCGGCTGGCCGGGAAGCCCGCCCACCAGGGGCCCGCGCGGCGTGGTCAGTCCTACGCCGGTACGGACCGGCAGGTGCGCGGGCGGCTGCTCGCCGTACTGCGCGAGGCCGTCGCACCGGTGCCGCAGTCGGCCCTGGACGCGGTGTGGGACGAGCCGGCGCAACGCGCCCGCGCACTGGACGGACTGGTCGCGGACGGCCTCGTCGAACCGCTGCCCGGCGGCCAGTACCGGCTGCCGATGAGCTGAGCCACGACTCTCCTCCCCCTCGCTGTTACACAACCGATGGGCAGCCGTGCGTCGGCGTATGGCTGCTCCGCACAGCCCCGTGACAACAGCTCCGTAGCGTCAGCGACGTCAGCCCGGCCGATCGATGGCTGGCGGCGGTGTACGGGGTTCTACGGGGACGGAGGCGGTTGGAATGGCGCAGGGCGAGGTGCTCGAATTCGAGGAGTACGTGCGTACCCGGCAGGAGGCACTGCTGCGCAGTGCGCGCCGGCTGGTCCCCGACCCGGTGGACGCGCAGGACCTGCTGCAGACCGCCCTGGTCCGTACGTACGGCCGCTGGGACGGCATCGCCGACAAGTCCCTCGCCGACGCCTATCTGCGCCGCGTCATGATCAACACCCGGACCGAGTGGTGGCGGGCCCGCAAGCTGGACGAGGTCCCCACTGAGCAGCTGCCCGACGCGAGCGTCGAGGACGGCACCGAGCAGCGCGCGAACCGCGCCCTGCTGATGGACGTGCTGGGCGTACTGGCTCCCAAGCAGCGCAGCGTCGTCGTGCTGCGACACTGGGAGCAGATGAGTACGGAGGAGACGGCGGCGGCCCTCGGCATGTCGACCGGTACGGTGAAGAGCACGCTGCACCGCGCGCTGGCACGGCTGCGCCAGGAGCTGGAGAGCCGTGAGGCGGCGAGCACGGAGGCCCGGCTCCGGGAGGAGCAGGGACTTGCCGCGGTCGGCCACGCTCCGGCCACCGGTGCTCCGGTACGGACGCGGGCAACGGCGCGGATACGGGAGCAGGCGGGTGGGCGGATGGACGAACGGGGGCGGGAGCGGTGCGCGGCCTGACAGCCAGCGGTGACAGCGGCAGCGGCGGCGACGACCGTTACGGCGGAAGAGACGACGGTGGCCCCGTGGCCACCGTCGGACGTGGCCGGTTCCTGACCGGCTGGGCGGCGGGCGCCACGACCCTGGTCGGGCTCGCCGCCTTCGGGCTGCTCGCCGTCGGCTGCTCCACCGGCGGCACGGGCACCCGGGACGAGGGCCCGGCGGGCACCCAGCCGGTCGCCCGGGTCACGCCGAGCGCCCGTCCGCCGTCCACGGCGAAGCCCACGCCCCGGGTCGATCCGGTGGCGCTCCTCAAGCGGGACCCCAAGGTCGGCGAGCGGGTCAGGACGGACCTGAAGCCGTGCAGCGGTTCCGAGTACCCGGTGGACACCTCGTACGGCACCCTGACCGGCAGCTCCTCGACCGACGTCGTGGTCAACGTGATGACCTGCGGCGACTCCGTGGGCGTCGGCACGTACGTGTACCGCCCGCGGGGCAACGGCTCGTACGAGAACGTGTTCGCCGTCGAGCAGCCCGCGGTGTACGGCACCATCGACCGCGGTGACCTGGTGGTCACGGCCCAGGTGTACGGGAAGAAGGACTCGGTCGCGTACCCCTCCGGCGAGGAAGTGATCACCTACCGCTGGGCGAACAACCGGTTCAGCGAGCACGACCGGGTGCACAACGACTTCAACCGAGCCGTCGGTGACGGAGAGGCCGGACTTCCGGAATCCACTGAACCGGCGAGGAACTGAGAGCAATCCGATGGCCGAGACCCACGTCCTGTTCGTCGAGGACGACGACGTCATCCGAGAGGCCACCCAGCTGGCGCTGGAGCGCGACGGCTTCGCGGTCACCGCCATGCCCGACGGGCTGTCGGGCCTGGAGGCGTTCCGGGCCGACCGTCCCGACATCGCGCTGCTCGACGTGATGGTGCCGGGCCTCGACGGGGTCAGCCTCTGCCGCCGTATCCGTGACGAGTCGACCGTCCCCGTGATCATGCTGTCGGCCCGGGCCGATTCGATCGATGTGGTGCTCGGCCTGGAGGCCGGCGCCGACGACTACGTCACCAAGCCCTTCGACGGGGCGGTCCTGGTTGCCCGGATCCGTGCCGTGCTGCGCCGCTTCGGCCATGCGTCGGGCGTCGGGCAGCCGGGCAACGGGGAGCCGGACCAGCAGCCCGTCGGCGGGGTGCTGGTCTTCGGCGACCTGGAGATCGACACCGAGGGCATGGAGGTCCACCGGGCCGGCGAGCACGTGGCGCTGACCCCGACCGAGATGCGGCTGCTGCTGGAGTTCTCCGCCGCACCCGGCACGGTGCTCTCCCGCGACAAGCTCCTGGAGCGAGTCTGGGACTACGGATGGGGCGGCGACACCCGGGTCGTGGATGTCCATGTGCAGCGGTTGCGCACCAAGATCGGCCAGGACCGGATCGAGACGGTCCGCGGCTTCGGCTACAAACTCCGGCCATGAAGCGGCTCGCCCTGCGGACGGGTGTCCGCTGGAAGATCAGCATCGCCATCGCGGCGGTCGGCGCGCTGACCGCGGTCGCGCTCAGCTTCGTCGTCCACAACGCCGCGCGGGTCTCGATGCTGGAGAACGCGCGCGAGGTCCAGCTGGAGCGGCTGACATACGCGCAGCTGCTGTACGAGGCCAAGAAGACGCACAAGGCCGACCCCCGGTTCGGCGCCAAGCTCAACGACCCGACGATGCCACGCAGCCTGCGCGCGGAGACCAGCAGGAACCGGCGCGCCACGCATGTCGAGGAGCTCAAGAACGGGGTGCCCGATGTGTGGGCGGCCGTGCCGGTCGGCAACGGCAATGTCCTCTCGCTGCACACCCCTTTCGCCGATCGCAGCGCCACGATCATGAGTGACCTGGACCGGGCGCTGATCATCGGCTCGGTCTCCGTGGTGTTCGGCGGCTGCGCGCTGGGCGTGCTGATCGGCGGGCAGCTGTCGCGCCGGCTGCGCAAGGCGGCGGCCGCGGCGGGCCTGGTCGCGGAGGGCAACACGGATGTCCGGGTCCGGGAGGCCGTCGGCGGTGTCGTCCAGGACGAGACCGATGAGCTGGCCCGGGCGGTGGACGCGCTGACGGACGCGCTGAACGAACGGATCGAGGCGGAGCGCCGGGTCACCGCGGACATCGCGCACGAGCTGCGTACGCCGGTGACGGGTCTGCTGACGGCGGCCGAGCTGCTGCCGCCGGGCCGTCCCACGGAGCTCGTACGGGACCGGGCGCAGGCGATGCGCACGCTGGTCGAGGACGTGCTGGAGGTGGCCCGGCTGGACAGTGCGTCGGAGCGGGCCGAGCTGCAGGAGATCGCGCTGGGCGAGTTCGTCAGCCGGCGGATCGCGCTGCTGGACCCGGATGTGCGGGTGCGGGTCGTCCACGAGTCCTGGGTCAGCACCGATCCGCGCCGGCTGGAGCGGATCCTCGGCAATCTGCTGGGCAACGCCGCGAAGCACGGTGCCACGCCGGTGGAGGTCACGGTCGAGGGCCGTGTGGTGCGGATCCGCGATCACGGTGCCGGGTTCCCGGCGGCGCTGCTGCGTGAGGGGCCGAGCCGGTTCCGTACCGGAAGCAGCGACCGGGCCGGGCACGGGCACGGTCTCGGGCTGACGATCGCCGCCGGTCAGGCGCGGGTCCTCGGGGCCCGGCTGACCTTCCGCAACGCGGGGCCGGAGGGGGCGGCGAAGGGCATGGGCGGGGCGATCGCCGTGCTGTGGCTGCCCGAGCACGCGCCGACGAACACCGGCAGCTTCCCGGTCCTGCGCGTGTCCGAACAGCGCACACCGGGCAGCGGGGACGGGGAGAGCGCGGAGTCCGTCCGCAGACGGACCGGCGGCTGAACCGGATACCGGAGAGGCTTCCCGGGGCGCGCCCCGGGAGCCTCTCCGCACGCGGGCTCTTACGCGTACGTCGTGCGGTGAGCCGCTCGTACGCTGCTCGTACGCCGCTTGTACGCCGCGAAAGGTCGGACGACCTCGGTCTGCTTGGGAGCGGTGGCCACGCCCCGTGCCTGCGTGTCGTCCTACGACGTGGTCTCCGGGCCCGCTCCCCGCAGCGGGACCTCCTTGACGAACACCGAGGCGAGCAGGGCGACGACACCGACCGAGGCGCCCACCAGGAACGCGATGTGCGTGCCGGACGACACCGCGTACTGGTACGCCTCACGCGCCTGCTCCGGCAGCTTCGCCAGGCTCGCCGCGTCCAGCTGCGCGGACTTCGCGGTGGCTGCCCCGCCGCCGCGGGCCGCCATCTCGTCCTGCACCCGTCCGGTGAACAGCGCGCCCATGATCGCGACGCCGAAGGAGCTGCCGAGCGTACGGAAGAGGGTGGTCGCGGAGGAGGCGACGCCCATGTCCTTCATCTCCACGCTGTTCTGCGCGACGAGCATCGTGATCTGCATCAGGAAGCCCATGCCCGCGCCGAGCACCGCCATGTAGATGCCCGAGGTCAACCGCGTGGTGGCGGTGTCCATCTGGGAGAGCAGGAACAGACCGGCCACCATCAGGGCGGAGCCCACGATGGGGAAGATCTTGTACTTGCCGGTGTTGGTGGTGACCCGTCCCGAGATCAGTGAGACCACCATCATCGCCAGCAGCATCGGCAGGAGCAGCAGACCCGAGTTGGTCGCGGAGGCGCCCTGGACGGACTGCTGGTACAGCGGCAGGAAGAGCACCGCGCCGAACATCACGAAGCCCACCATGAAGCCGACGACGGACATCAGGGTGAAGTTGCGACTGCGGAATATGTGCAGCGGAATGATCGGTTCTGCGGCCTTGGTCTCGACGCAGAGGAAGCCGACGAGCGAGGCGACACCGATCGCGATGAGCTCCATGATCACAGCGGAGTTCCAGTCGTACTCCGAACCGCCCCAGGTGGTGACCAGCACGATCGCGGTGATGCCGAGGGTCAGCAGCCCGGCGCCGAGGTAGTCGACCTTCGCCGCGGCGCGCTCGCGCTTCGGCAGATGCAGCACGGCGGTGACCATGGTGAGGGCGACCGCGCCGAGCGGCAGGTTGATGTAGAAGCTCCAGCGCCAGCCGAGGTGGTCGGTGATGGTGCCGCCGACCAGCGGTCCGCCGATCATGGCGATGGCCATGACACCGGCCATCATGCCCTGGTACTTGCCGCGTTCGCGGGGCGGTACGAGGTCGCCGATGATCGCCATGACGCCGACCATCAGACCGCCCGCGCCGAGCCCCTGGACCGCCCGGAAGCCGATCAACTGGCCCATGTCCTGGGCCATTCCGCTCAGCACCGAGCCGATCAGGAAGATCACGATGGACGTGAGGAAGATGCCCTTGCGCCCGTACATGTCGCCGAGCTTGCCCCAGATGGGGGTGGAGGCGGCCGTGGCCAGGGTGTACGAGGTGACGACCCAGGAGAGATGCTCCAGACCGCCCAGGTCACCGACGATGGTCGGCATGGCCGTGCCGACGATCAGGTTGTCCAGCATGGCGAGCAGCATCGTGATCATGAGGGCGAGCATCACCACCCGGACACTGCGCTGCTGCTTCCCGGGTTTTCCGGCAGGCAGGTCGGCACCGGCCGCCTTTCCGCCTGCCGCCGTCTTCAGATCGGACATTGGTCCCCACTCCCCTGATCCCCTGTACGGGCCAGACACTTACTTGCCGCCCGGCTAGTTGACTACACTTTGGGGAAAGTAGACCCGTAACTAGCCGGGCGTCAAGTAAGTTTTTTGAGGGAGAGCCCCATGGGCCGCACGCCGCAGCAGCGCCGTGGCAACACGCGCCAGCGCATTCAGGACGTCGCCCTGGAGCTCTTCGCCGAACAGGGCTACGAGAAGACCTCGCTCCGCGAGATCTCCGAGCGGCTGGATGTCACCAAGGCCGCGCTGTACTACCACTTCAAGACCAAGGAAGACATCCTGGTCAGCATCTTCGAGGACCTCAACCGTCCGGTCGAGGAGCTGCTCGCCTGGGGCAAGGAACAGCCACGCACCCTGGAGACGAAGAAGGAGATCCTCCACCGCTACAGCGAGGCCCTGATCGCTGCCGCCCCGCTGTTCCGCTTCATGCAGGAGAACCAGGCGGCCGTACGGGACCTCAGTATCGGGGTGACCATCAAGGAGCGCGTCGTCGCCCTGGTCGACCTGATCCAGGAACCCGGCGCGTCACTGACCGACCAGGTGCGCTGCTTCACCGCGCTCTTCGCGACGCACGCAGGCATGTTCGCCCTCAAGGACCTCGAAGGCGACCCCGAGGAGAAGCGCAAGGCCATCCTCGAAGTCGCCTTCGAACTCATCACCCGGGCGCACAGCCCGGAGTCCGCCGAGTAGCGGGGTCCGTCCCGGTCGGATCAGACCGAGACGCCCTTCTTGTGCAGGAAGCTGACCGGGTTGACCGCGGAACCGTAGTCGGCGGTGTGGCGGATCTCGAAGTGCAGGTGCGGGCCGCTGGAGTTGCCGGTGTTGCCGGAGAGAGCGATCTTCTCGCCCGTCTTCACGGTCTCGCCGATGCGCACATCGATCTGCGACAGGTGGGCGTACTGCGAGTACGTGCCGTTGGCGTGCTTGATCACGACAGCGTTGCCGTACGCGGGACCGTCGCCGCCACCGTTCGGGCCGGCCTTCACGACGGTGCCGCCGTGCGCGGCCTTGACCTTGGTGCCGATCGGCACGGCGAAGTCCTGGCCCGAGTGCTTGTGGGCCCAGCGACTGCCGTCATTGCCGAAGCTCGCGCTCAGCCCGTAGCGGCTCACCGGGATCTCCCAGCCGGCGGCCTTGTTCGCGGCCGCCTTCTTGACCGCCGCCTTGGCCACCTTGGCCGCCTTGGCCGCCTTGCCCTGCACGGCCGCCTGCTGGGCGACCGAGGAGGCCGAGGAGTCGTTGATCAGGCTCGCGGCGCCGGGAGAACCCGCCGTGGCGGCCGCGAACGCAGCGCCCGCACCGAGAACCATCGACGTCCCCAGGCCGGCTGCCACCACGGCGCCACGGACACGGGACAGGGACGGGCGGCGGGAGTGCTGGAACGAAACGCGCTTCGACATAAGCGGAGATCCTCCGGAGATGACTGGACCCGGCGCTCCGGCCGGGCTGGCCATTCCTTGGTAACCCGCACCCACACACATACTCAAACACCCCATCTACGAACAAACGCCGTAGCGGCACCCTCGGGAATTTACTGCCGACGACTTCACACACCCGCCGCCGGGGCGCATCGAAACTCCTTTTTCGGACAGGTTTAACCCCAGCTCCAAACCGGTCGAACCGGACTAAACATAGCGATTCAGGCTCTTCCTCCTCGGACCCTGAAAGCCCCTCCCCGCGTAGGGGCAGAGGTCCCTGCCGCAACCGCGTCGCTCTCCCCTATCGCCGCTAGTAGGCCCCGAAAGGGCTGTGTGCCTTGTCACCGCCGGTGGGGCCGAAGCCTGTCCGATTCGGGACCTTCGGCCGGCGACCTGGCTACGCGGCCACGGCGACCAGCAGCGGATCGGCGCGCTCCTCCCGGACCGCCCCCGGATGCTCCCACGGGGCGACGCGAACGCCGGGAACCCACGCTGCTGGGGTGGCAGGCCGCAGCACACGCCTCGGCCCGCACCTGGGGCCCGCGGCCGGGTGCGACACACGACCGGCCGACGGGTGAAGCGGGTCCGGTTCACCGTTCCGAGGTGTTCGGTGCGGATCGCGGCAAGGGCATGGCAAAAGGGGCTGCCCCGGACCGTTTCTCACGGTTCCGGGGCAGCCCCTTCAGATGCTCAGGCGCTCACGCGCTTCGGCGCGTCCTCACACGTCCTTCGACATGTTCGGTCCCGCGCCGCCCGCCGCCTGCTCGATCGGGGGGACGTCGGGCAGAGCCGACTTCTCCTCGCCGCGGAAGGTGAACGCCTTCTCCTCGCCCTCGCCCTCGGTGCCGACGACCACGATGTGACCGGGGCGCAGCTCACCGAAGAGGATCTTCTCGGAGAGGATGTCCTCGATCTCGCGCTGGATCGTCCGGCGCAGCGGCCGGGCGCCCATCACGGGGTCGTAGCCCTTCTTCGCCAGGAGCGACTTGGCCTCCGAGCTCAGCTCGATGCCCATGTCGCGGTCCTTCAGGCGCTCGTCCACCTTGGCCAGCATGAGGTCGACGATCTGGATGATGTCTTCCTCGGTGAGCTGGTGGAAGACGACCGTGTCGTCGACACGGTTGAGGAACTCGGGGCGGAAGTGCTGCTTGAGCTCTTCGTTGACCTTGACCTTCATCCGCTCGTAGTTCGTCTTGACGTCGCCCTGGGCGGCGAAGCCCAGGTTGAAGCCCTTGGAGATGTCCCGGGTCCCGAGGTTGGTCGTCATGATGATGACCGTGTTCTTGAAGTCCACGACCCGGCCCTGGGAGTCGGTCAGGCGACCGTCTTCCAGAATCTGGAGCAGGGAATTGAAGATATCGGGGTGGGCCTTCTCGACCTCGTCGAAGAGGACGACGGAGAACGGCTTGCGGCGCACCTTCTCGGTGAGCTGGCCGCCCTCTTCGTAACCCACGTAACCGGGGGGAGAACCGAAGAGGCGGGAAACCGTGTGCTTCTCGCTGAACTCCGACATGTCGAGAGCGATCAGCGCGTCCTCGTCACCGAAGAGGAATTCGGCGAGCGTCTTGGACAGCTCCGTCTTACCGACACCGGACGGGCCGGCGAAGATGAACGAGCCACCGGGGCGCTTCGGGTCCTTCAGGCCGGCTCGCGTACGGCGGATCGCCTGCGAGAGGGCCTTGATGGCGTCCTTCTGGCCGATGACGCGCTTGTGGAGCTCGTCCTCCATGCGCAGCAGCCGGGAGGACTCCTCCTCCGTCAGCTTGAAGACCGGGATGCCGGTCGCGGTGGCCAGGACCTCGGCGATCAGCTCGCCATCGACCTCGGCCACGACGTCCATGTCGCCGGCCTTCCACTCCTTCTCGCGCTTGGTCTTCGCGGCGAGGAGCTGCTTCTCCTTGTCGCGCAGGGACGCGGCCTTCTCGAAGTCCTGCGAGTCGATCGCGGACTCCTTGTCGCGGCGGACGCCCGCGATCTTCTCGTCGAACTCGCGGAGGTCCGGCGGCGCGGTCATCCGGCGGATGCGCATCCGGGAACCGGCCTCGTCGATCAGGTCGATCGCCTTGTCCGGCAGGAAGCGGTCCGAGATGTACCGGTCGGCCAGCGTCGCGGCCTGGACCAGCGCCTCGTCCGTGATGGAGACGCGGTGGTGGGCCTCGTAGCGGTCGCGCAGGCCCTTGAGGATCTCGATGGTGTGCGGCAGCGACGGCTCCGCGACCTGGATGGGCTGGAAGCGGCGCTCCAGCGCGGCGTCCTTCTCCAGGTGCTTGCGGTACTCGTCGAGCGTCGTCGCACCGATGGTCTGCAGCTCGCCGCGGGCCAGCATCGGCTTGAGGATGCTGGCGGCGTCGATCGCGCCCTCGGCGGCGCCCGCACCCACCAGGGTGTGGAGCTCGTCGATGAACAGGATGATGTCGCCGCGGGTGCGGATCTCCTTGAGGACCTTCTTCAGGCGCTCCTCGAAGTCACCGCGGTAGCGGGAGCCGGCGACCAGCGCACCGAGGTCGAGGGTGTAGAGGTGCTTGTCCTTGAGGGTCTCGGGCACCTCGCCCTTGACGATGGCCTGCGCCAGTCCTTCGACGACCGCCGTCTTGCCGACGCCGGGCTCGCCGATGAGAACCGGGTTGTTCTTGGTACGGCGGGACAGCACCTGCATGACCCGCTCGATCTCCTTCTCGCGCCCGATGACCGGGTCGAGCTTGGATTCGCGAGCGGCCTGGGTGAGATTCCGGCCGAACTGGTCGAGCACCAGGGACGTGGAGGGCGTGCCTTCCGCGGGGCCGCCCGCGGTTGCCGCCTCCTTGCCGCCCGAGTACCCGGAGAGCAGCTGGATGACCTGCTGCCGCACCC
Source organism: Streptomyces sp. NPDC058092 (assembly GCF_042884935.1). Lineage (NCBI taxonomy): Bacteria > Bacillati > Actinomycetota > Actinomycetes > Kitasatosporales > Streptomycetaceae > Streptomyces > Streptomyces sp. NPDC058092. The sequence continues at coordinate 29,964 of NZ_JBHVSY010000020.1, forward strand.
GGTTCAGGTCGGCGCCCAGCTTCACGAGGACCTGGGCGGCGACGCCCTCGCCCTCGCGGATCAGGCCGAGCAGGATGTGCTCGGTGCCGATGTAGTTGTGGCCGAGCTGGAGGGCCTCACGGAGCGACAGCTCCAGGACCTTCTTGGCCCGGGGGGTGAAGGGGATGTGCCCGGACGGGGCCTGCTGGCCCTGGCCGATGATCTCCTCCACCTGCTGGCGGACCGCCTCGAGCGAAATCCCGAGGCTCTCCAGGGCCTTAGCGGCGACACCCTCACCCTCGTGGATAAGGCCCAGGAGGATGTGCTCGGTGCCGATGTAGTTGTGGTTGAGCATCCGGGCTTCTTCCTGAGCCAGGACGACAACCCGCCGCGCGCGGTCGGTGAACCTCTCGAACATCGTTAATCGCTCCTCAGAGCGGTCAGGCAGCAAGGGGTCGGTCCCCTCCCTGTCCTTCCGCAGCTTAGTCCCGCAAGCGGGGACCGCTCATTCCAACTGCCGACACGGTCCTAGGCCTCCTCCTGCCCCGAACGCCGACATCTGCTCCAACCCGATGGTGCGAGACGATGTTCCCGCAGGCCAGGCAGATACGCCTTTCGTCAGTACGCCGATGGCGAACGTGAGATGCCCAGGCCTGCGTGTCGCCCCTCCCCACTAGGGATGTCTTACCCGCTATTACAGACAGTCCATGCGGTGCACGCCGGTTCCCTCCGCTATGGGCGAACATATTTACGCTCCCGAATACGCTTCTACGCCCCCATCTCGGACACAGTGCGCACCCGGTCACGGACTCCGCGTAACCGTTGGTGCGGCTCGGCCGTTCTTCCGGCATGGCCATCACCGTCCCGCCTCCCCCGCCGTCGTTCGCCGACGGGCGGAAGGGCCGCGACGCATGCGCGCGGTGGGCACGGTGGTACGAACGCGAGCTCGGCTGGGCAACGGAGGGCACCACACCGGTGCGGTTGCTGACCGGGCTGCGGTTCGACGTCCTGGAGGTGCCCGCGGCCGTCGGCCGTGCGGCGCTGCGGCGGGTCGGTCGCAGCGGGCCGGTGGCGCTGGCGGGCGCGCGGATGAGCCTGCTGGTCGCGGCGGGAAGCGCCGACGAGCTGCCCGGGCTGCTCGACTGGCTGGAGTGGGGCGGAGTGGCCCTCTCGCTGACCGCCATCGGTGCGGGCGGCCGGATCACCGCGCCGGTGCCGCCCGGCGGGGTGCCCAGCCGGCCGGGGGCCGCCGTATGGCTGCGGCCCCCCGGGCTGCGGCACGAGGAAGAGCCGGAGCTACCGGCCCTGGGCGGCCTCGGGAGCAGGGGTGGGGGTGCTCCCGATCTCGTACGGCTCGTGGACGCGGTGGCGACGGAATGTCACCGGGTCCGGTTGATGCGCGCCCGAACGGGGCGGTCGACCGATGAGTCGACAGCTCAGCCGTTGGCCTTCTCGTAAGCCTCACGGATCTCCGCGGGAACACGGCCACGGTCATTCACATTGTGGCCGTTCTCGCGCGCCCACTTACGGATCTCCGCGGTGTCCTTGTTGCCACCCGTAACAGCGCGGCCCTTGCCGCGGCCGGCCGCTGCGCGGCCACCCGTGCGCCGACCACCCTTGGTGTACGGGTCAAGAAGACCACGGAGCTTGTCCGCGTTGCTCGTGGTGAGGTCGATCTCGTACGTCTTGCCATCCAGAGCGAACGTGACGGTCTCGTCCGCCTCGCCGCCGTCGAGGTCATCGACAAGAAGGACCTGAACCTTCTGTGCCACCGGATTTCCTTTCATCGAAAATGCAGTACGCGGAAAGGAAACCGCTTTTCTCCGAAAAACACAAACCCTCGGGAGAGGTTCAGGATCGCAAGAAGACGGGAAACGTGCGCGATTCGGACATAGAGCTACGGCTTCTTGGGGCGGTCACAGGTGCAGAAGCATCCGGCTGTTGCCCAAGGTGTTCGGCTTCACTCGTTCGAGACCCAGGAACTCTGCTACACCCTCGTCATAGGAACGCAGCAGCTCGCTGTAGACATCTCCGTCGACCGGCGTCTCTCCGATCTCCACGAAGCCGTGCTTCGCGAAGAAGTCGACTTCGAAGGTGAGACAGAAAACCCTGCGTACGCCCAGCCAGCGGGCGGTCTGCAGCAACTTGTCCAGTACTTGATGTCCGACTCCGGCACCCCGGATGCTGTGGTCGACCGCGAGAGTGCGCACTTCGGCCAGGTCTTCCCACATCACGTGCAGTGCACCGCAGCCGATGACCCGGGCGTCCTCGTCGCGTTCCGCGATCCAGAACTCCTGGATGTCCTCGTAAAGGGTCACCGTCGCTTTGTCGAGGAGGATGCCTTCACGTACGTACCCGTCGAGGAGACGGCGGACCGATGCCACATCGCTGGTCCTGGCACGGCGGACGGTGATGGCCACGTTTATAACCGACGGTTCGGTACGCAAATCGGTATGCGGAAGCTCTGAGGACATACCCCCGACGCTATCGCCCGGACTCCGGGCCCGCGCCATCGACCGGATCTCCGGCCTGTTCATCGGTCGGTTCATCCGCGGCTTCGCGCGTGCCTTCATCCGCGACTTCATCGGCCGCTTCCCGCGTCGGGGGCCCGGAGGCCCCGGGCAGGTCGGGCCGGACGATCCGCATGGCGTCCCGGAGGGCCTCGCGCTGCTCGGCGGACATCATCCCGAAGAAGGCGACGAGAGCGGCGGCGGGGTTGTCACTGCGCGACCAGGCCTCGTTCATCAGTGCGGCCGAGTAGGCGGCGCGGGTGGAGACCGCCGTATATCGATATGCGCGGCCGTCGACTTCCCTGCGCACCCAGCCCTTCTGATGGAGATTGTCCATTACCGTCATGACGGTGGTGTAGGCGATGGAGCGTTCCTGCTGGAGGTCCTCGAGGACTTCCCGCACGGTGACCGGACGGTTCCATTGCCAGACCCGCGTCATCACGGCGTCTTCCAGATCTCCCAATTGGCGGGGCACAATGTCACTTTAGTGCCAGATGCCGGGAATGCTCGGCTATTTACGCAGCGAAATGGGCGCACGACTCGTCAGGAGTCGTGCGCCCTTTGCGTGCTGCGGAGTGTCAGACTCCGCCGGTCCGCGGGGCCTGCTGGACGGACTCGGCACGGCCGAGCACCGAGTCCACGGCCTCGTCCTCCTTGGCCTTGTTGGGACCGCCCTGGCTCTTGACGATCGTCACGACGAGGCCGATGAAGAAGGCGGCCATCACCACGGGGGGCACGAGCGCGGATACGTAGTCCATGGAATCCAGAGTAGCGAGGCCGGTACGGACTTCCGCGCGCCCCCTCCGGGTCGCGGTGCGGCTAGCCCGCGGCGCGCTGCTGCGGCGGCGGGGCCGGCCGGCGGGGCGGGAAGACCTCGGAGGGCTTGGGCGCCGGGCGTCCGGGCGACGGGGCGGGCCGGGCCGGGCGGGCCGGGGCCGCCGGGGTCTTCGGCTGTTCGGGTTCGGATTCGCCGGTCCGGCCGCCGGGCAGGGCGAGAAGCCGGCTGCGGGGCGCGGGGGCCACCGCCGGCACGGCACATCCGGCGAGGCGGGCCCGTACCGAGCGCTCCGCGAGCGCCTGGCAGCGCTCCAGGAGGGCCGCGGCCACCGGTCCGTGGCGCAGGGCACGCAGCGCGGCGAGGTCGTCGGGGCGGGGGTCGTATCCACCCGCCAGGGCGTCCTGGAGCAGCTCCAGGTAGCCGCTGACGGAGCCGGGGAGGGCGTTGCGGTAGCGGACGAGGTCGGCGAGCAGGAACGTGCGCAGCCGTCCCGCCTCGCCGACCGCCTCGTCCACGGCGTCCACCAGCCGCAGGCAGTCCTGGACGTCCTCGTCGGGCAGGGGCGTGGGGTGAAGGGCGGTGGAGAGGGCGCGTCGGAGCACACGCAGCTCGTCCGCGCTGAACGCCATACCGCCGCGTGATCCGTAAGGCGTGGGCATGACGCGACAATACGTGCTAAATGGACAAAATCCGCTTAACGGGTCGTTGGCGGCGCGGCGGCGGCTCCCGGTCCGCCGCGCCGTTCCCGCAGGTACGCCCCGTATCCGCTACATCCGGGCGATGTTCCGCTCGTACACCAGACGCAGACCGATGAGGGTGAGCCAGGGCTCGTGCTCGTCGATGACGGAGGACTCGCCCAACACCATCGGCGCAAGGCCGCCCGTCGCGATGACGGTGACGTCGTCGGGGTCGGCGGCCAGCTCCTTCTTCATCCGTGTGACGACACCGTCGACCTGGCCGGCGAAGCCGTAGATGATGCCCGCCTGCATCGCCTCTACCGTGTTCTTGCCGATCACGCTGCGCGGCCGGGCCAGCTCGATCTTGCGGAGCTGGGCGCCCTTGACGCCGAGCGCCTCGACCGAGATCTCTATGCCCGGCGCGATGACACCGCCGGTGTACTCGCCGCGGGCGGAGACCGCGTCGAAGGTGGTGGCCGTGCCGAAGTCGACGACGATCGCCGGACCGCCGTACAGGTCGACGGCGGCGACCGCGTTGATGATGCGGTCCGCGCCGACCTCCTTCGGGTTGTCCATCAGGATCGGCACCCCGGTCTTGATGCCCGGCTCGACGAGGACCGCGGGGACGTCGCCGTAGTAGCGGCGGGTCACCTCGCGCAACTCGTGCAGGACGGCCGGGACCGTGGAACAGATCGCGATGCCCTCGATGCCGTCGCCCAGCTCCATGCCCAGCAGTGGATGCATGCCCATCAGGCCCTGGAGCAGCACCGCGAGCTCGTCCGCGGTCCGGCGGGCATCGGTGGAGATCCGCCAGTGCTCGACGATCTCCTCACCGTCGAACAGGCCGAGGACGGTGTGGGTGTTGCCGACGTCGATGGTGAGCAGCATCAGGCGCCGGCCCCGTCGGTGTCGCGGAAGTCCAGGCCGATGTCGAGGATCGGCGAGGAGTGGGTGAGCGCGCCGACGGCCAGGTAGTCGACGCCCGCCTCCGCGTAGGCGCGTGCGGTGTCCAGGGAGAGCCGGCCGGAGGACTCCAGGACCGCGCGGCCGCCGACCAGTGCGACCGCCTCGGCGGTCTGCAACGGGGTGAAGTTGTCCAGCAGGATCAGGTCGGCGCCCGCGCCGAGGACCTCGCGGACCTGCTGCAGTGTGTCGACCTCGACCTCGATCGGTACGTCCGGGAACTCGTCCCGGACCCGCTTGAAGGCCTCGGCCACGCCGCCGGCCGCGATCACGTGGTTGTCCTTGACCAGAGCCGCGTCCGACAGCGACATGCGGTGGTTGACGCCGCCGCCGCAGCGCACCGCGTACTTCTCCATGGCGCGCAGGCCCGGGGTGGTCTTGCGGGTGTCGCGGACCTTGGCCTTCGTGCCTTCGAGGACGTCGGCCCAGGCTCGGGTGGCGGTCGCGATGCCGGAGAGCCTGCAGAGCAGGTTGAGCGCGCTGCGCTCGCCGGTGAGCAGGTCGCGGGTGCGGGTGGTGACGGTCAGCAGCTTCTGGCCGGGGACGACGCGGTCGCCGTCCTCGACATGGCGCTCGACCGCGAACTCGTCCGTGCAGACGATGGACAGGACGGCCTCGGCGACGCGCAGACCGGCCACGACGCCCGCCTCACGGGCGGTGAAGTCGCCGGTGGCCACGGCGTCCTCGGCGACGGTCGCGACGGTGGTGACGTCGACACCGCCGTCGAGGTCCTCCTCGATGGCGACGTGCGCGACGTCCTCGACCTGGACCGGGTCCAGGCCCGCGTCGGCGAGGAGCTGGGCGAGGTCGGGGTCGAGGCCGCACTCCAGGGGGTTGAGCTGGTAGTACTCGTCCTCACCGCAGCCGCAGCCGTCCCCGCAGCCGCCCTCGGACGGTGCGGGCGCGCCGATCTGGATCAGCGGTACGTCCACGGGTGTGGGGCGCGGATTCTCTTCGGGCGTGCTCACGGTTACGGCTCCTCGGTGACGTCGGCGGGGTGAATCAGGGGTGCTGCTGCTGCGCAGTCTGGTGCCTGCGCCGGGCGTACGGGCCCGAATGCCTCGGTCTCCGTCCGACGGAGGACGAGTTGACGCTCCGGGGTGAGCCGGACGACGAGGTGGCGGCGCCAGTTCTCGTCGTCGCGCTCGGGCCGGTCCTCGCGCCAGTGGCAGCCGCGGGTCTCCTTGCGCCGGCGGGCGGCGGCGACCAGGACACGCGAGACGAGCAGCAGATTGGTGACCTCCCAGGACTCGACGCCGGGCACCGCGACCTTGGGCTCGGCCTCGCCGGCGGCCCGGGCAGCACTGTCGTGCAGGGCCTCCAGCTCCTCGGCGGCGGTGGCCAGACTCTCGACGGAGCGCAGCACTCCGGCGCCCCGGGTCATGATCCGCTGGATCGTGGCGCGTACCTCGGGGGTGAGCAGCGGCGAGGGGGCGGGAAGGGGAAGTCGGCCGACGGTCGCGGCGCCCGCGCTGGGCCGGTCCTCGACGATGTCCGCCGCGATGCGCTCGGCGAAGACGAGGCCCTCCAGGAGGGAGTTGGACGCCAGCCGGTTCGCGCCGTGCACGCCGGTGCACGCGACCTCGCCGCAGGCGTACAGACCGGGCACGGTCGTACGCCCCCGCAGGTCGGTACGGATGCCCCCGGAGGCGTAGTGCGCGGCGGGCGCGACGGGGATGGGCTCGGTGACCGGGTCGATGCCGTGGGCGCGGCAGGCCGCCAGGATGGTGGGGAAGCGCTGTTCCCACATCTCGGCGCCGAAGTGGCGGGCGTCGAGATACATGTGCTCGGTGCCGTGCAGCTGCATCTGGCGGGTGATGGCCTTGGCGACGATGTCGCGCGGGGCCAGTTCCGCCAGTTCGTGCTGCCCGGTCATGAAGCGCGTACCGGACGCGTCGACGAGATGGGCGCCCTCGCCCCGTACCGCTTCCGACACGAGGGGCTGCTGGCCCTCGGAGTCGGCGCCGAGGAAGAGGACCGTCGGGTGGAACTGGACGAATTCGAGGTCGGAGACCTCCGCGCCGGCCCGCAGCGCCAGGGCCACGCCGTCGCCGGTGGAGACCGCCGGGTTGGTGGTGGCGGAGAAGACCTGGCCCATGCCGCCGGTGGCGAGGACCACGGCGGGGGCGCGGACCGCGCCGACGCCGTCGTGCTGGCCCTCGCCCATGACGTGCAGGGTGACGCCCGCGGTACGGCCCTCGTCGTCGGTGAGGAGGTCGAGGACGAGGGCGTTCTCGACGGTGTGCAGGGCGGCTTCGCGGACCGCCTCGACCAGGGTGCGGGAGATCTCGGCGCCGGTCGCGTCACCGCCCGCGTGGGCGATGCGGCGGCGGTGGTGGCCGCCCTCGCGGGCCAGCGCGATGTCGCCGCTGTCCGTCGTGTCGAAGTGGGCGCCGGTCCCGATCAGCCGGCGCACGGCGTCGGGGCCCTCGGTGACCAGGGTCCGTACCGCGGCCTCGTCGCACAGGCCCGCACCCGCGACCAGGGTGTCGTCCAGATGCTGCTGAGGCGTGTCGCCCTCGCCGAGGGCCGCGGCGATGCCGCCCTGCGCCCAGCGGGTGGAGCCGTCGTCGAGGCGGGCCTTCGTGACGACGACGGTGGCGAGACCCGCGGCGGCGCAGCGCAGCGCGGTGGTGAGACCGGCCACGCCGGATCCGACGACCACGACGTCGGCGTCGATGGACCAGCCGGGGGCGGGGGCGGTCAGCCGTATTCCGGTCACGTGGTGACTCCGAAGGTCAGCGGGATGTTGTCGATGAGGCGGGTCTTGCCGACCTTCGCGGCGATGGCGAGGATCGCGTTGCCGGTGGTGCGGTCGTCGGGGATCTCGGTGAAGTCGGCCGGGTCCACGAGCGCCAGGTAGTCCAGGGCGAGCGGCGGCTGTTCGGCCGCCGCGTCGTCGAGGATCAGTCGCGCGGCGGCGCGCACCGCGGCGGGTCCGTCCACGGGGCGGGCCAGGGCCACCGCCTGGGTGTCGGCGGCCGCGCGGGTCTCGCCGAGCGCGGTGAGCGCGGCGGCCCGGCCGGTGGTCGCCGCGGTGGTCTGCGCGCGGGCGTGCAGCGCCTGCTGGGCGGCGAGCCTGTCGCGCGCCGCGAACAGGGCCCGGGACAGGGCGAGGGCGGTGTGCCGCTCCTCGGCGTCCAGGAAGCGGTTGCGGCTGGAGAGCGCGAGGCCGTCCAGCTCGCGGACCGTCTCCACGCCGACGATGTCCACGGGGAAGTTCAGATCGCGCACCATGCGGCGGATCAGCGCCAGCTGCTGGGCGTCCTTCTGCCCGAAGAACGCGGCATCGGGGCGGGTGAGGTGCAGCATCTTGGCGACGACGGTGAGCATCCCGTCGAAGTGCCCCGGCCGGGACGCGCCTTCGAGCCGCTCGCCCATGGGGCCCGCCGAGATCCGGACCTGCGGTTCGCCGCCCGGGTACACCTCGTCGACGGACGGCGCGAAGACCGCGTCCGCCCCGGCGGCACCCGCCACGGCGAGATCGGCGTCGAGGGTCCGGGGGTAGCGCTCCAGGTCGGCCGCCTCGCCGAACTGGAGCGGGTTGACGAAGACGGTGACGACGACCTGGCCGTCCGGGCCCGCGGCCGCGCGTGCGGTACGGATCAGGGTGGCGTGGCCCTCGTGGAGGGCGCCCATGGTCATGACGACGGCCCGCGGCCCCTTGAGCGGCCCGAACCCGGCGAGCTCGGCAGCCGTACGGAGAAGGGTGGCCGCGGGGGCGGCGCCGGGGGCCTGCGGCGGGGCGGCGGGGCGGGGGGTGTGGGGCATGTGGGACCGAGCGGGCCGGGGCGGTGGGGTGGGCTTGTGCGACTGGGCTGTCGGAGGCGTGGTGCCCCGCGTGCGCGGTGCGTCGGGCCTGCTGGTTGTGTTGGTCATCGGGGCTCCTGTGATCCCGTGCCGCCCGCGGTGTCGGCGCCGTCGGCCAGCACGCCGAGCAGGGCCTCGGCCAGCTCCGGCTTGAGCATGCCGTGGGCGAGTGCGCGGTCGGCCGTGGCGCGGGCCATCGCGAGGTAGCCGGCCACGGCCTGCGGAGCGTGCCGGCGCAGCTCGCTCATGTGCACGGCAACCGTACCGGCGTCGCCTCGGGCCACCGGGCCGGTCAGGGCGGCGTCGCCGGAGCGCAGGGCGTTGTCGAGGGCGGCGCCGAGGAGAGGGCCGAGCATCCGGTCGGGGGCGGCGACCCCGGCCGTACGCAACAGCTCCATCGACTGGGCGACCAGCGTGACCAGGTGGTTCGCGCCGAGGGCGAGCGCCGCGTGGTAGAGCGGACGGGACTCCTCCGCGATCCATTCGGGCTCGCCGCCCATCTCGATGACCAGCGCCTCGGCGGCGAGCCGCAGCTCCTCGGGGGCGGTCACGCCGAAGGAGCAGCCGGCCAGCCGCTGGACGTCGACGGAGGTGCCGGTGAACGTCATCACCGGGTGCAGGGCGAGCGGCAGGGCACCGGCCCGCATGGCCGGGTCCAGCACCTGTGTCCCGTACCGCCCCGACGTATGGACGAGCAGCTGTCCCGGCCGCACCGCGCCCGTCTCGGCGAGGCCCTCGACCAGACCGGGCAGGGCGTCGTCCGGAACGGTCAGCAGCACCAGCTCGGCGCGCGCGAGCACCTCGGCGGGCGGCACCAGCGGTACGTCGGGGAGCAGGGTGGCCGCCCGGCGCACCGACGCGTCGGAAACGCCCGACACGGCGACCGGTCGGTGCCCGGCGAGCTGCAGGGACGCGGCGAGAGCGGGGCCGACGCGGCCCGCGCCCACGACGCCGACCGTGAGTCGGGCGGGACGGTCCCTCGCGTCGAGGGGCTCCTTGGGGATTGATGCATTCACGCGGCGGTGGCCTTCCGTTCCAGTCCGCGGGGGGTACCGGACGATTTCTCTGCATGCTACGCCAGCGTTTCGCCCGGACCCCTGGCTGTCCACAGCCTGTGGGAAAAGTCCCGGCGGGTGCGCGGCCCGGGGCCCCTGTGAGCCCGAAAACCGTGCGGGCTCCGGCTGCGACCTGCGTGATGATCGTCCCATGACAGACATGGCGAGCACGGAAGAGCAGGCACGGCACTCGGAGGGGAATGCACAGGAACAGTCACAGGGGCAGCCGCAGTTGCCGTCACAAGAACAGCCGCAGGAACAGTCGCAGGAGGACGCGCAGGACGCGCAGGAACAGTCACAGGAGGACGCGCAGCGGCTGCGCAGGTTGAAGGCCCGCCGTGCGGCCGAGCGGGTCCTGGAAAGGCCGCCCGCGCACCTCCCGCTCGGTGAACGGCTGGCCGCGCTGGCGGCGGGGGCCTCAGCGGTCACCGATCTCGGCCGTCCTGCGGACATATATGGCGATGGGGTCGTCGCCGAGCTGGAGCGGCGGATCGCGGACCTGCTGGGCATGGAGGCCGCCGCGTTCTTCCCGACCGGGACGATGGCGCAGCAGGTCGCACTGCGGTGCTGGGCCGGGCGGACCGGAAATTCCACCGTGGCGCTGCATCCCCTGGCCCACCCCGAGGTGCACGAGCGCGGCGCGCTGGGAGCGGTGAGCGGGCTGCGTACCGTCCATCCGACGTCCGAGCCCCGGCCGCCCACGGCGCGGGAGATCCGCGACTTCGCCGAGCCGTTCGGCACGCTGATGCTGGAGCTGCCGTTGCGCGATGCCGGTTTCGTCCTGCCGACGTGGGAGGAGCTGGAGGCCGTGGTGGCGGCCGCCCGGGAACGCGATGCGGTCGTGCATGTCGACGGCGCGCGGCTGTGGGAGTGCGCCCCCCACTTCGGGCGGGAGCTGCCGGAGATCGCGGCGCTCGCGGACAGTGTGTACGTCTCGTTCTACAAGACCCTCGGCGGAATCTCCGGGGCCGCGCTGGCCGGTCCCGAGTCCCTGATCGAGGAGGCCCGCACCTGGCGCCACCGGTACGGCGGGCAGCTCTTCCAGCAGTTCCCGGCGGCGCTCGCCGCGCTGATCGGCCTGGACCAGGAACTGCCGCTGCTGCCGTCGTACGTGGCACAGGCGAAGGTGGTGGCCGGGGCGCTGGCCGAGGGCTTCGCGGCGGCCGGCGCCGGGTGGTTCCGGGTGCATCCGGAACCACCGCACACGCACCAGTTCCAGGTGTGGCTGCCGTACGAGGCGGACGTCCTGACGGAGGCGGCGGTGCGGCAGGCGGAGGAGACGGGCGTGGTGCTCTTCCACAACTGGCACTCCGCGGCTGCCGGGCCGCCCGGGGTGGCGTTCACCGAGGTCACGGTGGGCCGGGAAGGGCTGGAGTGGACGGCAGAGGACGTACGGGGGGCGGTGGCGGAGTTCATGAACCGGGTGGTGGCTCAGCTCCGTTCGTCGGACTGACGTCCGTCGGGCCGGGCGGACCAGGTGCGGCGGCGGTAGCGGCCGTAGTGGTCCCGGACGGTCCGCAGTACGGACCGGTCGTGCCGGCCCGGCGGTGGCGGCGGCGGTTCGCCGTGCTGAGCCGCGCGGTAGCTGTCGATCATGTGCTGCTGAAGGGCGTTCATGGCCTCAGCGTGGGCCGGTCCCGGCCCGCGCTGCTCGTCGATTGACGAGCAGCGTCAAGTGGCGCGTGGCCTTCCGCGCTCACCCCGCACTATGGAGGGGTGAGCGTGCACATCGACATCGCGGGGCTGGCGCCCGAGCGCATCGTTTTCGAGACCTCCCCCCTCGCCGAGCTGGGGCTGGTCCTGCATGCCCTCTCCGAGCCGGGGCACCACCCGGGCCTGCACGGCTGGGCGACGGCGACCTCCAGCGCGCTGGAGCCCGATCTCGCCGACCGGCTGCACGAGGCCGAGTTCCTGTGGCGCAATACGTTCTCGGACGTCTTCATGCCGTTCGCCGGAATCCGCGGCGGCAACGGCAGGACGGGGGCGACCCTCGCCGAGGACCTGGACATCCTCGACCGGCTGGACGACGAGCGGTTCGTCTCCGCCTCCCTGGAGTTCACCTGCTCCAGCCTGTACGGAATCGGCGCACCCTCCCCGCTCAGCGACGCGACGATGCGCGCCCGCGCCCTGGACATGGCGGCGACGCGCGGCCCCCGGCAGGTGGAGTTCACCAAGCAGCTGCTGGCCGACCCCGCCTCCGTACGCCGCTGGATCCGGCGCCTGTTCGAGGACTGCGACCAGGCGTTCTTCGCCGACACCTGGCGGCGGGTGCAGGTCCAGCTGGTCGCCGACGCCCGGCACAAGACGGATCTGCTGCGGCGCAAGGGGCTCGGCGAGGCGATGGGCGCGGTGTCCCCGGCCCTGTCGCTCGACGAGGCCGGGACCCGGATCAGCGCCGACAAACTGACCGAGGGCCGGACCAACGCGGCCGACCCGGCCGCCGGCCCCGGGCTCACCCTCATCCCGTCCACCTTCGGCTGGCCTCACCTGATGGTGCTGCACGCGCCGGGCTGGCGCCCGGTGATCCACTACCCGGTGCACCACCCCGAGCTGCCCTCCCCCGCCTCCGTGGAACTGCTCCAGCTGCGCATGGAGGCGCTGGCCCACCCGATGCGGATGCGCCTGTGCCGCAATCTCGCCCGTTCCCCGTACTCGACCGGTGAACTCGCCGATTCGCACAACATCACGGCACCCGAGGTCTCCCGGCATCTCGCGGTGCTGAAGAAGGCGGGCCTGGTCACCACGCGGCGGCGCGGCCGGTACGTACTGCACCAGCTGGACCTGACGGTGGTGGCGCGGCTCGGCAGCGACTTCCTGGAGGGCGTCCTGCGCTGAGCCGTGGCCGGTTCAGTCGAAGCGGATGTGCTTGATCCCCGTCCAGGTACGCCGCACCCGGTGCCGCAGCGCGCTGTCCCTGTCCGGCAGCACGGTCAGCCCCGCCGATCCGGCGATCCGGTCGGCGACCTGCGGGACCGTCAGCCGGTCGGTACGGAGGTGCTCGGCGAACTCCGGCTCCGCGAGCCGCTCCAGGCAGTGATCCAGCTTCGCCACGGCGAAACTCTCCCGCTTCAGCCCCCGCCCGAATCCGCGTTCGCTCAGCCGGCGCAGCACCGTGGCCCGTTCGGCGAGCAGCGCGAAGTGGTGCACGGTGTGCCCGTCGTCGCGCAGCCGTCCGATGATCTCGGCGAAGTAGCCGGGGTCGACGAGCGTCATCGGGGCGATCACCGGTCCCGGATGACCCCGCAGCGCCAGTCCCAGCACCTCGCGCACGCCGTCGCGCCAGGCCGTCAGGTCCTGGAAGTCACCGCGTAGTCGCGGCGGGAGCATCCGGTGCAGCCCGAACCCGACGTGCTCGGGGTCGCAGACCACGCTGCCGGGCAGTCGCCGGTTCAGCTCGTACGCCGTGTGCGTCTTGCCGCCGCCGAACGGCCCGTTGATCCAGAGCAGTGCTCCCACGGTTCAGCCCGTCCCGCCGCCACCGCCGGCCCTGACCAGCCCCGTCTCGTACGCGAGGACGACGACCTGCACCCGGTCGCGCAGGCTCAGCTTGGTGAGGATGCGGCCCACGTGCGTCTTCACGGTTGCCTCGGAGAGCACCAGGCGTGCCGCGATCTCGCCGTTCGACAGTCCCTGCGCGACCAGCAGCATCACTTCGCGTTCACGTTCGGTGAGCTTGGCGATGCCCTTGTGCTGCGGTTCGCTGGTGCCGCTCGGCAGCATCGATGAGAAGCGGTCGAGCAGCCGGCGGGTGGTGGACGGGGCGACGACGGCGTCGCCGCTGTGCACGGAGCGGATGGCGGCGAGCAGTTCTGCGGGCGGCACGTCCTTGAGCATGAAACCGCTGGCCCCGGCCTTCAGCCCGGAGAAGGCGTACTCGTCGAGGTCGAACGTGGTCAGGATGAGCACCTTGGGCGCATCCGGCTGCGCGCAGATGCGACGGGTGGCCTCGACACCGTCCAGCCTCGGCATCCGGACGTCCATCAGCACCACGTCGACGGCGGTGGCGCGCAGGATCCCGATCGCCTCCGCGCCGTCGCCGGCCTCGGCCACGACCTCCATGTCCGGCTGGGCGGCGAGCACCATCCGGAAGCCGGTGCGCAGCAGCACCTGGTCGTCGACGAGCATCACGCGGATCGCCATGAGAGGTCCTGTCTCCTTGTCTGTACTGCGGCTGGTACTGCGTTTGTCCATCGCGTCTGTCCTGCGCCTGTACTGCGCCTGTACTGCGCCTGTGTACCGCGTCCGTCCTGGGTCCGGAAAGTGCCGGAGGTCTAGTGGGCCGCCTTGAGCGGCAGCAGGGCGCTGATCCGGAACCCGCCGCCGGGCCGCGGCCCGGCGTCCAGCGTGCCGCCGACCATGCCGACCCGTTCGCGCATGCCGATCATTCCGTGGCCCGCGCCGTCGGCGCCGCCGTCCACGTACAGCTCGTGCGCCGCACCCCGCCCGTCGTCCTCGACCAGCAGCCCGAGCCCGTCGTCGAAGTAGACCAGCCGCACACTGGCCCCGGCGTCCGGACCGCCGTGCTTGCGGGTGTTGGTCAGGGCCTCCTGCACGATGCGGTACGCGGTCAGCTCGACCCCGCTGGGCAGCGGCCGGGGGGTGCCCTCGATCTTGAAGTCGACGGTCAGCCCGGTCTTCCTGACCTGCTCGATGAGGTCCTCGATCTGCTCGACGTCGGGCTGCGGGACGTACTCCCCGCTCTCCCGGGCGTCCCCGGTCCGCAGCACCCCGAGCAGCCGCCGCATCTCCGCGAGTGCCTGCCTGCCGGTGCTGGAGATGGTCTCCAGGGCCTGCCGGGCCTGGTCGGGGGCCGCGTCCATGACATACGCCGCGCCGTCGGCCTGCACCACCATCACCGAGACGTTGTGCGCGACGACGTCGTGGAGTTCGCGGGCGATACGGGCCCGCTCGGCGGCCACCGCGACCTTCGACTGCGCCTCGCGCTCCCGCTCCAGCCGGGCCGCGCGCTCCTCCAGCTGGCTGAAGTAGGCGCGCCGGGTCCGCATCGAGTCGCCGAGCACCCAGGCGAGCACGAACGGCACGGTCATCACGATGACGACGAAGACCTGCTGGGGCCAGCTGGCCTGCGGTACGTCCTGCGGCCAGCGCAGCTGGGAGAGGCCGGCCGCGCACAGGGCGCAGACCAGCGCGAGCCGGGACGCCCAGCGCTCCCCGAGGGTGGCCACGGTGAAGACGATCACCAGCATCGCGAAGTTCACGACGCCGGGGGTGACCCCGAACGCCAGCTGTCCGACGCCCATCACGATGGTGAGCAGCAGCATCTTCTCCGGCACACGCCGGCGCAACGCGACGACGGTGCAGAGCCCGATGCTGATCAGCAGGGCGGCGAGCCGCCCACCCGCGCGATCCGCAGGCGCCACCATGGACAGGCCGGAGAGCCCGAGGAGGAAGACAGCCCAGAAGCTGTCGACGCCCGTCGGGTGTCTGCGGATGAAGTCGTAGAGGCGCTGCACGTAACCCAGCGTAGGGACAGGCGACAGGTGCACGGGTCAGCCGAAGGGCCGATCCGGCTCCAGGGACCGTACTCCCCAAGGTGGAGACTTGGAAACGTGACGGATGAGTGGCGTGGGTGGCAGGAGGCGGCAGAGACCGCTTTGTACGGAGACGGGGGGTTCTACCGGAGCCCGGAAGGGCCGGCGGGCCACTTCCGTACCTCCGTCCACGCGTCCCCGCTGTTCGCCTCGGCCGTCGCCCGGCTGCTGGTCGGGACGGCGCGGGAGCTGGGCACCGACTCGGTCGACCTGGTGGACCTGGGGGCGGGGCGGGGCGAACTGCTGACGGGGGTGCTGGCGGCCCTGCCGGCCGTGGGCGCCGACGGCCTGGCCGTACGGGCGTACGCCGTGGAGCTCGCCGCCCGCCCCGCCGGTCTGGACCCCCGGATCGAGTGGTGCGCCGAACCGCCGCCGGGGACGCGCGGTCTGCTGTTCGCCAACGAGTGGCTGGACAACGTCCCGACCGAGGTCGCCGAGACCGATGCGGACGGCGTCGACCGGTATGTCCTCGTCCGGACGGCCGACGGTGCGGAACGGCTGGGCGGGCCGGTGTCCGGGGCCGACGCCGCGTGGCTGCGCCGCTGGTGGCCGTCGGCCGGACCGGGCAGCCGGGCCGAGATCGGCCGCCCGCGCGACGAGGCCTGGGCACGGGCGGTGTCCACCCTGGCCGGGGGGCTCGCGGTTGCGGTGGATTACGCCCACGTACGGGAGGCGCGGCCCCCCTTCGGCACGCTGACCGGCTTCCGGTCCGGACGCGAGGTGCGACCGGTGCCGGACGGCAGCTGCGACCTCACCTCGCACGTGGCCCTGGACGCGTGCGCGGCGGCCGGGGGCGGGACGGTGCTCCCCCAGCGCGAGGCGCTGCGGGACCTCGGCATCAACGGCGAGCGCCCGCCCCTGACCCTGGCCTCGACCGACCCGGCCGGCTACGTACGGGCCCTCGCCTCGGCGGGCGAGGCAGCGGAGCTGACGGCCCGGGGCGGCCTGGGCGACTTCGGCTGGCTGATGCACCGAAGGCCGACCGGCAATCGGGGGGTGGGAGAAGGAGCGGGGTTGGGTGCGTGCAGCTGCAAGGCGGAGGATTGAGGCATGGCAAATGGGCTTCCCTGCTCGAGCGAAGCCGAGAGCTCGGGGAGGCGGTGATTTGACGACAACGCGGGAGGGGGGTCCCCCTGGCCCTCAAGGCCTTGGGGGCGTGCGTGCGTGCCCGGCCCCGCGACGCCGCCCCCCGATCGCCGGTCGGCCTTAGGCCCGGGGTCCGGGGCGGGGCCCCGGACGCTCAGGGAATACTGGCCATATGACGGAGACGACAGTCGGCATCGGCGGCGCAGCGGAGAGCACCGACATGGTGCTCAACATCGGCCCCCAGCACCCCTCCACCCACGGCGTGCTCCGTCTGCGCATCGTCCTCGACGGCGAACGCATCCAGCACGCCGAACCGGTCATCGGCTACATGCACCGCGGCGCGGAGAAGCTGTTCGAGGCCCGCGACTACCGGCAGATCGTGATGCTCGCCAACCGCCACGACTGGCTGTCGGCGTTCTCCAACGAGCTGGGCGTCGTGATGGCCGTCGAGCGCATGCTCGGCATGGAGGTCCCGGAGCGCGCGGTCTGGACGCGGACCCTGCTCGCCGAGCTGAACCGGGTCCTGAACCATCTGATGTTCCTCGGCTCGTACCCGCTCGAACTCGGCGGGATCACCCCGGTGTTCTACGCCTTCCGCGAGCGCGAGGAGCTCCAGGCCGTGATGGAGGAGGTCTCCGGCGGCCGGATGCACTACATGTTCAACCGGGTCGGCGGCCTCAAGGAGGACCTCCCCGCGGGCTGGCTCGGCCGCGCCCGGGACGCCGTCGCCTCGGTCCGGTCCCGGATGGACGTGTACGACGACCTGGTGCTCGGCAACGAGATCTTCCGGGGTCGCACCCGTGGCGTGGGCGTGCTGCCCGCCGGGACCGTGCACGCGTACGGGGTGTCCGGGCCGATCGCACGCGCCTCGGGCGTCGACTTCGATCTGCGGCGCGACGAGCCGTATCTCGCGTACGGGGAGCTTCAGGACACCCTCAAGGTCGTCACCCGCACCGAGGGCGACTGCCTGGCCCGCTTCGAATGCCTGCTGGAGCAGACGGACAACGCCCTGGATCTGGCGGACGCCTGCCTGGACCGGATGGCCGGCCTGGCGCCCGGCCCGATCAACCAGCGGCTGCCCAAGGTGCTGAAGGCCCCCGAGGGCCACACCTACGCCTGGACCGAGAACCCGCTCGGCATCAACGGCTACTACCTGGTGTCCAAGGGCGAGAAGACCCCGTACCGGCTGAAGCTCCGCTCCGCGTCGTACAACAACATCCAGGCGCTCACCGAGCTGCTGCCGGGCACGCTGGTCGCCGACATGGTGGCGATCCTGGGCTCGCTCTTCTTCGTCGTCGGCGACATCGACAAGTAGGCCGAGCCGCGCGGCGCCTACGAGATGGCGCTGCGCAGCTCCACCACCTCCAGCTGCTCGGTCTCGTCGTGCGCGGTCAGGTCGATGACCTTGCCGACGGCCCGGTTCCCGATCGAGCCCGTGCGGTGCGCGGCCAGTGCCTCCTCGCCCACCACGTCCGCGAGGTCCTCGTTCTGCACGGACTCGATCGCGGCGCGGGCCTTCTGCGTACCGAAGAAGTCGAAGCTGCCCTGCGGCACCGGATGGCGGCGGGGCGCCGCGTGCGGAGCGACCGGGCTGGCGGCCGGCACGGCGCGCGCCGCGGGCAGCGCGGCGGACGGCCGGGGCGCCGGAAGGGCGGTCGTCGGACGGAGGTGCTCGGCCCCGGACGCGTCCGGGGCCGCCGCGTGCTTCCCCTGCCGCTCCTCCGCCTCCCGGGCCCGCTCCGCGAGATCCCGCTTCCTGGCCTGCTCGGCGGTCCGGCGCGCCTCCTGGAGGGCCCCGTTGCGCGAGAGGTCCTCCAGCGCCTGGGCGGCACGCAGGTAGGCGGCCGGCGTCGGTGTGCTGCGCGCCGCGGGCAGTTCCCGGGGAGTCGCGGCTTCGAGCGCGAGCTGCCTGCGGCCCTCCAGCGCGCTGGCCCGCTCGGTCTCGGCGTTGGCGTACCGCCGCAGCAGCGCGGCGTGCTCCCCGCGCAGATTGGCGAGCTCCACGCGCTTGCGGCGCAGCTTCGTCTCCAGCCGGGCGCGCAGCTCCCGCGACTCCTCCAGGTCGGCCTCCAGCTCGGCCATGCGCTCCTCGGCCCGCCATTCGTCACCGGCTCGGGCGCGCGTCAGCTCCGCGATACGCCGGCCCGCATCCCGGTCCCAGCTGCGCATCAGATACGCACCGGTCACGGCCGCGGCCGCCGCGGCGGCCACCAGACCGCGCAGGATCAGGGGCTCGGCGAGCAGCCAGGCGCCCCCGGCACAGAGAACCGACACTCCGACTACGGCCGAGGGCGGAAGGATTCTGTGCAGAGGTGGCGAATGGCGATGACGTCCACGTGGCATGGCCTGAAATTTACCGTGTGTAGGAGGCACTTGGGGAGCCGCCGGCCAATCTGTTCCCACCCGGTTACCTGGCGGCCCCCAATCCCCGATCTCTACTTCTTGATGAGGCCCTTCGACCGCAGATAGTCCTTGGCCGCGTCGGCGGGCTTTGCGCGCTCGGCGTCCACCTTGCGGTTCAGTTCCGCCAGATCCTCGGTGGTGAGGGCCTCGGTGAGCTTGCCGAGTGCGTCGGCAATGTCCTGGGAACCCGCGTCCTTGGCATTGACGACCGGCAGAACGTTGTCCGCGTTCTGGAGCTTCTTGTCGTCCTCCAGGAACACCAGGCCGTAGCTGTCGAGCACCGCGTCCGTGGTGGTGGTGAGGACCAGCTGGTCCTTGCCGTCCTTGACGGCCTGCTTGGACTGCGGTGTACCGACTCCCTTGGGGTCGATACCGGTGACATTGATGCCGTACGTCTTCTTCAGGCCCGGCGCGCAGAACGGCCGCACCTCGCACTCGTCACCCGCCGCGATCTTCACTTCGGCCTTCGACCTGCCGAGATCCGAAAGGGTCTCGAGCTTGTTCTTCGCGGCGAATTCCTTGGTCACCGCGAAGGCGTTCTGGTCGACGGCTCCGCCGGCCGGGAGGACCTTCAGTCCGCGCGGAGTGGCGAGCTTCTCCAGCGCCGCGACCGTGGCGGCCGAGTCACCGGAGGCGACCGGCTTCTTCTCGGCCGCCTTCGCGCCGTTCACCTTGGCATTGAGGAATTCGGCGATCGTCGCGGCGTATTCGGGGACGACATCGATCTCGCCCTTCTCCAGGGACGGTTCGTACAGTTCCCGGTTGGCCACCGTGGTGACCGAGGTGCTGTATCCGGCGTCGCCCAGGATCTGTGCGTACAGCTCCGCGAGGACCTTGGACTCGGTGAAGGACGCCGCGCCGACGACGAGCGAGCCCTTCTTGCCGGAGCCGCCGGAGGAGTCGCCGGAGGACGCCGAGCCCGCCTTGTCCTTCTCCAGGCTGTCGCCGCCGCAGGCGGCGAGCGAGCCGGCCAGCGCGACCATGCCGATGACCGCGCCCGCTATTCGCGAGGTCTTGCTCATGAGGTGTTCTCCGTCCACAGCAACAGGGCTATTTGAGATGAGATCCGGGGATCGAGAGGCGTGCGTCGACATCGAGAAGCGTGGGGCGGCACGGACCCGACGGGTGGTCGTGGTGGGCAGTCGTGGCGGGCGGTCGTGGGGGCCGTCATGCCGTCCTGCGGCGGCGCAGCGGTGACAGCAGCCGGTCCAGCCCCACCAGCACCGCCTCCACCAGCAGGGCGAGTACGGCGACCAGCAGCGCCCCCGCGACCACCTGCGGCGTGTTGTACGTGTTGAATCCGGCGGTGATGATCCGGCCGAGGCCGCCCTGGCCGACCATCGCGGCGATTGTCGCCGTGGCGACCACCTGGACCGCGGCCGAGCGCAGCCCGGTCATGATCATCGGGTAGGCCAGCGGCAGCTCGATCCTTACGAAGAGCTGGCCGCCGGACATTCCCATGCCCCGCGCCGCCTCGGCCACCGACCGGTCGACCTCCGTCATCCCGACATAGGCGTTGGTGAGCAGCGGCGGCACGGCGAACAGCACCAGCGCGGTGATCGTCGGCACATATCCGGCATTGCGCAGCGGCGAGACCATGAAGAGGGCCAGCACCGCGAAGACCGGGACCGCCCGCCCCACATTGGAGATGTTGACGGCCAGCGCGCCCCCCTTCCCGATGTGCCCGAGGTACAGGGCGACCGGCAGCGCGACCGCGCAGGCCAGGGCGAGCGCGACGCCGCTGACGTACAGATGCTCGGCGAGCCGGTGGGCCGCCCCGCTCTCCCCCGTCCAATTGGCGCCGGTCGTGAGCCAGGTCCAGGCCTCGCCGAGAACTCCCATGGTTCAGACCGCCTTTGCCGTGGCGCCCGCGACCGCGGCCTCGCCCGCGTGGGTGGTGCGTATTCGGGTCCAGGGGGTCGACAGCCGCTGGAGGCCCAGCAGCAGCAGATCGGCGACGACCGCGAGCAGTACGCACAGGACCGAGGCGGTGAGCACCTGGGCCTTGAAGAAGCTGGGCAGGGCATCGCCTATGAGGTTGCCCAGGCCGCCTCTGCCGATGATCGATCCGACCGTCGTCAGCGCGATCGTCGAGACCGTGGCGATCCGCACACCTGCCATCACCGCGGGCATGGCGAGGGGGAGTTCGACCTCCCACAGCAGCCGGACCGGCCCGTACCCCATCCCCTTCGCGGCTTCCTTCGCCTCCTGCGGAACCGCTTCGAGGCCCGCCAGGATGTTCCGTACGAGAATGGTCAGGGAGTACAGCACCAGGCCGGTGACGACCAGCGCCGCGGAGAGACCGAACAGCGGCAGCAGCAGCGAGAACATCGCGAGGGACGGCACGGTGTAGAGCACCGTCGTCAGCCCCAGCACCGGTCCGGCGAAGCGGCGGCTGCGGCGGGCGAGCAGCGCCAGCGGAAAGGCCACCACGAGCCCGATCAGCACCGAGACCACGGTGATCCAGATGTGCTGGACCGTCGCATCGGTCAACTCCTGGCTACGGGAACGGAGATACTCCCCGCAGATCCAGTCGTTCGTGACCATGCAGTTCTGTGCGGCAGCCATCCGTCCCCCACCTCCCGATTACCGCTCGTTCCGAAGTGCCGAAGCACCGGCGTACCCGAAGTACCGATGTCTGGCGACCCTATCCCCGACCACTGACAATCGCCGAGGCCGTTGTATTCCAGCAACATGTCCTTCACAGAACACGCGCGACAATGGGGAACCATGATCCGTTTCGAGCACGTCACCAAGCGGTACGCGGACGGCACCACCGCCGTCGACGACCTTTCCTTCGAGGTCGCCGAGGGTGAGCTGGTCACGCTCGTCGGACCGTCGGGCTGCGGCAAGACGACCACCATGAAGATGGTGAACCGGCTGATCGAACCGACCGGGGGCCGGATATTCCTCGACGGGGACGACATATCCGCCATCGACCCCGTCCAACTGCGCCGCCGCATCGGCTATGTGATCCAGCAGGTCGGCCTCTTCCCGCACCGTACGGTCCTGGAAAACACCGCGACCGTTCCCCACCTCCTCGGCTGGAAACGGGGAAAGGGCCGCGAGCGCGCGGCAGAACTCCTCGACCTGGTCGGACTCGACCCTTCCGTTTATGGCGACCGCTATCCGGAACAGCTCTCCGGCGGTCAGCGCCAACGCGTGGGCGTGGCAAGGGCGCTGGCCGCCGACCCGCCCGTACTGCTGATGGACGAGCCTTTCGGCGCGGTCGACCCCGTCGTACGGGAACGGCTGCAGAACGAATTCCTGAATCTCCAGGAACAGGTCCGTAAAACCGTGTTGTTCGTCACGCACGACATCGAGGAAGCGGTCCGGCTCGGTGACCGTATCGCCGTCTACGGACAGGGCTCGATCGAGCAGTTCGACTCCCCGGCGACCGTGCTGGGCGCACCCGCCACCCCCTATGTCGCGGACTTCGTGGGCGCCGACCGCGGCCTCAAACGCCTCTCCGTGACCCCCATCGAGGAGAGCGACCTCGACCAGCCGCCGGTCGTCCACCTCGACGACTCCCTGGCGAGGGCGACCGAACGGCTGCGGGCCGAAGGGGCGCGCTGGGCCGTCGTGCTGGACGGCGAGGACAATCTGCACGGCTGGATCCCGGCCGACGGCTCCGCCACCACCACCGGAACCAAGGACACGGTGCGCGCCCACGCGCGCAGGATGGAGGCGTGGCTGCCCGTCGGCGCCCCGCTCAAGCAGGCATTCGCCACCATGCTCCAGCACGACGCCGGCTGGATCGCCGTCATCGACAAGGAGAGCACCGGCCGCTTCCTCGGCGTACTCACCCCGGCCCGGCTCCACGAGGCGCTGCGCCGCTCGATCGACGCGGACGCGCAGGACGTCCCGCGGGCCGAGGTGGCCGTCGAGACGGTGGAGAGCATCACCAAGACCGCCGCACGGTGAGCCGCGGGCCGGTGAGCCGATGGCCGGGGAGGGGAACCGGGACCCGTCCCCGGCCCCGTCCCCGGCTCAGTTCTCGCTCAGCCGGCTGCTCATCCAGTCCAGTGCCGAAGGAATCTCCCGCCGCCAGGTGTTGAAGTTGTGCCCGCCGCTGTCGAGCACGATCGACGAGGCCTGGGCGGGCGGCTTCACCTTGCTGAGGAACCGCATCGTGGAGCGGTAGTTCCCCTCGCCGCGCTTGGAGGTCGTGACCAGGAAGGACGAGTCGGGCTGCGGCAGGTTGTCCAGGCTCCACATCAGATCGGAGCGGTCACGCGCGCCCTGGTCGCCGTGGAAGAGGTCGCCGGTCGTCGGGTCCTCGGCCGCCTTGTAGTACGCGGAGAGCCCGACGCTCGCGGCGAACCGGTCCGGGTGGTGGAGCCCGATCTTCAGCGCACAGTAGCCGCCCGTCGAATTGCCCATGATGCCCCAGTTACGGGCCAGCTTTCCGACCCGGTACGCATCCGAGACCACCCGCGGCAGATCTTCGGCGAAGAACGTCTCGGTCTGCGGCCCGCCCTTCACGTTCACGCACTCGGTGTCCCGCGGCGGCGCCACCGTCGGCCGCAGCATCACCAGGATCATCGGCTGCGACCGGCCGGCCTCCACCCGGTCGTGTGCCGTCCGCGGATACCCGAGGCCCTTCAGAAGGTTCTCCGAGACACCCGGATAGCCGGTGAGGACGACCACCGCGGGGAACTTCCGGCGGGCGAACGCCGGCTGGAAGTACTCCGGCGGCAGATACACGTAGGCCGAACTCTCGATCTTCGACTGCCGCCCCGAGATCACGACCTTGTCGATCCGGCCGCTCACCGCGGGCTGCGGACTGCGCAGCCCGTCCGGCTGCTGCATCCCGACCCGGACGATGTTCTTGGCGGCCAGCGTTTCGGCCGCGTGGTCCGTGACCACGCCCAGATCCTGCTTCTGCCCGAACAGATCGGCCCAGGAACCGTAGAAGAGGAAGGAGTTGTTGGCCACCAGCCCGACGGTGACGAAGACCGTCACCTGAGTCGCCAGCAGCAGGCCGACCCTGCCGAACACCGCGGACACGCTGCGCCGGGCCAGCCGCGGCCAGAGCCAGACAGTGGCACCGAAGAAAACCACGGCCAGCACGATGGCCAGCGCCAAAAATGTCTTGCTGGTAAGACCCATGGGGGTGAGCTTTCTTGTCAGGAATTTTCCGGCCAACGGGTGAACCCCCGCCGCGGAAGCCTCGTCCTACAGGTCGCACATCGTCCGGAAGGCCCTCGGCCGAAGGACTCCAGAATCTCTCGCGGAACCACGGGAAGCGATGTCTGTCACGCTAGATGGGGATAAATCGGGATCGGTTCCGAGTCCTGTACGTAAGTTCGTACGGGGCCCGCGCCCCGAATCCGTGCCGACACTGGTCGGTACCGCCTGCGCCGTCGTCGGCCTGGTCGATGTCGCCGCGGGTGTTTTCCCGCGCTTCCGGAACAGCCGGATGCATACCCTCGCCGAGGTGCTCCCAGGCGCCCTCGGACCGTTCGCCGCCGCTCTCTCCCTGAGCGCGGGCGTCCTGCTGCTGCTCCTCGCCCACGGCCTGAAGCGGCACAAGCGGCGGGCCTGGCGGGCGGCCGTCGTACTGCTGCCGGCCGGTGCGCTGGCGCAGTTCGTCTACCGGCACTCGGTCATCGGCACGCTCGTCTCGCTCGCGCTCTGCCTGCTGCTGGTCCGCCATCGCGGTGAATTCGCCGCGCTCCCCGACCCCAGGAGCCGCTGGCGGGCCCTGGCCAACTTCGTGCTCCTCGGCGCGGGTTCGCTCGGACTGGGCCTGATCATCGTCAGCGTCCACCCCGGCCGCGTCGTGGGGATCCCCAGCGTCGCCGACCGTCTCCAGCACGTGCTGTACGGACTGTTCGGCTTCGAGGGTCCCGTCGAGTACGCCGGAGTCACCTCCTGGACCGTGGCGTACTCGCTCGGCGCCCTCGGCCTGCTGACCGCCGTCACCACCATCTACCTGGCCTTCCGCCCCGAGCACCCGGCCGCCCGCCTCACCGAGGAAGACGAGACCCGGCTGCGCGCGCTGCTGGAGAAGCACGGCGGCCACGACTCGCTCGGCCACTTCGCGCTCCGCCGCGACAAGGGCGTCGTCTTCTCCCCCAGCGGCAAGGCCGCCGTCTGCTACCGCGTCGTGTCGGGGGTGATGCTGGCGAGCGGCGACCCGATCGGTGACGTGGAGGCCTGGCCCGGCGCCATCGAGCGCTTCATGGACGAGGCCAAGGCCCACTCCTGGACGCCTGCCGTGATGGGCTGCAGCGAGACCGGGGGCGAGGTCTGGACCCGCGAGACCGGACTCGACGCGCTGGAGCTGGGCGACGAGGCGGTGGTGGATGTCGCGGATTTCTCGCTCGCCGGGCGCGCGATGCGCAACGTACGCCAGATGGTGAAGCGCATTGAACGTCTTGGCTACGAGACCCGGGTCCGGCGCGTCCGCGACATCGGCGAGGCCGAACTGGACCGCATCCGGCTGGCCGCCGCCGACTGGCGCGGCACGGACAACGAGCGCGGCTTCTCCATGGCGCTCGGCCGGATCGGCGACCCGGCCGACGGGGACTGCGTCATCGCCACCGCCCACAAGGCCGACGAACACACCGCCGACTCCCCGTACGGCGACCTGAAGGCCGTGCTCCACTTCGTCCCGTGGGGCAGCGACGGCATGTCCCTCGATCTGATGCGCCGCGACCGCTCCGCCGACCCCGGCATGAACGAGCTGCTGATCGTCGCCGCCCTGCAGGCGTCCCCCCGGCTCTCCGTCGAACACGTCTCGCTGAACTTCGCGATGTTCCGCTCGGCGCTCGCCCGCGGCGAGAAGCTGGGTGCGGGACCGGTGCTGCGGACCTGGCGGGGACTGCTGATCTTTCTCTCGCGCTGGTTCCAGATCGAGTCGCTGTACAAGTTCAACGCCAAGTTCCGGCCCCGCTGGGAGCCCCGCTTCGTGGTGTACCGCGCCGCCCGCGACCTGCCCCGCATCTCCCTCGCGGCCATGCAGGCGGAGGGCTTCGTGAACCTCGCGCTGCCCCGGCCCTTCGCCCGCCGGTTCCCGCGCCGCCGGCCCCGCCCCTGCGCCCACACCCCGGCGCCGGGCCAGGAGGACCACGCCCGCGCGGCGTAACAGCACGCCGTGCGGGCCTACGCTGGTCGCATGAGTACGTTGCGTGGACGAGGCACGGTCCGAGGCCTGCCGGAGTGGGACCGCTGCGCGGTCATGGGTGTCGTCAATGTGACCCCGGACTCCTTCTCCGACGGGGGCCGCTGGTTCGACACCACGGCCGCGATCAAACACGGCCTCGCCCTGGTCGCCGAGGGCGCCGACCTGATCGATGTCGGCGGCGAGTCGACCCGCCCCGGCGCCAGCCGGGTGGACGCGTCGGAGGAGCTGCGGCGCGTGGTCCCGGTGGTCAGGGGCCTGGCGTCCGAGGGGGTCACGGTCTCCGTCGACACCATGCGGGCCCGGGTCGCCGAGGAGTCGGTCGCGGCCGGAGCCGCCCTGGTCAACGACGTGAGCGGCGGCCTCGCAGACCCGGACATGGTCGGTGTCGTCGCGGCGGCCGGCGCGCCGTTCGTCGTGATGCACTGGCGCGGCTTCAGCGAGTCCATGAACAGCCGGGCGCTGTACGAGGACGTCGTCGCCGAAGTCGTCACGGAGCTGCGGGAACGGATGGACGCCGTGATCGCGGGCGGTGTCGCCCCGGAACGGATCGTGATCGACCCCGGTCTCGGCTTCGCCAAGGACGCCGGCCACGACCTCGCCCTCGTCGCCCACCTCGACGAACTGCGCGCCCTGGGCCGCCCGCTGCTGGTCGCCGCCTCCCGCAAGCGCTTCCTCGGCCATGTACTGGCCGGCGAGGGCGCCGCCCCGCCACCCGCCCGCGAACGCGACGCCGCCACCGCGGCGATCTCCGCGCTCTCCGCCCACGCCGGCGCCTGGGCCGTCCGGGTCCATGAGGTCCGGGCCACGGCCGACGCCGTACGGGTCGCCCGCGCCGTCGAGGGAGCCGCGTGAGCGGGCGCGACGAGCACGCGGAGGCGGCCGCCGACATCGCGGCCGTCGAGCAGGCCAACACCGCCTTCTACGAGGCGATGGAGCGCGGCGACTTCGAGGAACTCTCCGGGCTCTGGCTGCCCGGCGAGGACCTCACCGTCTCCTGCGTCCACCCCGGCTGGCCGGTGCTCACCGGGCGCGGCGAGGTACTGCGCAGTTACGCCCTGATCATGGCGAACACCGAGTACATCCAGTTCTTCCTGACCGATGTCGGAATCTCGATGACCGGCGACACGGCCCTGGTGACCTGTACCGAGAACATCCTCAGCGGCGGCCCCGCGGAGGACGGCAACGCGCTCGGACCGCTGGTCGGCCAACTCGTCGTGGCCACCAATGTGTTCCGGCGCACGCCGGACGGCTGGAAGCTCTGGTCCCACCACGGCTCGCCCGTACTCACCGAATCCGATGACGAGGACGAGGAAGAAAGCCCCTCCTGACCGGGAAGAGACCCCTCATCGGCCCTCTCCGGCCCTCTCCTGACCGGAACATCCGCGCGACCGGGGGTTGGAAGCGGGTGACGGGGGTAGTAGCGGATACCAGTCCCACGGGGTCCTGTCCATAGCCCCCGCGGGCGGGCACTGTCGGTGCTCGCAGGTAGATTCGAGAGTGAGAACCCGGCCGTCCGCACGCGGCCCCGTGTCTCTACGCCCAACGACAGCAGGAGTGATTCGCGTGGATCGTGTCGCGCTGCGCGGCCTCAAGGCCCGTGGACACCATGGCGTCTTCCCCCGGGAACGGGAAGAGGGCCAGACGTTCATCGTGGACCTGGTACTCGGCCTCGACACCCGCCCCGCGGCAGCCGCCGACGACCTGACGAAGACCGTGCACTACGGCATCGTCGCCGAGGAAGTCGTCGACGTGGTGCAGGGGGAACCGGTCGATCTGATCGAAACGCTCGCGGAGCGCATCGCCCAGAAGTGCCTCAAGCACGAAGGAGTCGAGGAGGTGGAGGTCGTGGTGCACAAGCCGGACGCGCCGATCACCGTTCCCTTCGACGATGTGACCATCACGATTACCCGGAGCCGAGTATGAGTGCATTTTCCACCGAGGGGCAGAGCGACCCGACCGTACAGCCGGTGCCCGCCTCCGTGGTCGAGCAGGTGGACGCAGCGGACATCACCCTCTCCAACCCCAAACGTGCCGTGATCTCCCTGGGCTCCAATCTCGGCAACCGCCTGGAGACCCTCCAGGGCGCCATAGACGCCCTGGAGGACACCCCCGGCCTGCGGGTCAAGGCGGTCTCCCCGGTCTACGAGACCGAGCCCTGGGGCGTCGCTCCCGGCTCCCAGCCCTCGTACTTCAACGCGGTGATCGTGGTGAAGACGACGCTCCCCCCGTCCTCGCTCCTGGAACGCGGCCAGGCCGTCGAAGAGGCCTTCGAACGGGTCCGCGAGGAGCGCTGGGGCCCGCGCACCATCGACGTCGACATCGTGGCGTACGCGGACGTCGTCTCCGACGACCCGTCGCTCACCCTCCCCCACCCCCGGGCCCATGAGCGGGCCTTCGTCCTCGCCCCGTGGCACGACGTCGACCCCGAGGCCCAGCTGCCCGGCGCCGGCCCCGTCGCCGAGCTGCTGGCCGGCCTCGGCCATGAGGGCGTACTGCCCCGGGCCGATCTGGAACTCCGGCTGCCCGAGTAGTCGTTAGGCTCAACGGACACGGACCAGTGGCGACACGGACGACTGACCGACCACTGACCACTGATGGCACGGACCCACCGACGGCGAAGGGCGGATCACTCGGTGAAGCAACTACGGCTCGGGATGCTGGCCGGCCTCTTCGCTGCGGCCGGGGTGCTCTCCTGGGGCGGCGCCCGCCTCTGGGACTCCTTGGGCAGCCTGCCGAGCGTTCCCCTCGCCGCGCCGATCGTGCTCGCGGTGATCGCCGCCATCCTGCTCGCGACGGCACTCTCCATCCGTTCCCGGCTGCGTGCCCAGCGCGAGCGCCGGCCGGGGGCCAAGGGCGTCGAGCCCCTGATGGCGGCCCGGGCAGTCGTCTTCGGCCAGGCCAGCGCCCTGGTCGTCTCCCTGGTCTCCGGCATGTACGGCGGCACGGGCGTCTTCCTGCTCGGCTCCCTCGACATCCCGGCCCGCCGCGACCAGGCGATCTACGCGGGCTTCGCGGTCCTCGCCGGCATCGCGGTGGTGGCCGCGGCCCTCTGGCTCGAACGCATCTGCAAGCTCCCGGACGACGAGGACAAGGACAAGAGCTCGGCGGCCGCTTAGGAGCCGTCGAGCTCTCCTCCCACCGCTGCTCCGGAACTCAGCGCGCCATGATCAGGCTCATGGCCTCGGCGCGCGTCGCGGGGTCGCGGAGCTGTCCGCGGACCGCCGAGGTCAGCGTCTTGGCACCGGGCTTGCGGATACCACGCATCGACATGCACATGTGCTCGCACTCGATGACGACGACGACGCCGCGCGGTTCCAGGATCTCCATGAGCGAATCGGCGATCTGCGTGGTGAGCCGCTCCTGGACCTGCGGACGCCGGGCGTACACATCGACGAGGCGGGCCAGCTTCGAAAGACCGGTGATCTTGCCGCTGGTCGCCGGGATGTACCCGACGTGCGCGACGCCCCTGAACGGCACGAGATGGTGTTCACAGGTACTGAAGACTTCGATGTCCTTGACCAGCACCATCTCGTCGTGGCCCAGGTCGAACGTGGTCGTCAGGACGTCCTCGGGCTCCTGGTAGAGGCCCGCGAATATCTCCTTGTACGCCCTTGCCACCCGACCCGGTGTCTCGCGCAGTCCCTCACGGTCCGGATCCTCGCCCACCGCGAGAAGGAGTTCACGTACGGCGGCCTCGGCCCGCTTCTCGTCGAACTCACCGATCGGAGCCTGGCCGTCCAACGTCACCGGGTCGGTCATCTGTGCCTCGTTCCCTTGAGCTGTCACCCGCACATGTATCCGCACGGGCGTACGAAAAAGCCGCGCCCCCACAGGCTAGAACCTGCGAGGGCGCGGCATCCATTCCGGACCCGGTACGGACCCCGTGACAGGGGCCACACCAGGGCTTCTATGCCTCGGGGCGGTCCTCCGGGATCACCTCGGTGGCCGGGACGGTGTCCGTGGGGACGACCGAGCCGTTCGCCGCGGCAGCGCCGTTGGTGAGGGCGAGCTCCTTCGGCGAGAGCACCGGCGGCCGCGTCGACGGGGTGCGTCGGGCGGAGCCGGTCCATGCCGGACGGGACGGGCGCTTCACGATCGGGGCGAAGATCTCGGCGATCTCCTCCTTGCCGAGCGTCTCCTTCTCCAGGAGCTGGAGGACGAGGGCGTCCAGCACGTCGCGGTTCTCGACGAGGATCTCCCACGCGTCGTTGTGCGCGGTCTCGATGAGCTTCTTGACCTCTTCGTCGACGAGGGCCGCGACCTCTTCCGAGTAATCGCGCTGATGGCCCATCTCCCGGCCCACGAAGGGCTCGGTGTTGTCGCCGCCGAACTTGATCGCGCCGAGCCGCTCCGTCATGCCGTACTGCGTGACCATCGCGCGGGCCGTTGCGGTGGCCTTCTCGATGTCGTTCGCGGCGCCGGTGGTCGGGTCGTGGAAGACCAGCTCCTCGGCCGCGCGCCCGCCCAGCATGTAAGCCAGCTGGTCGAGCATCTCGTTGCGTGTCGTGGAGTACTTGTCCTCCTCCGGGAGCACCATCGTGTAACCGAGGGCGCGGCCGCGGGAGAGGATCGTGATCTTGTGGACCGGGTCCGACTGGGGGGAAGCCGCCGCGACCAGGGCGTGTCCGCCCTCGTGGTACGCGGTGATCTTCTTCTCCTTCTCGGACATGATCCGGGTCCGCTTCTGCGGCCCCGCCACGACGCGGTCGATGGCCTCGTCGAGCATCTTGTTGTCGATCAGCTTCAGATTGGCGCGCGCCGTGAGGAGCGCCGCTTCGTTCAGCACGTTCGACAGGTCGGCACCGGTGAAGCCGGGCGTACGACGGGCGACGGCGCCGAGGTCGACGTCCTTCGCTACCGGCTTGCCCTTCTGGTGCACCTTGAGGATCTCGAGGCGGCCCTGCATGTCCGGCCGGTCGACCGCGATCTGCCGGTCGAAACGGCCCGGGCGCAGCAGCGCCGGGTCGAGGATGTCCGGCCGGTTCGTGGCGGCGATCAGGATCACGCCGCCCTTCACGTCGAAGCCGTCCATCTCGACGAGCAGCTGGTTCAGCGTCTGCTCGCGCTCGTCGTGACCGCCGCCCATGCCGGCGCCGCGGTGGCGTCCCACGGCGTCGATCTCGTCGACGAAGACGATCGCCGGGGCGTTCGCCTTGGCCTGCTCGAAGAGGTCACGGACCCGGCTGGCACCGACACCGACGAACATCTCGACGAAGTCGGAACCGGAGATCGAGTAGAACGGGACGCCCGCCTCGCCCGCGACGGCGCGTGCGAGCAGCGTCTTGCCCGTACCGGGAGGCCCGTACAGCAGGACACCCTTGGGAATCTTGGCGCCGACGGCCTGGAACTTCGCCGGCTCCTCGAGGAACTCCTTGATCTCCTGGAGTTCCTCGACGGCCTCGTCCGACCCCGCCACATCGGCGAACGTCGTCTTGGGCGTGTCCTTGGTGATCAGCTTGGCCTTGGACTTCCCGAACTGCATGACCCGGGAGCCGCCGCCCTGCATCTGGTTCATCAGGAACAGGAAGACGACCACGATCAGGACGAAGGGCAGCAGCGAGAGGAGGATCGAGATGAACGGGGACTGCTTCGACGGCGCGACGGTGTAGCCCTTGTCGATCTTGCCGCTCTCGAACTTCTGCTGCAGTGTGTCGGCCAGCTGGACACCCTGGTCGCCGATGTAGCTCGCCTGGAACTTGCTGCCGGACTCGCCCGAAAGCTTCTGGTCCTTCTTCAATTCGATCTTGATGATCTGTTCGTCACCGGTGGTCAGCTTGGCCTGCGCCACCTGGTCCTTGCTGATCGCCTGGATCACCTTGCCGGTGTCCACCGATTCGTAGCCGCCCGACGAGCCGACGACCTGCATCAACACGACCACGGCGAGGACGGCCAGCACGATCCACATGACCGGCCCACGGAAGTATCGCTTCACGTCCATCCATACGGGGCGATGACGCCCCGTCCCTCCTGCCCGTAGGTAAATGCTGCTGTGAGAAAAGACTGTTCTTCGGACGGTACCCCAGCATTGTCACCCGCGACCGCCGGGGACGTCTGTCAAAACCTGCCTTCGAATGCTCAACGGCGGGAATCCGGTGAAAGGTTCCCGGCGTCCCGTCCCGGTCGGGCCGGCGCCCCGGGGCCGCGAGGCGGTCAGCCGCCGTAGACGTGCGGGGCGAGCGTGCCGACGAAGGGGAGATTGCGGTACTTCTCCGCGTAGTCCAGCCCGTATCCGACGACGAATTCGTTGGGGATGTCGAATCCGACCCACTTGCAGTCGAGCGCGACCTTGGCCGCGTCCGGCTTGCGCAGGAGGGTGCAGATCTCCAGGGACGCGGGCTCGCGCGAGCCGAGGTTCGACATCAGCCAGGACAGGGTCAGGCCCGAGTCGATGATGTCCTCGACGATCAGGACGTGCTTGCCCTTGATGTCGGTGTCCAGGTCCTTGAGGATCCGGACGACTCCGGAGGACTGGGTGCCCGCGCCGTACGACGAGACGGCCATCCAGTCCATCGTGACGGGGGTGGACAGCGCGCGCGCCAGGTCCGCCATCACCATCACCGCGCCCTTGAGGACGCCGACGATGAGCAGGTCCCTGCCCGCGTACTCCGCGTCGATCTTCGCGGCCAGCTCGACGAGCTTCGCGTCGATCTCTTCCTTGGTGAGGAGCACCGACTGAAGGTCGGTGCCCATGTCCTTCTCGTTCACCCGCGTCTCTTTCTCTGCCTGCCCGGTCCGGGGTGATGCCCCGTACCTGCGCGGCCGCTCGCCTGCATTGTCAGCCGCCCGTGCTTCAGCTCTGCCGAATCACCAGTCTGCCACCCTGCCGCCTGGCTTCCACCCGGCCGGGCAGGTTGATGGCCCGCTGGCCGCGCCAGCCGGTGATCAGACGGTCGACTTCCTCGATATGCCGGGCGAAGAGGGAACCGGCCGGGGAACCCGCCTCCATGGCGGCCCGGCGCAGCACCCGGCGGCGTACGGCGGGCGGCAGCGCGTACAGCTTGGCGCACTCCAGCCGGCCCGCGTCGTCCCGAACGGCGCGGTCGGCCTCGGCGGCCCAGGTGTCCAGGGCGTCGGCGTCGTCGCGGGAGAGCTGCGCCGTACGGGCCAGGGCCTCGACGACGCCCTTGCCCAACGCTTTCTCCAGGGCGGGCAGGCCCTCGTGGCGCAGTCGGGAGCGGGTGTAGGCGGGGTCGATGTTGTGCGGGTCGTCCCACACGGGCAGCGACTGGACGAGGCAGGCCTTGCGGGCGGTCTGCCGGTCGAGCTGGAGGAAGGGGCGGCGGTAACGGCCCGCCGGTCCCGACGCGGCAGCCATGCCGGAGAGCGAGCGGATGCCGGAGCCGCGGGCGAGGCCCAGCAGCACCGTCTCCGCCTGGTCGTCACGGGTGTGGCCGAGCAGGACGGCGGTGGCGCCGTGCCGCTCGGCGGCCGCGTCGAGGGCGGCATAGCGGGCATCGCGGGCCGCGGCCTCGGGTCCGCCCTCCTGGCCGACCCGCACGGCGACGGACTCGACCGGGTCGAGCTGCATGTCGGTGAGGCGGTCGACGACCTCTGCGGCCCGGGTGTCGGAGCCGTCCTGGAGGCCGTGGTCGACGGTGATGCCGCCGGCCCGGACGTCGAGTTTGCGGCTTTCGAAGGCGAGGGCGGAGGCGAGTGCCATGGAGTCGGCGCCGCCGGAGCACGCCACCAGCACCAGGGGCGTACCGGGGCGTTCGGGGAGTGCGGCGCGCTGCCTGCCCGCGCCGGCTTCGGCAAGTTCGGGGTGCGGGGTGCGCCGGGTGTGCTCGGCGCACCGGGTGTGTTCGGTGAGTACGTCGTGGAGTACGCGGCGGACCGCCAGGCGTATCGCCGCGACCGCAGGATGGGGACCCATGTCCGGTGCCCTTCGTGAAGTTTGGGGAGGTGCCTCGGAGTGCCGGGACGGGAAGTGTGCCGTCACTCAGAGTGCGTCGATGGTGACAGAGGCAAGCCGTCCATCGAGCATTGCACGCCTTCCCATGCCCCTACGGTCCCTCGGATGGGTGATTACCGGCGCGTTTTTGTCCTGTCGTACGCCGTCCGGCCCGTCGTGATCAGGACTCTGCCTTACGGTGCACCCTCGCGATCCAGTCCGCCGGCTTCGCGATCTCCGCCTTGGTCGGGAGGGTGTTCGGCGAGGTCCAGACCCGGTTGAAGCCGTCCATGCCGACCTCCTCGACCGCGGCGCGGACGAACCGTTCGCCGTCCCGGTACTGGCGCAGTTTGGCATCGAGACCGAGGAGCTTGCGCAGCGCCTGGTCGAGCCGGCTCGCGCCGCGCGCCCTGCGCTGCTGGAACTTCTCCCGGATCTCGCCGACGGAGGAGACCACCTCCGGGCCGACGCCGTCCATCACATAATCGGCGTGCCCTTCGAGCAGGGACATCACGGCGGTGAGCCGGCCGAGGATCTCGCGCTGGGCGGGTGTCTGGACGAGTTCGACGAGGCTGCGGCCGCCGTCCTCACCCTCCTCGCCCTCGGGGCGCCCCCCGGCCAGGGACTGGGCCGCCTCCCGGAGCCGCTCCAGCACGGTCACCGGGTCGACGTCGGTCTCCTCCAAGAATGACTGGATCTCGCCCTGAAGGTGGTCCCGGAGCCAGGGCACCCCGGTGAACTGGGTGCGGTGGGTCTCCTCGTGGAGGGCGACCCAGAGCCGGAAGTCGTGCGGGTCGACCTCCAGTTCGCGCTCGACGTGGACGATGTTCGGGGCGACGAGCAGCAGCCTGCCGCCGCCGTCGGCCGAGGCCGGAAGTTCGCGGGTGGCCGGGGCGAACGTCTCGTACTGGCCGAGGACCCGGGAGGCGAGGAACGACAGCAGCATCCCCACCTCGACGCCGGTCACCTTGCCGCCGACCGCGCCGAGCACGGCGCCGCCGGGGCCGTTGCCGCGCCGCTCCTGCATCTTTCCCAGCAGCGGACGGAGCAGTTCGCGGAAGCCCGCGACGTTGGCCTTGATCCAGCCGGCCCGGTCCACGATCAGGACCGGGGTGTCCTCCGGATCGGTCCCCTCGGGGATCATCCGGGTGAAGGAACGGACGTGCTCCTCCGAGGCCTTGGCATGCCGGCGGAGCTCCGCGACGACTTCGCGGGCCTCCTCCCGGCTGATCTCGGGCCCCGGCCGCACGAGTCGGGTCGCGGTCGCCACCGCGAGATTCCAGTCGACCATCTCGGCACCACCGATGCTCGTCATGCGTCAACGGTACGTGCTCGGGTCCGTCCGCGGTGTGGTGTCGACCGGCTCACCGGGTTCGGGTGGCAAGGCTGGTGGCGAGTGCGTCGAGGGAGGACTGGGCCTCGGAGGGGGATGTCGTACCGGATGCCAGGAAGGCGAAGGCGAGCAGCCGGCCCTGTCGGTCGACGACCGTACCGGCGAGGGAATTCACTCCGGTGAGGGTGCCGGTCTTGGCGCGGATCAGGCCGGTGCCCGCGGACTTCTCGGTGTAACGGCCGCTGAGGGTGCCGCTGAACCCGGCCACGGGAAGGCCGGTGAGGACGGGGCGCAGTTCGGGGTGGTCCGGGTCGGCGGCACGGGCGAGGAGGCCGGCCAGCAGTCCGGCGGTGACCTTGTCCTTGCGGTTGAGCCCGCTGCCGTCGGCGAAGTTCGCGCCGGTCAGCGGCAGGTGGAGCTTCTTGAGCTGCGCGGCGACGGCCCGTCGGCCGCCGGCGAAGTCGGCCGGTTCGCCCGCGGCCAGCGCGGTCTGCCGGGCGAGTGCCTCGGCGATGTCGTTGTCGCTGTTGGTCAGGGCCCGTTCGACCAGCGCGGAGAGCGGGGCGGAGAGGTGTTCGGCGACCGGCCGGGACCCGCGGGCCGGGCGGCCGGGCGCCGGGCCGGACCCGGTGGCGATCCCGGCGTCGTGGAGCAGCTTGCCGAAGGTCCGGGCGGTGTCACCGGCCGGGTCGTCGCTGCGCGGGGCCGGTCCGCTGTCGGTGCTGTCGAGCCTGCCCTCGCCGGTCATCAGGGCGCTGACGGGCGCGATGTTCTCGTTGGGGCCGATCGGGTGTCGCGCGGGGCCGGAGTAGCGGGAGGCGTCGTACGCGAGGCGGACCGTCTTCACGCCCCGGTCCTTCAGGGCGCGGGCGGTGTCGGCGGCCAGCTTGCGCAGGGCGGCCTTGTCGAGGGTGGGATCGCCGCCGCCGACCAGGGTGAGGCCGCGGGAGTCGGGGGACGCCCGGACCGTCGTGGCGATGCGGTGGCCGGGGCCGAACGCGCTCAGGGCGGCGACCGAGGTGGCGATCTTGACGGTGGAGGCGGGCGTCATGGGCGTGTCGGCGCCCTGGCCGTACAGCCGCTCGCCGGTGGCGGTGTCGATGACGACGGCGGTACGCACGGTGCCCAGGGCGGGGGCCTTCAGCAGGGGGCCGAGGGTGGCGCGGAGGGCGGCCGCCGTCCCGTCCTGGTTGCCGCGGGCGTCCGGTGCGGCGTTGTCGACCGCGGCGGAGAGCGGGGCGAGGACGGCCGGGGCGCTGGGTGCGGGTTCCGGTCCGGACGGCGTGCCGGGTTCGTGATCTGCGCCACCTGTACGGTTGCGGGCGGCGGCCCAGTCCTGCTCGGCCTTACGCTGACCCGAGTCCCAGGGGCCGGCGGCAAGGACGACGCCGGCCGCGAGCACCAGGCCCAGGCCGGCGGAGACAGCCGCGAACTGCCGATCGCTCAGCCCCCGCAATCCGATCACGCCGCCCGGCCGGGCGAGCCTGCTCAGCTTGTCCAGCGGGTTGACCGATGGTCTTTTCACCGGCTCGTCCACCGTTGACCAGCCCCTTTCGCGAGCACACATCTGCGTGGGGGACACTTAATCACCAGTCGTATGTGTTGATCATGGAGGAGCCACCCGTGGAGTTCGACGTCACCATCGAGATCCCGAAGGGTTCGCGGAACAAGTACGAGGTGGACCACGAGACCGGTCGGATCCGCCTGGACCGTCGACTCTTCACCTCGACCAGCTACCCGGCGGACTACGGTTTCGTCGAGAACACCCTCGGCGAGGACGGCGACCCGCTGGACGCGCTGGTCATCCTGGACGAGCCGACCTTCCCCGGCTGCCTCATCAAGTGCCGCGCCATCGGCATGTTCCGGATGACGGACGAGGCCGGCGGCGACGACAAGCTGCTGTGCGTGCCGGCCTCCGACCCCCGGGTGGAGCACCTGCGCGACATCCACCACGTGTCGGAGTTCGACCGCCTGGAGATCCAGCACTTCTTCGAGGTCTACAAGGACCTGGAGCCCGGCAAGTCCGTCGAGGGCGCCGACTGGGTCGGCCGCGCCGAGGCCGAGGCCGAGATCGAGGCCTCCTACAAGCGCCTTGAGGCGCAGGGCGGCGCGCACTGACGACCTGCGGGTCGCGGCCGGACTCCGGCTGAGGGTAGTCGCACGGTTCCGTTTACGGTTCCGTGCCGGAAGTGGGCGGCACTCCCTCCGAGGGGGTGCCGCCCACTTCGCGTCTGCACCCTTGTCCGTGGCCATACTGGGCAGCAGCGCAACCGAAGACGCGCAGCCGATGAGGAGCGAGGTCGAGTGGTGGCGGAACCGGGCGGTCCGGAGGACCAGAAGCCCCAGTCCGACGAGGCGCGCAGCGCCTTCGTCCCGCCGACCGGGGTGGGGCGGCGGACGTCTGCGTCCGAGGACGACCAGCCGACCTCGGAATTCGCCATCCCGACCGGTCTGACGACCGAGCCCCAGGGACCGGGCCCGGCTTCCGCTTCGGGCTCCGGTTCCGGCACCGGTACCCCCTCCGGCTCGGACACGATCGGCTCCGCCTTCGCCCCGCCGAGCACGTACAGCGCCCAGCACGCGCCGCCCGCCTTCACCCCGGCGCACGGCAGCCCGATGATCCGGCTGACCAAGGAGGCCCCTTGGCAGGACCGGATGCGCACGATGCTGCGGATGCCGGTCGCCGAGCGCCCCGCGCCCGAGCCGGTGCAGAAGCCCGACGAGGCGGGGCCCGCGGTGCCGCGCGTACTCGACCTCACGCTGCGTATCGGGGAACTGCTGCTCGCGGGCGGCGAGGGCGCCGAGGACGTCGAGGCAGCGATGTTCGCGGTGACCCGCAGCTACGGCCTCGACCGCTGCGAGCCCACCGTCACCTTCACCCTGCTGTCGATCTCGCACCAGCCGTCGCTGGTCGACGACCCGGTGACGGCCAGCCGCACCGTACGCCGTCGTGGCACCGACTACACCCGGCTGGCCGCCGTCTTCCGGCTCATCGACGACATCACCACCGAGAATGTCGACGTCTCGCTGGAGGAGTCCTACCGACGCCTGGCGGAGATCCGGCGCAACCGGCACCCGTACTCCGGCTGGGTGCTGACGCTGGCCGGCGGCGGTCTCGCGGGGGCGGCATCGGTACTGGTCGGCGGTGGCGCGCTGGTCTTCGTGGTGGCCGCGATCGGCGCGATGCTCGGCGACCGGCTCGCCTGGCTCTGCGCCGGGCGGGGGCTGCCGGAGTTCTACCAGTTCGTGGTGGCGGCCATGCCGCCCGCCGCGATGGGTGTGGCGCTGACCCTCACCCACTGGTCGGACGTACGGCCGTCCGCGGTGATCACCGGTGGGCTGTTCGCACTGCTGCCGGGGCGGGCCCTGGTGGCGGGCGTGCAGGACGGGCTGACCGGCTACTACATCACGGCCGCGGCACGCCTGCTCGAGGTCATGTACCTCTTCATCGGCATCGTCGTCGGTGTGCTGCTCGTGCTGTACATGGGGCTTCAGCTGGGCGCCCAGCTGAACCCCGAGACCAGGTTCGTCGCCCATGACCGGCCGGTGGTGCAGATCCTGGCTTCGATGGCGCTCTGTCTCGCCTTCGCGATCCTGCTCCAGCAGGACCGGTCCACGGTGCTCGCGGTGACGCTCAACGGCGGTGTGGCCTGGGTGATCTACGGGGCGATGGCCAGGACCGGCAACATCTCGCCGGTGCTGGCGACAGCGACGGCGGCCGGCCTGGTGGGCCTGTTCGGGCAACTGCTCTCGCGCTACCGGTACACCTCGTCGCTGCCGTTCATCACGGCGGCGATCGGTCCGCTGCTGCCCGGTTCGGCCACGTACTTCGGTCTACTGGGCGTGGCCCAGGGCAATGTGAACGCCGGGCTCGCCTCGTTGTCGACCGCGGTGGCGACGGCGCTGGCGATCGCGATCGGGGTGAACCTGGGAAGTGAGATCTCCCGGCTGTTCATGCGGGTGCCGGGAGCGGTCGGCGGGGCGAACCGCCGCGCGGCCAAGCGGACGCGCGGCTTCTGACACCGCCGACGGTGCGGCTCGTGGTCAGCGCTTGGCGTGGCGGCCGC
Source organism: Streptomyces sp. NPDC058092 (assembly GCF_042884935.1). Lineage (NCBI taxonomy): Bacteria > Bacillati > Actinomycetota > Actinomycetes > Kitasatosporales > Streptomycetaceae > Streptomyces > Streptomyces sp. NPDC058092. The sequence goes on from NZ_JBHVSY010000020.1 coordinate 69,200, forward strand.
GCTGCGCCGTGGAGGGGCCGGGGCCCTCCACGCCGTCGGCCGCCGCTTCCTTCTTCGACCTGGAGCGGGCCCGCAGGAACTCGATCGCGATCGGCACCACCGAGATGAGCACGATCAGGATGAGCATCGCCTCGATGTTCTGGTGCACGAACTCGATCTTGCCGAGCGCGGCCCCGAGCAGCGTGACGCCGACGCCCCAGAGCACGCCACCGATGATGTTGAACGTGATGAACGAGCGGTAGTTCATCCGGCTGACACCGGCGATGATCGGCGTGAACGTACGCACGATGGGCACGAAGCGGGCCAGGATCAGCGACTTCGGCCCGTACTTCTCGAAGAACTCGTGGGCCTTCTCGACGTTCTCCTGCTTGAAGAGGCGGGAGTCCGGGCGCTTGAAGAGCGACGGGCCGACCTTGCGGCCGAAGAGATATCCGACCTGGTCGCCGATGATCGCCGCGAGGGCGACCAGGAGACAGACCAGCCACAACGGGGTCTTCATCTGGCCCGTGGTCACCAGCAGGCCCGTGGTGAAGAGCAGCGAGTCACCGGGCAGGAAGAAGCCGATCAGCAGTCCGGACTCGGCGAAGACTATGAGGAGGACGCCGGGGAGTCCGAACGTGTTGATCAGATAGTCCGGGTCCAGCCAGCTCGGTCCGAGCGCAAGCGTATTCAAGGGTCCGGGCTCCTGGATCGTTCGATGGCGGCTGCGTGGCCGCCCAAAGCTATCAACGCAGAATGATGTCCCCGGGTTCCAGTGCCCCGCGCGAAAGTGCGCACCGGGCCAACCAGGACAAAGCTCTCTCCAGGAGGTATCACACGATGAATATCGAGGATTTCGGCGGCGGGCAGACGGACCACTCGGATGTCCTGGTCGTCACCACGAACGACGTACCGGGCTACCAGGTGACCCGGGTGATCGGTGAGGTGTTCGGCCTGACCGTGCGTTCCCGCCACATAGGCAGCCAGATCGGCGCCGGGCTGAAGTCCATGATCGGCGGCGAGCTGAAGGGGCTGACCAAGACGCTCGTCCAGACCCGGAACCAGGCGATGGAGCGGCTGGTCGAACAGGCCAGGGCCCGGGGCGCCAACGCGGTGCTGATGATGCGCTTCGACGTGACCGAGGCGGCCGACGTGGGCACCGAGGTGTGCGCGTACGGCACGGCGGTCGTGATCAGCAAGATCTGAGCGACGGCCGGCACGGGGGCGAGGCCGTCCGCACCCCCGTGCCGGCCGTGCGTGTACGGGTTACGCGAGGCGCTCCGCGTTGGCGTCGATCGCGGCCCTCAGATGTTCGGCCAGGCCCGGCCGCATCGACTCGTAGTACGCGCGGAACCGCGGGTCGGACACGTACATCTCGCCGAGCCCCCGGTGGATCCCGGTGGTGCACTCGTAGAACCACTCGGTGATGTGGAGCCGGTGCGCCTCGGCCAGGTCCATCGCCCGCTCGCCGGTGGCGGGTTCGCCGGCCTCCATCAGCGCGTCGTAGGCGGCGCCCCAGTCGGCGACCTCCGCCTGCATCCGCTTCCAGTCGTCCTTGGTGTAGCGGGCGGCCCGGCGCTGCGACTCGGCGTAGGCGGCGGTGCCGCCCCAGCGGCGTTCTGCCTCCTCGGCGTGCTCCTCGGGATCCTTGCCCCCGAACACCTCGAACTTCTCCTCGGGCGTGAGGTTGATGCCCATCTTCCGTGCCTCCATGGCTGTCTCGACGGCGGCTGCCATCTTTCGGAGCTCGGCGATCCGGCCGGCCAGCAGCCGGTACTGGCGGCGCAGATGCTCCTGCGGGTCCGCTTCCGGATCGTCGAGCAGTACCGCGATCTCGTCGAGCGGGAAGCCGAGCTCCCGGTAGAACAGGATCTGCTGCAGCCGGTCGAGGTCGGCGTCGTCGTAGCGGCGGTGGCCCGCGTGGCTGCGCCCGCCGGGCGACAGCAGCCCGATGCCGTCGTAGTGATGCAGGGTGCGCACCGTGACCCCGGCGAATCCGGCGACCTGTCCCACGGAGTAGTCCACGACTGCCCGCTCCCTTCCCTGTTCTGGGTACGTGCCGAGCCTGAGTCCTGACGCGACGTGAGGTACAAGTCCGAAGCACCATCCCTCCGGCGCCATTCGAAGCTACTAGAGGGGTATGCGGCTTTTGCGTCTATAAGGTGAGCCGATGGCCACAGATTCTCCGGCCCCGGCCGGAACCGTTCCCGGGCCCACCCCCGCGCAACGGCTGCTGCCCGTCATCGTGCCCGCCCTGGCCGTCGGCGTGGCCTCGGCCCTCATCCTGCTGGGCGTCAGCCTGCTCGCGGAGAAGCTGCAGGACGTCCTCTGGGGAACGCTCCCCGACGCCCTCTCCATCGGCCGCTACTCCAGCCTCTGGACGATCGTGATGCTCACCGCGAGCGGGCTGGTGATCGGGCTGCTCATCCGGGTGGTGCCCGGCCACGCCGGCCCCGATCCGGCGACCACCGGGCTGGTCGACCCGCCGCTCGCGCCGGGCGTGGTTCCCGGGCTGCTGCTCGTCACGGCCCTCACCCTGGCGAGCGGGGTCAGTCTCGGTCCGGAGAATCCGATCACGGCCGCCAATATCGCGCTGGCGTACTGGCTCGGCCGCCGGTTCGCGCCGGGTACGACGGCAAAACTGTGGATCTCCCTGACCGCGGCGGGCACCATCGGCGCACTGTTCGGCACCCCGGTCGCCGCCGCGCTGATCCTCTCCGAGACCCTCGCCTCCCGCGCCGGACCGGGCGCGCTCTGGGACCGGCTCTTCGGCCCGCTCGCGGCGGGCACCGCCGGTGCGCTCACCATGACGCTGCTGGCCCATCCCAGCTTCGACCTGTCGCTGCCCGCCTATACCCACCCGCACTGGGGCGACCTGCTCTCCTCGGTCGTCATCGCCCTGGCGGGTGCGGCGCTGGGCCTGGCGGCGGTGTACGCCTTCCCGTACGTGCACCGGTTCTTCCGGGCCCTGAGGCACCCGGTCCTGGCACTGACCCTCGGCGGGCTGCTGCTGGGTCTGCTGGGCGCACTGGGCGGCCACCTCACCCTTTTCAAGGGGCTCGACGAGGTGAAGGAGCTCGCCGCCGACCCGAGCGGCTGGTCGGCCGGGCAGTTCGCGGTCATGGCCGTGGTGAAGACGGCCGCGCTGCTGATCGCGGCGACCTGCGGCTTCCGGGGCGGCCGGATCTTCCCCGCCGTCTTCGTGGGGGTCGCGCTGGGACTCTGCGCCCACGCCCTGGTCCCGTCGGTGCCGGTGGCGCTCGCGGTGACCTGTGCGGTGCTGGGAATCCTGCTGGCCATCACCCGGCAGGGCTGGCTGAGCCTGTTCACCGCGGCGGTGCTGGTCGGCGACGCGGCCGTGCTCCCGATCCTGTGCGTCGCCTCGCTGCCGGCCTGGCTGCTGGTGACCGGGCGGCCGCAGATGCAACTGCACGAGGACGGTACGCAGCTGAGGTGAGCCTGCCCCGGAGCGACGGCCCGGAGCCGTGCCCCGGAGCCGCCACGCTGCGCCGCCACTCGACGCGCCGGATGCCCCTTTTTTACGTATCGTCACATCCATATGGATGCGCATGGATACATCCCGTAAGGCCCCGCCGGAGGTTTCCGCCATGCCCACGCCCGTCAACGTAGCCGTCATCTACTACTCGTCGACCGGCACCGTCGCCGCGATGGCCAGGGCCATCGCGCAGGATGCCGAGAAGGCCGGTGCGGAGGTACGGCTGCGCAAGGCCCGTGAGCTCGCCCCGCAGGCGGCCATCGACTCCAACCCGGCCTGGGCCGCCAACGCGAAGGCGACCGCGGACATCGCCGAGGCGTCGCCCGACGACATGGTCTGGGCGGACGCCGTGATCTTCGGTACGCCGACCCGGTTCGGCAATGTCACCTCCCAGCTCAAGCAGTTCATCGACACCCTCGGCGGCCTCTGGCAGGCGGGCCGTCTGGCCGACAAGGTCTACAGCGGCTTCACCTCCACCAGCACCACGCACGGCGGCCAGGAGTCCACGCTGCTCGCGCTCTACCACACGGTCCACCACTTCGGCGGCATCCTGGTGGCCCCCGGTTACACGGACCCCTCGAAGTTCGTCGACGGCAATCCGTACGGCACCTCGCACGTGGCCGGACAGGGCGACATCCCGGTCGGCGTGCAGACCCTGACCGCCGCCCGGGTCCAGGCCGAACGCGTCGTCAGGTTCGCCCGAGCCATCAAGGACGGCCTCGCCGCCGAGGGCTGAACGCACCGCACGTCCACAGGACCGTGGCGGTTCACCAAAGACCGCCGAGAGCCGAGAAAGGCTGTTCACCGATGCCTCTCCACAAGGGTTCGCCGCACGGCACGGAACCGTCCGAGAAGCGCCGCAGGCTCGCCCTCAACCCGTTCTACGGAGAGGCCGACCCGATCGCCGGAATGGAGTCGGCGCCGCCCCGGCACCGGCTTCCCGACGGACCGATGCCGCCCTCGATCGCCTACGGCCTGGTCCATGACGAGCTGATGCTCGACGGCAACGCACGGCTCAACCTGGCCACCTTCGTCACCACCTGGATGGAGCCCCAGGCCGGGGTGCTGATGGGCGAGTGCCGCGACAAGAACATGATCGACAAGGACGAGTACCCGCGCACCGCCGAGCTGGAACGGCGGTGCGTGGCGATGCTCGCCGACCTGTGGAACGCCCCCGACCCCTCGACCGTCGTGGGCTGTTCGACGACCGGTTCCAGCGAGGCCTGCATGCTCGCCGGACTGGCGCTGAAACGCCGTTGGGCGGCCAGGAACGCCGACCGCTACCCGGCGACCGCCCGGCCGAACCTGGTCATGGGCATCAATGTGCAGGTCTGCTGGGACAAGTTCTGCAACTTCTGGGAGGTCGAGCCGCGGCTGGTCCCGATGGAGGGCGACCGCTTCCATCTCGATCCGCAGGCCGCGGCCGATCTCTGCGACGAGAACACCATCGGCGTCGTCGGCATCATGGGCTCCACCTTCGACGGTTCCTACGAGCCGATCGCGGAGCTCTGCGCGGCCCTGGACGCCCTTCAGGAGCGCACCGGCCTGGACATCCCCGTCCATGTGGACGGGGCGTCCGGTGCGATGGTGGCGCCGTTCCTGGACGAGGACCTGGTGTGGGACTTCCGGCTGCCCCGGGTCTCCTCGATCAACACCTCCGGGCACAAGTACGGCCTGGTCTACCCGGGGGTCGGCTGGGCGCTGTGGCGCTCGCCCGCGGAGCTGCCCGAGGAGCTGGTCTTCCGGGTCAACTACCTGGGCGGCGACATGCCGACCTTCGCGCTGAACTTCTCCCGGCCCGGCGCACAGGTGGTGGCGCAGTACTACACCTTCCTGCGGCTGGGCCGGGACGGCTACCGGGCCGTTCAGCAGGCCTCCCGGGACGTCGCGACCGGACTGGCGCAGCAGATCGGGAAGCTCGGCGACTTCCAGCTCCTCACCCAAGGCGACCAGTTGCCCGTCTTCGCGCTCACGACCGCGCCGGACGTGGAGGCGTACGACGTCTTCGACGTGTCCCGCCGGCTGCGCGAGCAGGGCTGGCTGGTGCCCGCGTACACCTTCCCCGCCAACCGGCAGGACCTGTCGGTGCTGCGGGTGGTGTGCCGCAACGGCTTCTCGTCGGACCTCGCCGAGCTGCTGCTGGAGGACCTCCGGCTGATCCTGCCCGACCTGCGCCGCCAGCCGCACCCGTTGAGCCACGACAAACAGGCGGCGACGTCCTTCCACCACTGAGGGCCGGGGAAGACCTCAGCGGCCGATCCGGGCGAACCTCCGCACCGCCAGCGGGAAGAACACCGCGAGCAGCACCAACGGCCAGACCACCGCGAGCAGTTCGGCATGGTCGGACGCCCAGGTGCCGCCGGCCGCGCCGGGGTTGCCGAACAGGCCGCGTACTGCCGTGGCCGTGGCCGACATCGGGTTCCATTCGACGACCGCACCCAGCCACCCCGGCATCGACCCGGGAGTGGCGAAGACGTTGGAGAGGAAGCCGACCGGCCAGACCAGGATCTGCACCGCCTGCACCAGCTCCGGCTTCCCGGCCACCAGCGCCAGGTGGATGCCGATCCACAGCATCGCGAACCGCAACAGCAGCAGAAGCCCCACCGCCCCCAGCGCCGCGGCCGGTCCGTGGTGCCAGCGCCAGCCGACCGCGTAGCCGACGCCGGTCAGCACGGCGAGTGCGGCCGCCGACTGGAGCATGTCCGCGGCACTCCGGCCGACCAGCACCGAACCGGAGACCATCGGCATGGCGCGGAACCGGTCGATGACGCCCTTGTCGAGGTCCTGGGTGACCGCGAGCATGGTCGACTCCAGGCCGAAGGCCATGGTGAGCGCGAGCATGCCGGGCACCAGGAACTCGGTGTTGTCGCCGTCGACGCCCTGCCCGCCGCCGACCAGGTAGTTGAACATCAGCAGCAGCATCACGGGGAAGACCAGGCCGACGACGATCCGCACCGGCTGCCGCGCCCAGTGCGCCAGTTCGCGCCGGGTCATCGTCCAGGAGTCGGAAACCGCCCAGCTCATCGTGCTCATGCCGACACCTCCGCGGGCTCGGGCTTCCCGTCGGTCAGCGCGAGGAAGACCTCGTCCAGCGTCGGGCGCCGCACCGCGATGTCCTCCGCCTCGATGCCCGCCTCCTCCAGCGCCCGTACGGTCCGGGTCAGGGCCGCCATCCGGTCCGGGGCCGGTGCCCCGATCAGCCGCCGGTCCGTGTCGACCACCGCGTCGTCGCCCAGCAGCCGCGCCGCGGCCGCCAGTCGGGCCCCGTCCCGGACGACGACATCGATGCGGTCCCCGGCCACCATCGCCTTCAGCGCGTCGGGCGTCCCCTCGGCGGCCACCCGTCCGGCGTCGATCACCGAGATCCGGTCCGCGAGCTGATCGGCCTCCTCCAGATACTGCGTGGTCAGCAGGACGGTCGTGCCGCCGCCCACCAGTGACCGCACCGCCGCCCACACCTCGGCCCGGCCGCGCGGGTCGAGTCCGGTGGTGGGCTCGTCCAGGAAGAGCACCTCCGGGTCGGTGATCAGCGAGGCGGCCAGGTCGAGCCGTCGCCGCATGCCGCCGCTGTACTCCTTGACCGGTTTCCGGCCGGTGTCCGCGAGCCCGAAGCGGGCCAGCAGTTCGTCCGCCCGGGCACCCGCCCGGCGTGCGCCCAGGTGGTACAGCCGGCCGAACATCTCCAGGTTCTGCCGGCCGCCGAGCTCCTCGTCGACCGCCGCGTGCTGCCCGAGCAGCCCGATGCGGCGCCGGACCTCGCCGGCCCGGTCCCGTACGTCGAAACCCGCCACCTCGGCGCGTCCCTCGTCGTGCCGCAGCAGCGTCGACAGGATGCGTACGGCCGTGGTCTTGCCCGCACCGTTCGGGCCGAGCACGGCATGGACGGTGGCGCGGGCGACCCTGAGGTCCAGACCGTCCAGGGCACGCTTCTCCCCGTACCGCTTGTGCACACCTTCGACAACGATCGCGTCGGTCAAAATCGCCACACCCTCCCGTAGTCAAACTTGACTAGCAGGCTCGAAGGTAACCCCGCCGCCCGTATTCGTCAAACTTGATTACTCGTCGTCACCGGGATCCGGGACACCCGTCGCGTACGGGTTCTCCTGCCCCTCGGCGAGCACGCCGACGAAGGGTTCGCCCTCCCCCGCGAAGGTGTACGCCCCGCCCTCGATGCGGGCGATCAGCCCGCGCGTCCACTCCGCCCCGGAGTCCGCCGAGTGGACCCACATGTTCATGATCTCGCCGATGTGGCCGAGCGATTCGGGCCCGGCCTCCGGCGTGTAGTAGCCGGTGACCGAGGCCCGCCAGGCCGCCAGGCCGGCCACCCGCTCCTTGAGCAGCGCGATCACCTCGGCCCGCTCCAGGTCGACGATGCCGCCGAGACCCGCGGACAGCACGTCCAGCTTCTGGTCGTACGAGGTCAGCGCCGCGCGCAGCAGCGTGAAGTACTCCTCGTTGCCGCGCTCGGTGATCTCGTACTCGGTACGGGGCGGGCCGCCCGCCGTGCTCGGAGCGGTCTCGTGGGCGACCAGCAGCCCCTGCTTCGCCATCTGTTTCAGTGCGTGGTAGATCGACCCGGGTTTGGCGTTGGACCACTCGTGGGCGCCCCAGTACTCCAGGTCGTTGCGGACCTGATAGCCGTGCGCCCGGCCGTGCTGACGCACGGCGCAGAGGACCAGCAGCCGGATCGCGGACATGTCACGCACCCTTTCTATTCAACTTTGATCAGCGTAGCGGGCCGCCTCGGCGACCAGCTCGAACGCGGTGCGGCCGTCCAGGGACTCCCGGATGATGTCGGCGTGCCCGGCGTGCCGGGCGATCTCCTCGACGAGATGGACCAGCAGCCACCGCATCGAGCACCGCTCGCCCTTCGGGAACCAGGGCGCTTCCGGCAGCGGGAAGGTGTCGTCCATGCTGGGCACCGAGCGGATGAACTTCTCGACCTCGGCGGCGATGCCGTCCCAGAACTCCAGCATCCGCTGCACCGTCTCGTCGCCCACGAGCCGGAAGCTGTCCGCCCAGGTCTCCTCGGTCCGGGCGGCCTCGTTCGGCCGCTGCTGGGCCATCCGCAGCCAGTTCAGTTCGGTCTCGGCGACATGCTTGAGCAGTCCGGAGAGGGAGAGTTCGCTGGCGCTGGGCCGGCTCGCCGCCTGTTCCTCGGTCAGTCCGATCAGTGAGCGCCGGATCGCGCCGCGCTGCGCCTCGACGAAGGAGAGGAGCGCGCCGCGCTCGTCGCCGGTGGCTTCCGCGGGAACGTGAGTGACCATGGTGTCCGCCCTTGTGGCTGTGCCGGTTTCTTCCTGACACCGACCAAGCTACGGACCCTTGCGGTCAGCTTCTGTCCTCGACTCCGCTCGGACTCGACGGCAGAGATGTCACTCGACGACAGAGGTGTCAGCAGAGGTGTCAGAAGGGGAACGCGCTCCGGCCGTGCTGGATGGAGATCCACTTCTGGGTGGTGAAGGCGTCCACGGCCGCCTCGCCGTTCAGCCGGCCGATCCCGGAGGACTTCTCGCCGCCGAAGGCCACCAGCGGATCGTCCTGGACGGTGGAGTCGTTGACGTGGAACATCCCGCTGACGACGCGCCGCGCGAACCGCACCCCGCGTTCGGCGCCGCGGGTGTGCACGGCACCGCTCAGCCCGTACGGGGTGTCGTTGGCGATCCGTACGGCTTCGTCCTCGCCGTCGAACGGCACCAGCAGCGCCACCGGGCCGAATATCTCCTGGGACAGCAGCGGGGAGCCCTCGGGAAGCCCGGTGAGCACGGTCGGCTCCACGAGGTTGCCGCGGGTCCGGCCCCGTACGAGCGCGGTGGCCCCCTCGGCGAGCGCCTCGTCGACCAGGGCGGTCAGGGCGTCGGCCTGGAAGGTGTTGATGACCGGGCCGATCTGGGTCCCCGGGTCGCGCGGGTCGCCGGTCCTCAGCGCGGCCACCCTGGCGGTGAACTTCTCGGTGAACACCCGCTCGACGCGGCGGTCCACCAGGATGCGGTTGGCGGCCATGCAGACCTGCCCCTGGTACACGAAGCGGCTGAAGACGGCCGCGTCGACCGCGTAGTCGATGTCCGCGTCCTCCAGCACCACCAGGGCGCTGTTGCCGCTGAGTTCGAGGACCGTCCGCTTGAAGTGCCCGGCCGCCGTCGCGCCGACGTGGCGGCCGACCCGGTCCGTGCCCGCGAAGGAGATCACCCTGGGTACGGGATGTTCGATGAACACGTCCCCTATTTCGGCGACGTCGGTGATCACGATGTTGAGCAGTCCCGCGGGCAGCCCGGCGTCCTCGAAGATCTTGGCGATCAGCCCGCCGCCGACTACCGGGGCGTTCTGATTGGGCTTGATGACGACCGCGTTGCCGAGCGCGAGGGCCGGCGCGACGGACTTCATCGCCACCAGGAAGGGGAAGTTGAAGGGGCTGATCACCCCTATGACGCCGATGGGCTGCCGGTAGACGCGGTTCTCCTTGCCGTCCACCGCGGAGGGCAGGAGGCGACCCGTGGGGCGCAGCGCCTGATGGATCGCGTCGCGCAGGAACTCCTTGGCGACCCGGACCTCGTACTCCGCCTTGAGGCGGGTGCCGCCCAGTTCGTCGACGATCGCCTCGACGATGCCGTCGTGCAGTTCCTCGGTGATGCGCAGGGCACGTTCCAGAACGCCGCGGCGTTCGTGCGGGCCGGTGGTGGCCCAGGACCGTTGGGCGCGTTCGGCGGCGCGGTAGGCCAGGTCGACCTCCTGCGCGGTCGCGATGGTGATCGCGGCGAGTTTCTCCCCGTTGTAGGGATTGAAATCGATGATGTCCCACGAGCCGGTTCCGGTCCGCCACTCACCGTCGATGTACTGGTCGGCCAGCTCGTAGAAGAAGGACATGCGATCCCTTAACTCAGGTGCAGACTCCTGTCGAACTGTCATCGTACTGATGAATCAGGTCAGTTGGAGCAGACCACGGAGCAGATCACGGCTCTCCTCCGGACCGGGACTGTCCTCGTGCAGTCGCGTCATGGCCTTTTCGTACTGAGCGACTTCTTCGGTCTTGTCCAGATAGAGCGCACTTGTCAGCTGCTCCAAATAGACAATGTCCGACAGATCGGATTCCGGGAATCGGAGCATCGTAAAAGAACCGCTCTCGCCGGCATGCCCGCCGAAACTGAAGGGCATCACTTGAAGAGTGATGTTGGGCTGCTCGGACATCTCGATCAGATGCCGCAGTTGCCCGCGCATGACTTCACGGTCGCCGTACGGCCGGCGCAGCGCCGCCTCGTCCAGTACGGCGTGGAATCGGGGTGCGCGTTCGGAGACGAGGGCCTTCTGCCGCTCCAGCCGCAGCGCCACGCGGCGGTCGATCTCGGCGGCGGGCGCATCGCCCATGCCCCGGGTGACGACCGCGTGCGCGTAGGACTCGGTCTGCAACAGCCCGTGTACGAACTGGACTTCATAGACCCGGATGAGCGATGCCGCGCCCTCCAGGCCGATGTACGTCTGGAACCATCCGGGCAGCACGTCTCCGTAACTGTGCCACCAGCCCGCCACATTGGCCTCGCGGGCGAGGCCGAGCAGGGCGTCGCGCTCCGCGTCGTCCGTGACACCGTAGAGCGTGAGCAGGTCCTCGACGTCCCTGGCCTTGAAGCTCACCCGTCCCAACTCCATGCGGCTGATCTTCGATTCGGAAGCCCGGATGGAGTAGCCGGCCGCCTCGCGGGTGATACCGCGCGAGTCGCGCAGCCGCCTGAGCTGCGAGCCCAGCAGAATGCGCCGCACCACAGATCCACTCGACTCGCCTGCCGCCACTGGTCCGGCCCTCCCCATCGCTTCCTGGACACCGGGGCTCCCCCTGAACCCCAAGTGCCGGATTCTGCCATCAAAACGCTTCAGCCCGTACTCGTTCGATTACGGAAATGAGAAGACTCCCGTAAAGCTACGAAAATACCCGCAGGAAGAAATGACCAAGAACCGGCACGGGTTCGGACAGGTCCGGCGCGTGCACGTGCATCTGCCCTTGCATCTGCCCTGCGCATTCGGAACCATGGCCCTCGCGCACCTGCGTGCTCGTTCGTGTTGTGCCGCTGTACCCCGTAGTGCCGATACAGCCGCGAATCCCGGGAGTGCCTCGCATGGGGACGAATGGATCGACGATGCTCGAGCCGTTACGGCAGGGGCTTCCCCCCATCGATCCCTCGGCCGTCTCCGGATCGGCGACCTGCACACTGCCCGCCCAGTACGAAGCCGTGGGCGGAGCACGGCGGTTCACCAGGACGACGCTGAACGGATGGGGTCTGGACGAGCGCTTCGACGACGTCGCGCTCGTCGTCTCCGAACTCGTCACCAACGCCCTGCGGCACGCCTTGCCCGCTGACATGGCGCCGGATCCTCAGGTACCGCCCGTACGGCTGCACTTGATGCGTTGGAGCTCGCGCCTGGTGTGCGCCGTGCGCGACCCCAGTCGGAGGAGCCCCATCGCCGCCGAGGCTCCCGACTCCGCGGAGTCGGGCCGCGGCCTCTTCCTGGTGGAGTCCTTCAGCGACTCCTGGGGCTGGCATCCCACCCCCGCCATGGGCGCGGAGAGCCCGGACAGCGTGGCGGCACCGCGCGGCAAGGTGGTCTGGGCACTGTTCCGGCTGTCCGACAACGTGTGACCCGCGCGGCCCGACGGCGGGCGACGGGCGACGGGCGGCGGGCCGGCCGGTCGTGGGAGAACCGGACCGGGTCGGCCCGGATTCCGGCGGGCCGGGCTGCGGCGGACCGAGCCGCGGCAGGATGAGCAGCGGCGGCCTGCTCGGGCCGGGCCGGATACCGGCCCGTGGGATGTGATCAGCCGCCCGCTATGAGGTGATCGAACTCCCCGTCCTTCACCCCGAGCAACAACGCCTCTATCTCGGCCGGCGTATAGACCAGGGCCGGCCCGTCGGGGTGGCGCGAATTCCGCATCGCCACATCCCCGCCGGGCAGTTTCGCGAACTCCACGCAGGATCCCTGGGAGTTGCTGTGTCTGCTCTTCTGCCAGACGACTCCGCGAAGCTCTGTGGCCGCCATGCCGTTGTACACGTGGTGCACAGGACGCTCCCCGAGTTGCAAGGTGCAAGTGTCAACTGTCTCGGATCATAGCTCTGTTCACATATCCCTGCATGAGCAGATGCATGCGCGGATGCACGTGCACGCGGGGTGTTCCCGTGGTTACAGCTTTTCGATTACAGCTTTGGACGCAGGAATGGACGTAAGGGTTGTCCGTTCGGCTCCGCCCGGCTGCGCCCGCCCCGGGTCGGGCCCTCCATCCCGGGGCCGCGCGCTGGTAACTTGGCGCGGTCTTTCGTCGACAAGGGGGAATTCCACATGCGCAAAGTCCTACGCACCGGCGTCGTGGTCGTCGCCGGACTCGTCACCGCCGCCGCACTGACCGGCTGCAGCAGTGACAGCGAGAAGAGCGACTCGGGCAAGGGCGCCGACGCCGCGAAGTCCGGCCAGGCTCCCGGCGACAGCGGCAGCAGCGGTGGAGGCGGCGGCGATTCCGGGGCCGGCACCGCGGCGCTGGAGGGCGGTTGGGCCGGGAAGACCGACGGCAAGGCGGTGATCCTGTCCGTCGCGTCCGGGAAGGCCGTGCTCGTCACCGAGCAGCAGGCCTGCACCGGCACCGTGCAGGACACGGGCAAGGTGATGCTGACGCTGAAGTGCGCCGACGGAGACACCCGGCGCACGATGGGGGCCATCGAGTCCAACGACGGCAAGACCGTCGTCGTGTCCTGGGACAGCGGGACGAAGGACACCCTGGCCAAGACCGCCCCGGGAGCGATCCCGTCGGGACTGCCGGACCTGCCGGACCTGCCGACCCCCTGACGGCCGGCTGCATCGCCTTCTCCTCCCGATCCTCAATCCGCTTGGGCTGAGGGCGGGTTCGGCTATGGGTTCGGCTATGGGTTCGGGTTCGGGCCCGGCTTCGGACCCGGGTTCGGACCCGGCTTCTGTTTTGGTTTTGGTTTTGGTTTTGGTTTCGGCGTGCCGTCCAGCCCACGGGAGAACTCATCCAGGGCTTCAAGGAGGAGGCCGGCCCCGTTCCGCACGAACGGGGCCGCCTCCCCCGCGCCCGTCCGCTGCCGCGCGTCCCACTGCGCCAGCACCTCGCGTACCTCCGTCCAGTCCGGTACGCGCCGCTCCCGTACCTCCTTCGCGCCCTGTTCGGTGGCCCGGCGCAGCGCCTCGGCCAGGCGCGCGGCGGCCGGTACGGGGGTGGCACCGCCGCACGGAAGGTGCGCCTCCAGCAACATCGCGACCCGGCCGAACTGGGCGAGGGCGTGCTGGGTGTCGGCGGCGGCGGCGCGGGAGAGGCCACGGTTGCGCACCGGTTCGTGCTGGGCGGTGGCCAGCGCCTCCTGCCAGGCGACACGCGCCTCGCGGGTGTCGAGCAGGGCGGCACGGACGTCGTCGTGGCCGCGCTCGGCCGGATCGGCGTACTGACCGACGACCGAGGCGGCGTACCGCCCGTCCGCCTTCAGCCAGTCGCCGAGCCTGCCGCGAAGCCGCGGGGTCTCCCAGGCCGGGTAGGCGGCGTACGAGATCATCGCGAGGAGGCCGCCGACGAGAGTGAGGACGACCCGTTCGAGTACGGTCTGCGACCAGTTGTCGCCCGCCATGCCGAGCAGGAAGACGACGTACGCGGAGACGCACGCCTGGCCGACCACGTACCCGGTGCGCATCAGCAGATACATCAGCAGGGCGCAGAGCACGGAGAGCATCGCGGACAGGGTCACGCCGGGTCGGGTGGTCTGGACGATCGCGGTGGCGAGCGAGACGCCGACGATCGTGCCGCCGAAGCGGGCCACGGAACGTCCGTACGTCTGGGAGAACTCCGGCCGCATCACCATCACCGCCGCCATGGGCGCCCAGTAGCCGTGGCCGAACGGCAGCGCGGTGCCGATGAGATAGCCGACGGCGGCGACGGCGGAGACCCGGACGGCGTGCCGCAGGATCGGTGAACCGGGGCGTAGTTCGGCGCGCATCGCCTTCATGACGACGGGGATCATCCGCGGGAGGGTGGGCCTGCGGCGGTGCGGGGCGGCGGGCGGTTCCTCCCCGGTGGTCTTGATGGCCTCCGCCGCCGCCTCGGCCTCGGCCTGTTCCTCCTTCGTCCCCTCGCCCTCGGCCGTCTCGATGACGTCGGAGAGCAGCGCGCCGAGCCGGTCGGCGGCGCGGCGGGGCGGGCCGGTGAGGAGGGTGCCGGTGTCGGGGGTCCGCAGCACCGCGACGGCGGCCGGGGAGAGCTTCACCGGATCGCCGTTGCGGATCGCACGGGCCGCCGAGTCGAGCACGGATCCGGCGGCCGCGAGCAGCTCGCGGACCCGGTCCCGCTCCGGCCCTTCGGACGCAACACCCATCGCCGGGTCCGCGAGCGAGGCGAGTACCGGCCTGATCCGCTCGGCGACACCGCGCGAGCCACGCAGTTCGGGCGGCCGGCGGCGGGCTTGACGCGGGGTGACGGCGGCCGCGCTGCGGGCTGTCATCAGCGGCACCGGGTCGAAGGCGGCGAGCGGGTCGTGGCGCAGTCGTCGGGCGTAGTCCGCCTCCGCGGCCAGGGCGTCGGCGAGGGCGTCGCGCTGGGCACCCCATCTCCGTACCGGGAACAGGACGATCAGCACCGCCTGCACCACACCGCCGAACAGGATCATCGCGGCGTGCACGGCCGAGTTCGCGACGGAGGTGGGCAGGGTGACCGTCACCAGCATGATCGCCACGTTGGACGACGCGATGATGCCGCCCGTCGGCCCCGCCGCCCAGGCCAGGCCCGCGAGGAACGTCCAGAGAACCAGCAGGGCCAGGAACAGCGGCATGCGGGAGCCGGTCAGATAGCCGAGGAAGGTGGATACGGCGAGACTCGCCCCGGAGACCAGGGCGAGGACGGGCCGGGGGCGCCAACTGCGCTGGAACGTGGCGATGGCCGCCTGGAACGCGCCGAACGCGGAGCTCGCGGCGACGACGGGCCCGAAGAACGCGAGGCCGATCCCGATGACGAGGGCGAGCCCGGCCGCACCGCGGATGGCGATGAGCGGTTCGAGACGCCGTCGCTCGATCCTCAGCCCCGAGCGGGCCGTCTCCTTCAGCGCCCGGAGCCAGCTCATGCCCAGAGCCTAGCCGGAATCACCGATAAGCCCGAGTTTCAGGATTTTTCAGGGCTTTCGGGATTTTTCAGGGCTTTCGACGTTTCTACCGTTTCCCGCGCCTGCCGGGGATCTCCGGCCCGGTACCGCCCGTCCTCGCCCGGTCCGCGGCGGCCGTTCCATGGGTCCATCCGTCGAGGTCGGTGGCGCCCCGGACGCGCGTGGTCGTGGTCTCGGGGAACATCCGCTCGGCGGTGTCCGTGACGGCCATGTCGCGAGCGGCGAGGACCGGGAGCAGATGGGGGGTGGCAGATCCCCCGGATTCGGCCCCGGGTTCGGCCCCGGCTGCGGATTCCGTCTCCGCTTCGGCGGCGGCGGTGACGCGGGCGGTGTCGGCGGCAAGCCGGCTGCCCAGGCGCTGGGCGTACGCCATCAGGAAGGACTGCCGGAACGTCTTGGTCCGCTTGCGTCCGCCGGCGCGCTGGCCCGCCTCCGCCTTCGTCATCGCCGCCGTGCCCTGGACCAGCAGCGAGGTGTACAGCAGCTCCGTGGCCTCCAGGTCCGGCTCGAAGCCGACCACCGTGGAGAAGCCGAGGTCGCTGTTCCACACCGCACGGCAGCGGTTCGCGGAGGCGACCGCGTCGAGCAGGATCGCCTTCGCCGTCTCGTACGGGGCATCGACCCCGATCCGGCACGCGCCCGGCGCCTCCTTGCTGTGGGTACGGGCGGCGAGCAGGGCCTCGTCGATGGAGTGCCGGGCCATCAGCTCCTGCGCCTTGGTGGTGAGGGCCTCCGCCTCTTCCGGGTAGCCGGTCGCCTCCGCCTTGGCGAGCAGGGCGCGGATCCGGGTCAGCATCCGGGGTTCGTCGTGCGCGGGCGGCAGGTGGAGCCCGTGCGGGGAGGTGCCGGGCGGCGGACCGACCGGTTCGATGGCGGGGAGCCGGAGCAGCAGCCGGTACAGGCCGAGGAGGGCGAAGGCGTAGGAGAAGCGGTCGGGCCGGTTCCGGGGCGGCGCGGCGGGGAGCCCGTCGAGCTGCGACCGCCAGCGGGGCGGCAGCGACTCGTACCGCCGGGTCTCCGAGGCGATCAGCCCGGCGACGAGGCCGGCCGCGGTCTCGTCGAGGTCGCGGCGGACGATGCGTACGACATCGGCGGGCTGCCAGCCGCGCACCCAGGCCCGGCGGACGAACTCCTCGCCGCGCCGGACGAGTTCCGCGTCGGCCGTCGGGTCGGCGGCCAGGAGGGAGGCTCCGGTGTCGGGACCGGCGTCGCCGTCCGAGTAGAGGGCTGCCGAGAATGCCTGGTCGATCACCGGTTCCATGAGGTCAGGGTAGGCAGGACAGTGTGTCGGGGTAGGGCTGGCCCCACCCCGAGTACGGGGCCGAGTGGTCGTGAGCGTGGGGCGCGCAAACGGTTCGATCGAGGACATGACTTCCCCGCATGCGTCCGCCGCCTCCGCCGCCTCCGCCGCGTCCGCCACGTCCGCCGCGTCCGCCACGTCCGTTACGTCCGCCACGTTTTCCGAGCCCGCCGGGGCCGCGAGTGCCGCCGACGCCGTACGGCTTCGCGCCGTACGACGCGCCTACGGTGAGGTCGAAGCTCTCGCGGGCATCGACCTCACCGTCCGCCCCGGCACCTTCACCGCCGTCATGGGCCCGTCCGGCTCCGGGAAGTCCACGCTGCTGCACTGCGCGGCCGGGCTCGACCGGCCGACGTCCGGCACCGTCGAGGTGGGCGGGGTGGAGCTGACCGGGCTGAGCGAGCGCCGGCTGACACTGCTGCGCCGGGACCGGATCGGCTTCGTCTTCCAGGCGTTCAACCTGGTCCCTTCGCTGACCGCTGCCCAGAACGTCGCGCTGCCGCTGCGGCTCGCGGGCCGCAGCCCGTCCCGAACCGGGGTACGGGAATCCCTGGCCCGGGTCGGACTGGCCGACCGGGCGGGGCACCGGCCCGCCGAGATGTCCGGCGGCCAGCAGCAGCGGGTGGCCCTGGCACGGGCCCTGATCACCCGGCCCGCGGTGCTCTTCGGCGACGAGCCGACCGGTGCGCTGGACACCGCGACGAGCCAGGAGGTGCTGGTGATGCTGCGGGAGCTGGTGGACCGGGAGGGGCAGACGGTTGTGATGGTCACCCATGACCCGGTGGCCGCGGCGTATGCGGACCGGGTGGTCTTCCTGGTCGACGGGCGGGTGGCGGACGATCTGACCGGGCTGTCGGCCGAGCGGATCGCCGCCTGGATGGCGACGGGGCGTACAGGGCGCAAGGGGCGTACGGGATCTTCCGGAGGCGCCCCCGGGGCCCGCCGGACGACCACGGACACGGACACGGACATCGTCGGTCACACCGCCCGCGCGAACATCACCGGTCGTGCGGGCCGCACGGACGTCACCGACCACGCGGAGGGTGCGCCGTGCTGATCGTCGCCCTGGCCACCCTGCGTACCCGCTGGACCACCCTCATCGGCGCCTTCGTCGCGCTCGCGCTGGGCGTGGGGCTGATCGCGGTCATGGGGCTCGGCCTCGCCTCGACCCTTGGCGCTCCGGAGCGGGCGCCGCAGCGGTTCGCCGGAGCACCGGTGGTGGTGATGGGCGACGACACCCTGACCGTGGGGGTGCGGCGCGGGCCGTCCACAGACCGGGTCAGCCGCAGACTCGCTCATCCACACCCTGTGGATATCGAACTCCTGCGCGATCTCCGGGAGCTCGGCCCGGTGACGCGGGACGACGGGAACAGCGCGCGGGGCGGTCCGGACGCCGTGGGTGTGGACGCGCCCGTCGACGAGGTGCGCCGTGTCGTCGGCGACCGCGCCCTGGTCCTCACCGGGGACGACCGCCGCCGCGCCGACCCGGCGGCGGCACGGGACGCCGAGGGACTGGTCACCGTGAACGCCCTGCTCGGCACGGCGGGCGGCGTCACCGCCTTCGTCGCGGTCTTCGTCGTCGCGTCGGTCTTCGCCTTCGCCGTGGCACTGCGCCGACGCGAGTTCGGGCTGCTGCGCACGGCGGGCGCCACCCCGGGCCGGCTGCGGCGGCTCCTGCTGACCGAGGCCGCCGTGGTCGGCACGCTCGCCTCCGCCGCCGGGTGCGCGCTGGGCCTGCGGGGTGCGCCGCTGCTGGCCGGACTGCTGGTCGACGAGGGGATGGCACCGTCCTGGTTCACCGTCCGCCCGGTTGTCTGGCCGCTCCACGCCGCCTTCTGGACCGGCCTCGTCGTGGCGTTCGCGGGGGTCTGGGCGGCGTCGCGGCGGGCGGGCCGGATCACCCCGGCCGAGGCGCTGCGCGAGGCCGACGTCGATGCGGGCGTGCTGCCGCCGACCCGCCGGCTGCTGGGCTTCGCCCTGCTCGTGGGGGCCGCGTTCCTGATGGCGAAGTCCCTCGCCACGGACCCGTCCGCGCTGCTGAAGCGGAAGACGTACACCACCCAGCCGATGGTCCTGATCACGGCCGCCGCCCTCCTCACACCGCTGCTGGTACGCCCGTTGGCCCGGCTGGTCCGGCTGCCCGGGGCAACCGGAATGCTGGTGACCGCCAACGTGTCGGCATCGCTGCGGCGTACGGCCGCGGTGGCGGCTCCGGTGCTGATCACGGTGGCCCTGGCGGGTTCGGTGGCCGGCTCCGCGACGACGGTGGCTGCGGCGAAGGCGGCCGAGGTACGTGCACACACCCGGGCCGATCTGGTCGTGACGGGCGAGGAGTTGAGGGTCCGGCCGGTGCCCGGCGCGACACTGTCCGCGTCCGCCTCGACGGCCGTCTACGTACGCGAGGAGGGCACCGCTCTCCTCGCGTCCGAGGCCCGCGCCGTGGACGACGCGAAGGCCCTGGCGACGGTCGGGCGGCTGCCGGTGGTGGCGGGCGACATCCGGGATCTGGACGACCGCTCGATCGTGGTGAACGAGGAGTGGGAGCAGCACACGGTGGGCGCGACGGTACGGGTGTGGCTCGGCGACGGGCGGCCGGCCGCGTTGCGGATCGCGGCGGTGCTGGCGCTCGGGACGGGGAACAACGGGGCCTATGTCACGAGGGCGAACGCCCCGGCGGCCCCGGTGGACCGGATCGACGTACGGCTCTCGCCGGGCGCGGACCGGGCCGCCGTCACCGCGCGCCTGCTCGACACCGGCGGCACGGTGCGGCCGGTGGAGCAGTGGCTGGCCGCGACCCATCCGCGTACCGGCCCGCAGACCCGGCTCGGTCTGGTCGTGATCCTGGGGATCGCGCTGGTGTACACGGCGATCGCCCTCGCCAGCACGATGCTGATGGCGGGGTCCGTACGGTCCTCGGAACTGAACGCGCTCCGGCTGGCCGGGGCCACCCGGTCCCGGGTACTGGCCGTGGTGGCCGGGGAGACCCTGTTCGCGGTGGCGATCGGGGCGCTGCTCGGACTGGCCGTGACCGCAGTGAACCTGGCGGGCCTCGGCATCGCGCTGGCCTCGCTCTCCGCACCGGTGGCGGTGTCGGTGCAGTGGCCGCTGGTGGGCGGTACGGCCGGGGTGTGCGCGGTGGTCGCGGTGGGGGCGGCGCTGCTGCCGGGAGCGGTGCGGTGCCGCTCGACGCCGGTGCACTGAACCACCGACGCCGAGCGAGAGGCCCGGCCGGACCGTACGGGACCGGTCCGACAACGTGATTGGTCCATCCAGCCCCACCCGCTGACGGTGTATCCGCTTTCATTCTTTTATTCAGGTTTCGCATGGTTTCATCTCGCCATGGAGGCGATCAAGTGATGACTGGAGACCGACAGCAGGACACACAGGCACGGGCGATCACATCGCGGCGACGCGTACTGGCGACGGCCGCACTCGCACCGGTGCTGGCCGCCGCGGGGCCGGCCACCGCGTGCACCCTGCCCGCCGGAATGCCCGGGCCGGGGCACCGCAGGCGGGTCAAGCCGGTGCCGACCGGCCTGGCGGACTGGGCGGCCGTGACGAAGGCCCTGGGCCGTACCGGCAACATGCTGCGCGGAACGACGTACCACACGAGTTTCCCCCGGCGGGACCTCCACGTGGTGTCCGACGGCGTCGTCGTCACACCGGAGCTCGCGCTGGGCACGCATGTGGCCTTCGTCCGTTACGCCGACGGCAGCACGATGCTGATGGGCGACGTGGTGGTCACCGAGCGCGAGTTGCAGCAGGTGACCGACGCCTGGCAGGCGCACGGAATCGAGCAGACCGCGCTGCACAAGCACCTGCTCGCCCAGGTCCCCGACATCTGGTGGACCCACGTCCACGCCCACGGCCACGACGCGGTGGCCCTGGCCCGCGGCCTGCGCGCCGGATTCGACCGCACCGGGACCCCGCCCGCTCAGCAGCCCGGCCCGCCGGTCCCGGTCGACCTGGACATCGCCGGGATGGAGGCGGCGCTCGGCGCGAAGGGTTCCACCGAGGACGGGCTGTACAAGGTCATCTTCGTCCGCCGCGAGACCATCGCGGACGGGCATCTGATCCTGCCCCCCGGCCTGGGATCGACCAGTGCGTTCAACTTCCAGCCGCTGGGCGGCGGCCGGGCCGCGCTCAGCGGTGACTGCGCCATGCGCGCCGGTGAGGTCCAGAACGTACTGAAGGCATTGCGGCGCGGCGGGATCAAGCTCGTCGAGCTGCACAACCACCATCTGGCGGAGGACCCCCGCCTGTTCTTCATCCACTTCTGGGCCGTGGGCGACGGCGTCGAGCTCGCCCGCGCGGTGCGCCCCGCGGTGGACGCCACCGACGTCGTACCGTCCGGCTGAGACCGGCCGCTCACGCCGACCCCGGCGAACGCGCCGAACCGGCCGAGCGGGGTCGCCGGACCGATTTGCGCCGGTCCAGCGACCCCGGCCGTCGATTCCGTTCTGCATATGGACCAATCGGCCCGAAGCGGCGCGTGGCCGTGCGGGTGACCGGGCACCCATGTCCCGTCCAGCCCGCACCTTCCTCGAACCGCCCGTCAGATCCCCCTCTGGAGCTCCGTATGGAACCGGTCGCCGCCGCACGGCACTGCCCGTTCGACTATGCCGAGGCCCTCGAATTCGACCCGGTGCTCAGGCACTTGATGACCGAAGAACCCGTCTCCCGCATCCGGCTGCCGCACGGCGACGGCGAGGCATGGCTCGTCACCGGCTACGACGACGTGCGCACGGTGACCACCGACCGGCGCTTCAGCCGGAGCGCCATCATCGGCCGGAACTTCCCGCGCATGACCCCTGAGCCGATCGTTCAGGACGAAGCGATCAACGTGATGGACCCGCCGGGCAGCAGCCGGCTGCGCAGCCTGATCTCCAAGGGGTTCGCGCCCCGTCACATGGAGCGGATGAAGGTGCGCACCCAGCACGTCGTGGACGAACTGCTGGACCGCATGGAGGAGCACGGCGCCCCCGCCGACCTCTTCGAGCATCTCGCGGCCCCGCTGCCCCTGACCACCATCTGCGAGGTCCTCGACATTCCCGAGGCCGACCGCGCACAACTGCGCGCCCACGCCCGGACCATGATGGACACCACCGTCGAGAACAAGGACGCCGCGGTACGCGCCAAGGCCGATCTCCGCGCCTACTTCCAGAAGCTGACGGCCGAGCGGCGCGCGGACCCGGGCGACGACCTGATCAGCGCGCTGGCCACGGCCCGCGACGGGGACGAGATCCTCAACGACCAGGAACTGACCGTCATGGCCATGGTCCTGCTCATCACCGGCCAGGACACCACCACGTACGAGATCGGCAACATCGCCTACACGCTGCTCACCAGGCCGAACGAGCTCGCCATGCTGCGCGAGCGCCCCGACATGCTCCCGCAGGCCATGGAGGAGCTGCTGCGCTTCATCCCGTTCCGCAAGGGCGTCGGCATCCCCCGGGTCGCCCTGGAGGACGTGGAGCTGAGCGGGGTGCTGATCCGGGAGGGGGACATCGTGCACGTCTCCTATCTGACGGCCAACCGCGACCCCCGGAAGTTCGACCGGCCCGACGAGCTGGATCTGGAGCGCGAGAATCCGTCCCACATGACGTTCGGCTGGGGCGGCCACCACTGTCTCGGCGCGCCGCTCGCCGCCACGGAGCTCCAGGCCGCCATCGGAACCCTGCTGAAGCGCTTCCCCACTCTGAAGCTGGCGACGCCGGCCGAGGAAGTGCGGTGGAACAAGACGTCGATCTGGCGCTATCCCCTCGAACTGCCCGTCACCTGGTGACAGGGTGCACCGCGTGTCTGCGCAGGGACCGTGCGGGCCGTACGGTCCCTGACTGTCATCGATGATGCGTCGCGGCAAGGCGCCCGGCAACCCGGATCCGTCCCGGGCGCCGGGCGCCCTTTTGCATCCTTTTTGCACTCCTCTTGCATCCCTGTTGCATCCCTGTTGTACTTCGTCACGTCGGCCCGGCATGCGCGCTGTTCCGCTGGACACGCGCCCCTGATCCGCTCGGCGTGCGGCCCTGATCCGCTCGACATGCGGCCCTGACCCTTCTGCCGTAGCGTGATCCCCGACGGCCACCCAGCCGTGGCGGATCAGCATCCGCCCACGAACGGCTAGAACTCAGTCTTCGACGGTCGGCCGGTCCGCGCCCGTTCCAGGGGGGTATCGAATCCGGCGCAGGAATCCACCAGAGCTCTGTCTCGCGCGGCACCGCGCGTGACGGAACAGTGGTGGCCACTCCCGCGTCGGTCCACACCCCGTGACCGTTCCGGGCCCGGCCGTGTGGACCAAGTCCGCTAGGAGGAGTTCCATGGCGGTTCTCTGCAAGCCGGCAATCGAGGTTCCCGAGTACGTCATCACCAACGAGGAAACTCTCGAGCTGGCTCAAAGGTTGCATGGCGACCATCCGCAGATCGACCTGGTCCTTCGCTTGATCGAACACACCGGGGTGCAGAAACGGCACCTGATCCAACCTATCGACAAGGTGCTGCAGCACCCGGGCTTCGACGCCCGCAGCATCACGTATGAGAAACACACCAAGGCCCGTGTGCCGGCGGTGGTACGCCGGGCACTGGACGCGGCCGAACTGGAGCCGCAGCAGATCGACTTGATCGTCTACGTCTCCTGCACCGGCTTCATGATGCCGCCGCCGACCGCGTGGCTCATCGGCGCGATGGGCTTCCGGCCGGAGACGCGACAGCTGCCGATCGCCCAACTCGGCTGTGCCGCGGGCGGCGCGGCCGTCAACCGGGCCCATGACTTCTGCACGGCATACCCCGACGCGAATGTGCTGGTCGTCGCCTGCGAGTTCTGCTCGCTCTGTTACCAGCCCACCGATCTGAGCGTGGGATCCCTGCTGTCCAACGGCCTGTTCGGCGACGGCATAGCCGCCGTCGTGCTCCGGGGCAACGGTGGCACCGGTGTCCGCCTGGAACGCAATGGCTCGTTCATCATCCCGGACACCGAGAACTGGATCTCCTACGCGGTCCGCTCCACCGGGTTCCACTTCCAGCTCGACAAGCGGGTGCCCGGAACCATGAAACCCCTCGCCCCGGCGCTGAACGCCGTTGCGGAGGCGCACCAGTGGAACGCCAGCAAGCTGGACTTCTACATCATCCACGCGGGCGGCCCGCGCATCCTGGACGACCTGAGCCGCTTCCTCGACGTGCCGCCCGAAGCGTTCCGCTTCAGCCGGGCCACGCTCACCGAGTACGGCAACATAGCCAGTGCGGTGGTGCTCGACGCCCTCGGCCGCATGTTCGACGAGGCATCGGCCCTGAACGGCCACCGCGGCCTGATGGCCGGCTTCGGCCCCGGCATCACCGCCGAGATCTCCCTGGGCACCTGGACGACGGCCCCCGAGTCCTGACATCCCGCCTCCAGGCCGCCCGGCGTGCCGGCCTTTCCAGCCCTCCCGGGTGCGGGGTGGGGTGAAGCCCCGCGCAGCGGCCCACCCCACTCCGCACCGCACCGCACCGCAGGCCCCCTTCCCCGCCCGCGCTCACCTCCCGCCCGCTGTCAGTGCCGGGTGCCAGACTCGACGACATGACCGAACGTTGGGCTCTGGCCACCACAGAGACCGGCGGCGCCCTCCTCGCCCCGCTGGACCCCACCGGCCTGCCCACCGCCCCGGTCCTGACCGAACCCGACCTCGTGGAGGCCGTCCGCTCCCGCCCGGACGTCACACGCTGGGTCTGGCGGTCCACCGCCGAGATCTACCCGCGCCTGCTCGCCGCCGGCGTCCCCGTGGACCGCTGTTACGACATCGAGGTCGCCGAATCCCTCCTCCTCGCCCACGAGGGCCGTCTCGGCGAACCCCGCTCCGCAGCCGCCGCCCACGCCCGCCTGCGCAACGCCCCCGTACCCCCCGATCCCCCGCCCCGCTCCGCCGAGCCCGGCTCGCAGTCCTCCCTCTTCGAGCCGCAGTCCGGCACGGACCTGCCCTTCGACGACCTGCTCCAGGTGTACGCCGCGCAACTCCGCCGCCACGACGCCACCGCGCACCCGGGCCGGATGCGCCTGCTGACGGCCGCCGAATCGGCCGGCATGCTGGTCGCCGCCGAGATGAACCGGTCCGGCCTCCCCTGGCGCGCGGACGTGCACCGAGAGGTGCTCCAGGAACTGCTCGGGGAGCGCTACGCGGGCGGCGGCGAACCCCGCAGGCTGGCCGAGCTGACCGACGAGGTGTCGGCCGCCTTCGGCAGACGGGTCCGCCCCGACCTCCCCTCCGACGTGGTGAAGGCGTTCGCGCAGGCCGGCATCAAGGTGAAGTCCACCCGGCGCTGGGAGCTGAAGGAGCTGGACCATCCGGCGGTGGAACCCCTCATCCAGTACAAGAAGCTGTACCGGATCTGGACGGCGCACGGCTGGAGCTGGCTCCAGGACTGGGTGCGCGACGGCCGCTTCCGCCCCGAGTACCAGCCGGGCGGCACCGTCAGCGGCCGCTGGACGACCAACGGCGGAGGGGCGCTGCAGATCCCCAAGGTGATACGGCAGGCGGTCGTCGCCGACGAGGGCTGGCGCCTCGTCGTCGCGGACGCCGACCAGATGGAACCCAGGGTCCTGGCCGCGATCTCCCGCGACCGCGGCCTGATGGAGGTGGCCGGCCATGACGGCGATCTCTATACGGCGCTGTCGGACCAGGCGTTCCAGGGCGACCGGGAGCACGCCAAGCTCGCCCTGCTGGGCGCGGTCTACGGCCAGACCTCGGGCGACGGCCTGAAGAACCTGGCCGCCCTGCGCCGAAGATTTCCCCTGGCCGTGGCCTATGTCGACGACGCGGCGAAAGCAGGCGAGGAGGGACGTCTCGTACGGACGTGGCTGGGCCGGACCAGTCCGCCCGCCGCCGGGAGCGGGGACGACGACGAGGCCGGCATCCCGCAGGAGAGCGCGGAACAACCCTCTGCCGATGACGAGTTCACCCCTGGTTACGCCTCGTCGAACGCCCGCGCGCGGGGCCGCTTCACCCGTAACTTCGTGGTGCAGGGCAGCGCCGCGGACTGGGCGCTGCTGCTCCTGGCCGCTCTGCGCCGGGCGATCGGCTCCGCCGGTCTCCGGGCCGAACTGGTCTTCTTCCAGCATGACGAGGTGATCGTGCACTGTCCACGAGAGGAGGCCGAGGCGGTCGCGGAGGCGATCCGGACGGCCGGTGAGCTGGCCGGGCGGACCGCCTTCGGTGAGACGCCGGTGCGGTTTCCGTTCACGACGGCGGTGGTGGAGCGCTACTCGGACGCGAAGTGATCACCCTCCGGAACCCGAACCGGAACCCGAACCGGAATCAGAGCCGGAATCAGAGCCGGAGTCTGCCCCGGAACCAGCTCCTCCGCCTTGCCGTTGTTCACCCGCGCCGGACTCCGGAGCAAGCCGGGAAGAGCGTCCCGAAGCAGGTTCCTCCCCAAACGCGGCCAGCCCGTGTTTGTAGTGCGCCGGACGCAGATGCTGATGCCGATGGCGGGCATTGAGCTGATGTATGACGAACGCTGCGATCGCGATCATCGCGAGGACGATCACGACAGTGACCAGGGCGTCCATGCGATACCGGCCCCCTTCGATGCGCAGGCCGACAGAACCGGCTCACCGGGAGCCGTACACATCCAGGCTACTCCGCGGCCCGTCAGCCGCCCCCCGGGCAGCGGGCCGTTCGCGTCCTGGCATCACCACACGAAAGGGCCCGGGCCGGATGCGCTCCGGCCCGGGCACCGCCGCGCGGCGGTGATACGCCTGCGCCGTACTGCCTGTCCACCCGCGTTCCCACAGCGCGGGGACGTTCGGCGGTTCCCGACCGGCCATGGCCGAGTGCGCCTGCGACGTACCAGGCGGGTATGCCCTCAGGGGCCTTGTGCAGCGCCAGCCGGTCCAACGCGGCCTTCGCGTTGTCGCGTTCGGCCGGACCGTGTTCGACGACGACCGCCCTCGCGCCCGCCCGGCCGATCCGGGCGGCGTCCGCGGCATCGGTGGTGGCAACGGTCAGGACGGCGTCATCACCGCTCACCCGGGCCCCGGCGAAGTCCACGCCGAGGGAACGCTTCAGCCCGGCGGCGACGGCTGCCGCCCGGGACTCGTGACCGATCCTGCCGCGCGCCTCGGCCGCGGTCAGGCCGAGGTCGCGGCGCACGGCCGTCAGCAGACCAGGCGAGAGCTGGTCGGTGCCTGCGGCGGTGGGACCGGCGGTGCGGGGTGCGGGATCGGCGGACGCGCTGCCGGCCGGACCGGCCGGCGCGAGCACGCCGACGGCCACGGTGGCGGTACACGCGGCCAGGGCACGTCTGCGGAGGATGGGCGGCTCCACGGAACTCTCCTTGACATCGGGGGAATTGCCGCCAAGGTAGCCGCGTACACGTCACTCCCAGGAGATCCCGTTCTCCTCCTCACTTCGCGTCATGGGGCACGTGAACAGCAGCGATAGGGTCCGCGCATGGCCACGCACGAACGTGAGATCAACGAGCCGGTCGATCTGTGCCTGCCGGACGGCCGGCTGAATCCGGCGGCCCGCGGCTGGTCCAGGAAGCCGCTGCACCGGGCGAACCTGCGGCGCTGGGGCCGGACGAAGCGGGCCACCGGCACGGTCCGGATCGGGGACCGGGTCCTGGAGTCCGACGATGACGCCTGGGCCGTGCTCGACCACGGCCGGGGCCGCTGGCCGCGCTCGGTCGGCTGGAACCGGGGAGCCGCCTCGGGCCGTACGGACGGCCACACGGTGGGGTTGCGGTTCGGCGGACGCTGGACGTCGGGCACCGGCGCGACCGAGAACGCGCTCTGCCTCGACGGGCGGCTCACCAAGATCGGTGAGGAGCTGGAGTGGCGCTGGTCGCCCGCCGACTTCATGACCCCCTGGACCATCACATCGTCCGGCGAACGGCCCGCGGTGGGCCTGATCTTCGCCCCGTTCCACAACCGCTCGACCCGTACCGAAGCGGGCCTGATCGCCAACCGCACCGACCAGTGCTTCGGCCATGACAGCGGCCGCGTCCGGGACGACGAGAGCCGGGAGATCGTCGTGGACCGGCTCCTCGGGTGGGCCGAGGACGTCCATATGCGCTGGTGAGCTGCCGGGTGCCGGACGGTCCGCCGATGCGTACACGCTCGCCGGGAGTGGCGCCGGGGCAAGAGTGGGCCCCGCCTCCCGGTCGGGGCCCACGCGCACGGGGCCTGTTCCGACTGGCGGGGCGAAACGTCCTCCCCGTCGTGGCCGCGCCGCCCCCGGGTGTCACGCGCGTTGTACGGGCAGTTGGGGTCCCCGGGCTGTCGTGGCCGCGCCGCCCCCGGGTGTCATCCCCGGGGGCCGGCCGGATTCAGCTGTTGCCGTCGGGGTGGAGGACGACCTTGGTCCAGCCGTCGTCGCGGGCGTCGAAGTGCTGGTAACCGTTGGGGGCCTGGTCCAGCGGCAGCTCGTGGGAGACGATCCACGACGGCTTCGCCTTGCCCTGCTCGATCAGGGCGCACAGCTGGCGGTTGTAGGCCTTGACGTTCGCCTGTCCCGTGCCCATCGACTGTCCCTTGAACCAGTAGAGGCCGTAGTCGAAGGCGACCTCGCCGTCCTCCTTGTACAGCTGGTCCGGACTGCCGGGGTCGTGCGGCAGGAAGACACCGACGACGCCGATGGTGCCGGTGAACTTCACCGAGTGCACCAGGTTGTTCAGCGTCAGGTTCGGATGCTCCTTCCCCTGCGCGTCGTGCGCCTGGTAGCCCACGCACTCACACCCGCGGTCCGCGCCCAGACCGTTGGTGTGCTCGTTGATCTGGTCGATCGGTGAGACCTTGGAGTCGTCGATGGGGATGGCCCCGATCTCCTCGGCCAGCCGCAGCCGGTCGGCGTGACGGTCCACGACCATCACCTTGGCGGCGCTCTTGAGGTTCGCCGACAGGGCCGCCATCAGGCCGACGGGTCCGGCGCCGTAGATGACGACGGTCTCGCCCGGCTGCACACCGGCGAGTTCGGTGCAGTGCCAGCCGGTCGGAAAGATGTCGGACAGCATCACGTAGTCGGTCTGCTTCTCCCGCGCCTCTTCCGGCAGCACCAGGCAGTTGGAGTCGCCGTACGGCACCCGCAGGAGCTCCGCCTGACCGCCGTTGTACGGACCCATCCCCGCGAAGCCGTACGCGGCGCCGGCCATCTTCGGATCCACCGGCGTGGTCAGACAGAACGCCGTCAGCCCCCTGTCGCAGTTGCGGCAGAAACCGCAACTGATGTTGAACGGCAGGCAGACCAGGTCCCCGACCCGCACCCGGTCCACGCCGTCGCCGACCTCGACGACCTCACCCATGTTCTCGTGGCCCAGGACACGCCCCGTCTCCATGTCCGTGCGCCCCTCATACATGTGCAGATCCGACCCGCAGATGTTCGTCGAGGTGATCTTCACCAGCACGTCCGTCGGCCGTTCGATCCTCGCGTCAGGCACGTCCTTGACGCTCACCGACCGCGGCCCGTCATACACCAGCGCCTTCATGGAATTACCTCCACACGCCTCATTTCGAAACATTCTCCGTTTCGAAATTCAAATGATGCAGATTCAGCGATCGCGTCGCCCGTGCCCACCGCTTCGAAAGCTCATGCGCGGAACACTGCGAGGAACACTGACCTCGCACGGATGGAAAATGGCATTCACTTCTGCCGGAGCCCGGATCCACCTGGGCCGAACCGCCGCTCGAGGAGCCGTGCGACCGCCCTGGACACATCTGTCCCGGGCGGGACTCGCCCCCCCTTCAACCCTCCCACCAGGGCGCTGCCTGTCAACCGGGAGACAGGGCAAGCCACCCTCGACCACCCGGGCTGCCACGCCCTGCCCGCACTCGCTCCCGGACGACCCGCCGCCATTGCGCAGAACATCCACGACCGGACCACGGCGGAAGATTCAACGGAATAGAAGTTTCTGCGGGGCGAAAACCGAATTACCGAAGGCGGACGAAATCGTCGGCGTGCGCTCCTCGCGTGCATCGAGGCGAAGCCCGTCGAAGAACAGGACGTCGCCGAATTCCTCCGCGCCGGCCTGACCAGCGCCCACGGTGAACCCGACACCCGTCGCCTGGCTCGCCGTCCGGTTCGGCCCCTCGACGTCCGGAATCTTCGACGCGTTCCCCGACGACACCGGACGCCGGGCCCACCTGGCCGGTCCGCCGGGAAGCGCCCTGACGGCCCGCGCCCGGCGAACCGTTCTCCACGCCCCCGACTGTCGAACCCCTGGACGCCCTCGCCCACAGGTCGTCCTGGCCCCGCACGGCAGCGGACGAACGGGCGCATAAGAAAAACCCCAGGTCACGGCGAGTGAGTCCTGGGGTTCTTCCGGAGCCGCCTTCGGGATTCGAACCCGAGACCTACGCATTACGAGTGCGTTGCTCTGGCCAACTGAGCTAAGGCGGCACGCCCTGTCGCACCACGGCGCGATCAGCAGCGTCGCCAAGTCTACACAGTTTCCGGGGGTGCTCCGCACCAGTCCGCTTCTGGACCGTTTTCGCAGGTCAGTGGCAGATCCGTGGTGGGCCGAGGGGAATCAGGAGCACTGCTTGCCCTCGCTCGGCGGGGTGCCGTCCAGGAGGTAGGTGTTGATCGCCGTGTCGATGCAGTCGCTGCCGCGGCCGTAGGCCGTGTGGCCGTCGCCGCGGTAGGTGAGGAGGGTGCCGGAGGAGAGCTGGCCGGCCAGGGACTCGGCCCACTTGTACGGCGTGGCCGGGTCACGGGTGGTACCGACCACGACGATCGGGTCCGCACCCTTCGCCTCGATGCGGTGGGGGATGCCGGTGGGCCGGACCGGCCAGTGGGCGCAGTTCAGGGCGGCCCAGGCGAAGGTCCTGCCGAAGACCGGGGACGCCTTCTCAAAACTCGGAAGCGCCTGGGCGGCGGCATCGGCGTCGGCGAAGGCGGGCGGCAGGTCCAGGCAGTTCACGGCAGCGTTGGCGGACATCAGGTTCGCGTACGTGCCGTTCGGTTCGCGTTCGTAGTAGCTGTCCGACAGGGAGAGCAGGCCGGAGCCGTCGCCCTTCTCGGCGCCGGTGAGGGCCTCGCGGAGCTGGGGCCAGGCCGACTCGTCGTACATCGCGGCGATGACTCCCGTCGTGGCGAGGGATTCCGTGAGTTCGCGGGAGTCGCCGGTGGGGATCGGCCGGGCGTCGAGGTGGGCGAAGAGCTGCTTCAGCCGGGTGGCCGCGTCGGCGGTGGAGGTGGTGCCGAGCGGGCAGTCGGCCTTCTTGAGGCAGTCGGCGGCGAAGGACTGGAACGCGGTCTCGAAGCCCGCGGTCTGGTCACGGTTCACTTCGACGGCGGGGAGCGACGGGTCCATCGCCCCGTCCAGGACCAGGCGGCCGACCCGGGCGGGAAAGAGCTCGGCGTACGTCGCACCGAGGTAAGTGCCGTACGAAGCCCCGACGTAGTGCAGTTTCTCGTCACCGAGCAGGGCGCGCAGCATGTCCATGTCCCGTGCCGTCTCGACGGTGGAGACATGCGGCAGGATCTCGCCGGAGTGGCGCTCGCAGCCGCTTGCGAACTGCTTGTAGGCGCCGCTCAGCCTGGCGACCTCGCCGGCGTCGTCGGGTGTCTGGTCGACCTGGGTGTAGGCGTCCAGCTGCGGACCGGTGAGGCACTCGACGGGCTCACTGCGGTCCACGCCGCGCGGGTCGATGGCGACCATGTCGTAGCGGGCCCGGACCTGGGCGGGATAACCGACGGCCGCGTAGTTCTGGAGATAGCCGATGG
This sequence comes from Streptomyces sp. NPDC058092, assembly GCF_042884935.1. Classification (NCBI taxonomy): domain Bacteria; kingdom Bacillati; phylum Actinomycetota; class Actinomycetes; order Kitasatosporales; family Streptomycetaceae; genus Streptomyces; species Streptomyces sp. NPDC058092. The sequence goes on from NZ_JBHVSY010000020.1 coordinate 100,805, forward strand.
CCGAACCGCCGGGGCCGCCCGGATTCACCACGAGGGAGCCGATCCGCTTGCCGGGTCCGGTGGCCTTCACACGGGAGACGGCCAGCTTGATGTCGCCGCCGTCCGGCTGCGCGTAGTCCAGGGGCGCCGTCATCGTCGTGCACTGGAACCCCTCGACGCCGCAGTCCCGCCAGTTCAACTGCTGCGCGTAGTACGGCTTGAGCGCGGCAGGGACGGATGCGGCGGACGGGACGGACGCGGCGGACGGTGAGGCGCTCGTGGAACTGCCGCTGCTGCAGCCGGAGATGAGGAGGCCGGCAGTGCCGAGCGCGGTGGCAAGGATGCGGAGCGGGCGCCTGGTGTCCATCCCCGGAGCGTAGTCGCCGCGTGACGGCTCACCCGATTCCCCGCTCGTACGGGTGAAAGCAACGCCAGAAAGTGACACGTGGTGATAAACGGTGATGCGCGTTGACAACTGACGATGGGTGGCGACGGCTGCCTGCCGTCAGCCCGCGCGCAGCGCCATCGTCATCGCCTCCACCGCGAGCAGCGGGGCCACATTGCGGTCCAGCGCCCGGCGGCAGGCGATCACCGCCTCTATCCGGCGCAGGGTGCGCTCGGGTGTGGAGGAGCGGGCGATGCGGTCGAGGGCGTCCTGTGCGTCCGCGTTGGCGATGGCGATGCGCGAGCCCAGCTGGATCGCCAGTACATCGCGGTAGAAGCCGGTCAGATCGGTGAGCGCGAGATCGAGGCTGTCGCGCTGGGTACGGGTCTTGCGGCGCTTCTGTCTGTCCTCCAGCTCCTTCATCACCCCGGCCGTGCCGCGCGGCATCCGCCCACCGGCGGCGGCACCGAGCGCCGCCTTCATCTCCTCCGTCTCCTTGGCATCGACCTCCTCCGAGACCTGCTTGGCGTCATCGGTGGCGGTGTCGATCAGCTCCTGGGCGGCCTTGAGGCAGCCCCCGATGTCCTCGACACGCAGCGGCAGCTTGAGGACGGTGGCGCGACGGGAACGGGCCTCCTCGTCGGTGGCCAGGCGGCGGGCCCTGTCGATGTGGCCCTGGGTGGCACGGGCGGCGGACGCGGCCCGCTCCGGATCGATGCCGTCGCGCCGGATCAGGACGTCGGCCACCGCGTCCACCGGCGGCGTGCGCAGGGTGAGGTGACGACAGCGGGAACGGATGGTGGGCAGCACGTCTTCGAGGGCGGGCGCACAGAGCAGCCATACCGTGCGCGGCGCGGGCTCCTCGACTGCCTTCAGCAGGACGTTCCCCGCGCCTTCGGTGAGCCGGTCGGCGTCCTCCAGGACGATGACCTGCCAGCGGCCGACGGCCGGGGAGAGCTGGGCGCGGCGGACCAGCTCGCGGGTCTCCTTCACACCGATGGAGAGCAGATCGGTACGGACCACCTCGACGTCGGCGTGGGTACCGATGAGGCTGGTGTGGCAGCCGTCGCAGAAACCGCAGCCCGGTGCTCCGCCCAGCGCCCGGTCGGGGCTGGTGCACTGGAGGGCGGCGGCGAAGGCGCGGGCGGCGGTGGAACGGCCGGACCCCGGCGGGCCGGTGAACAGCCAGGCATGGGTCATCTTCGACCCCGGGGGCACCGGCTCCCCCGCGGAGTTGGCGGTGACCAGCTCATCGGCGTCCCGGGCGGCTGCACCGAGCTGCTTCTGCACTCGGTCCTGGCCGACCAGGTCGTCCCATACGGTCATGGGTCACCGCCCTTCCGGTGGTGTGTGCCGCGCGGCCGTCGTGCGATGCGGTCGCGCGGCTGTGATGTCGCTGCTTGTCGATCCGGCTTCCCATTGTGAGGGACGGGTCTGACAATCCCGGCAGTCCGGCAGTCCGGCAGCACGGTGGGACGGCAGTCCGGCAGCCGGACGAGCCTGCCCGGAATCCGGACTGCCGATCAGCGGCGCGGCCGGCGCCCCCGGCCCGAGGAGCCCGAGCCCTCGTCGTCACGGTGGTCGCCCAGCAGCTCGTCCGCCAGCGTCGGCAGATCGTCCAGCGGAGTCTCCTCGGCCCAGTCGGGGCGACGACGCCGGCCCCGGCGCTCCTCCTGTTCCTGGCGTTCCGGACGTTCCCGGCCGTCCCGGTGGTCCTGAACCGGCCGCGGGGCCGCCGCGTGCGGATCGCCGATCTGCGGAAGCTCGCGGGTGCGCTCGTTCTCGTTCTCCCGAGCGGGTTCTACCGGGCGCTCGTCACGGAAGATGCCCCGCGGAACCCGGTCCGCCGGATTCGTGTCCCGAGCGTCGTGCACGTCCCGTACCGGAGGAAGAACCGCCGTCTCGTCCGCACCAGGGCGCTCGGTACGGCCCGAACGGTCGTGGATCTTCGGAATCATCGCCGTCTCGGCCTCGTCGGACGGCGTGGACCCGGGCGAGGACGGGGTGGCCGGCGACGGCACCGGCTGCGTCACATCGTTCGGGTTGACGATCGGAGTCGGCACCGTGATCTCGTTGTCCGGCACGGACGCCGACGCGGCTTCCTCCGCCCGGGCCGACTCCGCCGCGGCAGCCGCCTCGGCCTCGGCCTGCCGACGGGCCTCCTCGGCCCGCAACAGCGCCTCTTCAGCCTTGCGCTGCTTCTCCAGCCGTCGCGCCTCGGCCTCCCTGCGCAGCCGGGCCTCCTCCTCGGCCTGCCTGCGCAGCCGGGCCTGCTCGGCCTCGTGGGCCGCTTCCTCGGCCTCCCGCCTGACCCGCTCCTCCTCGGCCAGACGGCGGGCTTCCTCGGCGCGCTGCCGGGCTTCCTCCGCCTGCCGCTCGGCCTCGCGCCGGCGTGCTTCCTCCAGCTCGCGGCGCTTGCGCTCCTCCTCCTCGGCACGGAGCTTGGCGAGCTGTGCCTGCCGCTCTTGCTCCAGCCGCTCCTCCTCGGCCTTGCGGGCCGCCTCTTCCTCGGCCTTGCGCCTGGCCTCCTCCTCGGCGGCCTTGCGCGCTTCCTCCTGGGCCTTGATCTCGGCCTCGGAGAGCGGAAGGAGCTGGTCGAGCCGGTGGCGTACGACTGTGGTGATCGATTCCGGATCCTGGCCCGCGTCCACCACCAGGTAGCGGGTCGGGTCGGCCGCGGCCAGCGTCAGGAAGCCGGACCGCACCCGGGCATGGAACTCGGGCGGCTCGGACTCCAGCCGGTCGGGCGCCTCGGTGAACCGTTCCCGCGCGGTCTCCGGGGCGACATCCAGCAGCACCGTCAGATGCGGAACGAGTCCGCTCGTCGCCCACCGCGAGATCCGGGCGATCTCGGTCGGGGAGAGATCGCGGCCCGCGCCCTGGTAGGCGACGGACGAGTCGATGTAGCGGTCGGAGATGACGATCGCGCCGCGCTCCAGCGCCGGACGGACGACCGAGTCGACGTGCTCGGCGCGGTCGGCGGCGTACAGCAGTGCCTCGGCCCGGTTGGAGAGCCCGGCCGACGACACATCGAGCAGGATCGAGCGCAGCCGCTTGCCGACCGGGGTCGCGCCCGGCTCGCGGGTGACGACGACCTCGTGGCCCTTGGCACGGATCCACTCGGCGAGCGCCTCGACCTGGGTGGACTTGCCGGCGCCGTCGCCACCCTCCAGGGCGAGGAAGAAACCGGTCGCGGCGGGGGCGACGGCGGGGTCGCCGCCGCGCAGCGCCTCGCGCAGATCGCGGCGCAGCGGCACACCGGAGCGGTCGTCCGTCTTCGCGAGGACGATCACGGCGACGGGCAGCAGCAGCGCGCCGATCAGCATCAGGGCGAAGGCCGCTCCGCCGTGGGCGAAGACGAAGTCGCCGGAGGTCAGCCGGTGGGTGCCGATCGCGGCGGCCAGCAGCGGCCCCGCGAGCGCGCCGAGCGCGATGAGCACCCGTACGACGGCCTGGAGGTGTTCCGTGGTCCTGGCCCGGTGGAACTCCTCGGTCTCCTGGTCGACCAGGACATGACCGGTGCCGGCGGCGACACCCGCCGCGTATCCGGCGAGCACCGCGATCATGAGCACGGTCGCCGTGTCCGGCACGAGGCCCATGGCGAGGAGCCCGATGCCGGTGACGGCGATGGCCAGCGCCAGCAGCCGGCGCCGCGACAGCGCGGGCAGCACCTTCCCCGCGGTACGGATGCCGACACCCGTGGCGCCGGTCAGGCCGAGGATCAGCAGGGCGAAGGTGGCGGGCCCGCCCCCCAGCTCGGCGGCGTGCAGTACGGCGACGGCGGCAGCGGCGGCAATGGCCCCGGCGACGATGGCCGAGGCGCCGACGATCAGTGGTACGGCTCCGGTGCGCCCCTTGCCGGGTCCGCTGCCGGCCGACGGCCGGCGCAGGCCCTCCAGCGGCGAGCGCGGGCGGGGCGTCTGCGTACCGGGCAGTTCCAGGAAGTACAGGGTGGAGATCGAGGCCGAGAAGAGCCCGGCCGCCACGTACGAGCCGAGGGCCGCCTGGTGGAGCGAGAACCACTCCAGGCCCGAGCCCAGCAGGTTGCCGATGAGCGTGGCGATCAGCAGGACGACCGCGGCGGCCGGAATGGCGGCGAAGTCGGTACGGACGGAGAGCCGGCGCAGTGCGTCGAGGTGGTCGGGCAGCGAACGTACAGCGGCGCCTTCGGGGGGCGGGGCAGGCAGCAGCGCGGGGGCGGCACCGTCCTTGGCGACCGTCCACAGGCGTTCGGCTGCGCCGACGACGAAAACGGTGATGAGGATCATCATGAGCGCCTTGTCGGGCATCCAGTCGATCCACAGCGGTGCGACGACCAGCAGCGCGAGCCGCAGCCCGTCCGTCCCGATCATCAGCCACCGCCGGTCCAGCGGTCCTCCGGGCGCGGTGAGCGTCGTCAGCGGCCCCAGGAGTACGGCTCCGAAGAGCAGGGTGGCAAGGATCCGGGCACCGAACACCGCGGCGACGGCAAACGCCGCCCCTCGGTACCCGGCTCCGAATGAGCCCTCGAGGACCGCCGCTTGCAGCGACATCAGCACCAGCACGAGAAGGGCGAGTGCATCGCCGATACTGCCGACGAGCTGGGCGCTCCACAACCGCTTCAGCGGGGGAACACGCAACAGGGCTCGTACGGCGCGCTCGCGTGAGTCTGCGGCAAGTGTGTCGGAGGTGGGGCTCACGACCGTTGGCTGCTCGGCTCGCGTCATCCGCCCAGCCTATCCGGAGCGGAGGGGTCCCCGGAGGCCCAGCCCGAACATATGGGCGCCCGGGGCCCCAGCCCCTCCGGCAATGGACGGGTCGTACCCGGACTCTCCCGCGACCGAGGTGGCTTTCCAGCCCTCCGGCGTTTGAGGAGCGGAGGCCGGGGCAGAGCCCCGGTTCGGGAAGGGGCGGGCAGGGGAACGGCCCGCGCAGGCACCGTCCCACTCCCCGCCCGCCCCGGCACGCAAACGCCGGAGGGGCTGGAAAACCCAGCCCCTCCGGCGATCGGACCCGTCGTACGGTCAGTCCTCCACAGTCGCCGCAGCAGTCGACTTCGCCGCAGTCGTCTTCTTGGCGGCCGTCGTCTTCTTCGCGGTGGTCGTCTTCTTCGCGGTGGTCGTCTTCGCCGCGGTCTTCTTGGCCGCCGTCGTCTTCTTGGCCGCGGTCGTCTTCTTGGTCGCCGTCTTCTTCGCGGTCGCCTTCTTGGCCGGGGCCTTCTTCGCCGTCTTCTTGGCGGGCGCCTTGGCGCGCTTCTCGGCGAGCAGCTCGTAGCCGCGCTCCGGCGTGATGGTCTCGACGCTGTCGTCGGTCCGCAGCGTCGCGTTGGTCTCGCCGTCGGTGACGTACGCACCGAAACGCCCGTCCTTGACCACGACCGGAGCCCCGCTCACCGGGTCCGTGCCCAGTTCCTTCAGCGGCGGCTTCGCGGCGGCGCGGCCGCGCTGCTTGGGCTGGGCGTAGATCGCGAGGGCTTCTTCAAGGGTGATGTCGAAGAGCTGATCCTCGGAGGTCAGCGAACGCGAGTCCGTGCCCTTCTTCAGGTACGGACCGTATCGGCCGTTCTGCGCGGTGATCTCGACGCCCTCGGCGTCCTCGCCGACGACACGCGGCAGCGACATCAGCTTGAGCGCGTCGGCCAGCGTCACCGTGTCCAGCGACATGGACTTGAAGAGCGAGGCCGTCCGCGGCTTCACCGCGTTCTTGCCGGTCTTCGGGGCGCCCTCGGGCAGCACCTCGGTGACGTACGGGCCGTACCGCCCGTCCTTGGCGATGATCTGGTGCCCGGTGACCGGGTCCGCACCGAGCTCGAAGTCGCCGCTCGGCTTGGCCAGCAACTCCTCCGCGTGCTCGACGGACAGCTCGTCGGGCGCCAGGTCCTCCGGCACGTCCGCGCGCTGGTGGCCCTCGGAGTCCTTCTCGCCGCGCTCGATGTACGGGCCGTACCGGCCGACGCGGAGCTTGATGTCGTTGCCGACGGCGAACGAGGAGATCTCCCGCGCGTCGATCGCGCCGAGGTCGGTGACGAGCTCCTTCAGACCGCCGAGGTGGTCGCCGTCGCCGTTGCCCGCGTCGGAGGCCGCGCCCGCTCCGGCCGTGTCGCCGGCGCCCGCGCCGAAGTAGAAGCGCCTCAGCCACGGCACGGCCTGGGCCTCGCCCCGTGCGATGCGGTCGAGATCGTCCTCCATCTTCGCGGTGAAGTCGTAGTCGACGAGCCGGCCGAAGTGCTTCTCCAGCAGGTTGACCACGGCGAAGGAGAGGAAGGACGGCACCAGGGCCGTGCCCTTCTTGAAGACGTAGCCGCGGTCCAGGATCGTGCCGATGATCGAGGCGTACGTCGACGGGCGGCCGATCTCGCGCTCTTCGAGCTCCTTGACCAGCGAAGCCTCGGTGTAACGGGCCGGCGGCTTGGTGGCGTGGCCGTCGACCGAGATCTCCTCGGCGGACAGCGCGTCGCCCTCGGCGACCTGCGGGAGGCGCCGCTCACGGTCGTCGAGCTCGGCGTTCGGGTCGTCGGCGCCTTCGACGTACGCCTTCATGAAGCCGTGGAAGGTGATGGTCTTGCCGGACGCGGAGAACTCGGCGTCCCGGCCGTCGCTCGCCCGGCCGCCGATCTTGACGGTGACGGAGTTGCCGACCGCGTCCTTCATCTGGGAGGCGACGGTCCGCTTCCAGATCAGCTCGTAGAGCCGGAACTGGTCGCCGGTGAGGTTGGTCTCGGCAGGGGTGCGGAAGCGGTCGCCGGAGGGGCGGATCGCCTCGTGCGCCTCCTGCGCGTTCTTGACCTTCCCGGCGTACGTACGCGGCTTGTCCGGCAGGTAGTCGGCGCCGTACAGCTGCGTGACCTGCGCCCTCGCCGCGGAGATCGCGGTGTCGGAGAGAGTCGTGGAGTCAGTACGCATGTAGGTGATGAAGCCGTTCTCGTACAGCTTCTGCGCGACCTGCATGGTGGCCTTGGCTCCGAAGCCCAGCTTCCGGCTCGCCTCCTGCTGGAGGGTCGTCGTCCGGAACGGGGCGTACGGGGAGCGGCGGTACGGCTTCGACTCGACGGACCGTACGGAGAACGTGGCATCGGCGAGCGCGGCGGCCAGGGCGCGGGCGTTCGTCTCGTCCAGGTGCAGCGTCTGGCCGGAGCCGGACTTCAGCTGCCCGTCCGGACCGAAGTCACGGCCCTGGGCGATCCGGCGGCCGTCAACCGCGCTGAGGCGGGCGGTGAGGGCCGACGGGTCGGAGGCGTCACCGGTGCGGCCGGTGGCGAAGGTGCCGGTCAGGTCCCAGTACTCGGCGGAGCGGAAGGCGATGCGCTCGCGCTCCCGCTCGACGACGAGACGGGTCGCCACGGACTGGACGCGGCCGGCCGACAAGCGCGGCATGACCTTCTTCCACAGGACGGGCGAGACCTCGTAGCCGTAGAGACGGTCGAGGATACGGCGGGTCTCCTGGGCGTCGACCATGCGCTGATTGAGCTCGCGCGGGTTGGCCACCGCCTCCCGGATCGCGTCCCTGGTGATCTCGTGGAAGACCATCCGGTGGACCGGGACCTTGGGCTTCAGAACTTCCTGCAGGTGCCACGCGATGGCTTCGCCCTCGCGGTCCTCATCGGTGGCGAGGAAGAGTTCGTCGGACTCGGCCAGCAGCTGCTTGAGCTTCCTGACCTGCGCCTTCTTGTCCGCGTTGACGACATAGATGGGCTGGAAGTCATGCTCGACGTCAACGCCGAGCCGACGGACCTCGCCGGTGTACTCGTCGGGGACCTCTGCGGCGCCGTTCGGCAGGTCGCGGATGTGCCCGACGCTCGCCTCGACGACGTATCCGGGGCCGAGGTAGCCCTTGATCGTCTTCGCCTTGGCAGGCGACTCGACGATGACGAGTCGGCGGCCGCCCTGTGCGGTCTCGCTGGTCGGGGACAACTTCGCTCTTCTCTCCGGTCGACACTCAGTGGGCATCCGGGCAGCGCGATGACGCTGCCGACGGTGCTGTCGCTGCGGAGTGTGACGGTACAACCCGCCCCCGTGTCAAACGGCAAAAGCCCGCAACGGCCACTCGAACGGTAACCCGACTTCCGCCATTCCTGCCGCCCGGACCACCCGCTCCCCTGTGGACACGGCCGCTGCCTGCGGGTTTCCGAGTGGTGTGGCGGCACTGGGGAGCGGGACTTCCGGCGTCGGGCACCCGGGCGCCCCGGGCGTGTTTTTCGCCTCCCCGCCATGGCTGCCGAGGCCCTCGGGGCCGGATCCGGTGGAAAGTGGATCAGATACGAGTGAAGCACCACACACCGAGGACGAGAAAAAGTACGCCGAACACAGTGGCGAGAGCGACGGAAGCGATAGGGCTCACTCCGTGTGCCACCGGCGCACGGTGCAGCACGCGCGCCCCCGTCCACAGCAGCAGCGCGGCGCCGAACAGCGCGAATGCCGTTCCGGCGAAGACCGCAGGTCCGCTCTCCATGTCCGTACGCCTCCCATTCCCTGCCCGGCCGGATCCGTGCCGGTCCCGAGGGAGGCTGCCACCCCAGGGCGTCGTGGACGCGAACCTCGGGTGAATGGCCGGATTCACCCACCCCGCAAGCTCGGGGCCTGGGGCCGGGGGCGACACCGGCCCGGTGAGCCAACCGGAATCCACAGCCTCCGCGACGGACCGGCGACGGTGAACGTGAAGGCGCTGATGGCGAGCCCGTTCAATACGTAACGCAGTACGCGCCCGAACTGGAGCGGAGCCCGGTGACGGAGTCCGCCAAAGGGTGCGACAGCAGGGGAGGCAGCCGCCGGGCCCGGGATCACGGCAACGTGATCGGCTCGATCAACTCGAACAAGCCGATCAACTCGTCGACGGCACCGGCTCCAGGAAGCCCTCCTCCACCAGTAGCCGGATCGCCTGCGGAGTGCGGTCGCGCAGCAGCACCGGGTCCTCGTTCATCAACTGGGCGATCGCGTCCAGGATCCGGCCCGCGGGCAGCGTCCCGTCGCACACGCCCGCGAAGCCGGCGCCGACGGCGTCGACCTTCGTCGCACGCCGCATGCCACGGTTCTGACGGAGCACCACGTGCTCGGGGTCCTCCGCGCCCGGGAGCCCGACCTGTTCCTGCACGACCTCGGCGGCGAGGGTGAAATGCCCGGCCAGGAGCGCCGCGTCATCCTGTTCGCGGAGGTAGTCCTGACGGACGAAGTGGGCCTGGACGGCGGGTCCGAGCGGCTGCTCCACCGCGTGCGGCCACTCCTCGATCACGACGGACGGATTCCCGGCGGCAGCCGCGGCGGACTTCCGCAGGGTGACCCAGCCGAAGCCCACGCCCTTGGTCTTGCGGGCCTCGAACTCGTCCAGCCAGGCGTCGTACCGCGCGGCGTACTCGGCGGGGTCCGTGCGGTGGTCGCCGCTGTCGCGCAGCCACAGCTCCGCGTACTGCGTGACGTCCTGGACCTCGCGCTGCACGATCCAGGCATCACAGCCGTGCGGCACCCAGGAACTCAGCCGGGTCTGCCACTCCTCGCCCTCGATGTGCTGCCAGTTGGCAAGAAAGTGGGCGTATCCGCCTTCGTTCAACCGGTCGCCCGCCTGCTGCACCAGGGTCCGGCACAGGTCGTCGCCGCCCATGCCGCCGTCGCGGTAGGTGAGGCGGGCACCGGGCGAGATGACGAACGGCGGGTTGGAAACGATCAGGTCGTACGTCTCCGTGCCGACCGGCTCGTACAGGGAGCCCTGACGCAGATCGGCCGGGGCGACGCCGGAGAGGGCGAGCGTCAGCCGGGTGAAGTCCAGCGCTCGCGGGTTGAGGTCGGTGGCGGTGACCCGGGTGGCGTGCTGCGAGGCGTGCAGCGCCTGGATGCCGGAGCCCGTACCGACGTCGAGCGCGGAGGCGACTGGTGTACGGACGGTGATGCCCGCGAGCGTGGTGGACGCCCCGCCGACTCCGAGGACCACGCCCTCCTCGCCTGAGCCGATGCCGCCCGCGCCGCCGACCGCACACCCCAGGTCGGAGACGATGTACCAGTCCTGCCCTTCTGGCCCGCCGTACGGCCGCACGTCGACCGTGGCCCGTACTTCGCCGGCGGTGTGGGTCACCCAGCCGTCCTCGACGCACTCGGCCAGGGGGAGCGCGGCGCGGGCCCGCTCGTACGGGACCGGGTGCTGGAGCAGGAAGAGCCGCACCAGTGTGTCGAGCGGGGAATCGCCCCGGGTGGCCCGCAGTGCCGGGACCGTCTCGCTGCGGGCGAGCGCGGCGTAGGCGGGGGCACCGAGCAGGTCGAGGAGCCCGTCGGCGGTGAAGGCGGCGGCGAGCAGGGCTTCACGGAGCCGGGGCGAACGGTCGGGCGCGGGGAGACTGGTCGTACTCACCCCCTCATTGTGGCCGCTCCCACTGACAACGGCAGCGGCCCGGCGCCCACCGGGGCCGCCGGGCCGTACGCACAACGGCTGCAATCGCTACACCCGCCGCGCCTGCCGCATCAGCTACAACTGCCGCGGCCGTCCGGTTACGGCTTCTTGCTGGGCGAAGCGGACGGCGCCGGGGCGCCCGGCTTCGGGGAGGCGGTGTTCGGCGCCACCGAGGCCGTCGGCTTCTGGCAGCCCTTCTGCTTCGCCATCGCGGTGCCGACCTCGCCGGACTGGAGCTTCCTCAGGGCCTCGTCACCACTGGTGCTGATCTTGTTCAGCTCGTCCGCGATGCCCTTGAGGCCGTCGGCGAACTTCGCCTGGTCCTTCGTGTCGAGGGCGTCGACCTTCTTCTCCAGGTTCGCGTACGCCGCGGAGGAGGCGTTCAGCTCCTTCACGGCCTCCTTCTGCGTGGTCTCGCCACCGTCGACCGGCGGCGCGCCCGCCGAATCGACAGCCGCGCCCAGAGCCTTGTACGCCTGCGAGATCTGCTGGAAGGCGGCCGAGTCGGTCTTCTGGACGTCGGCGGGCTTGCTGTTGTCCGCGGTCTGCTGCTGGATGGCGGCGTTGGCGTTCGCGATCTTCTGGAGCTGGGGCTGGACCTTGTCGCAGACGGTCTTGGCCCAGTCGTTCACCTTGTCGCTGTTGTCGTCGCTGCTGCAGCCCGACAGCGTAAGTACCAGTACCGCACCGCCGGACAGCGCGGCCGCAAGCTTCTTGTTCACCGGATCGGTCCCTTCCAAGGCTCTCGGCCCCGGAACTTACACGTCGGGCGCCCTCCATCCGGGTGCCGGGCGTCCGATGAGAGGCCTTTTGTAGCCATTTGCACCAAGGGAAATGAGGGAGATACAACTCACCCACGCGGCTCTCCACAGCCCTCCGGACGGGTGAACACCTGCACGAGCAAGCACCCGGACGGGGCTGCCGACGGGCGTCTTGCCCGGCGCCCCGCCGCCGGGCAACCGAATGGACCGCGGGCGGACGACACATCAGAGTGCGTCGCCCGCCCGGTCATGGGCCGAGGGCGGCTACGTACCACCGCCCCACCACCCTCTTCCCGTCACCGCCTCACGAAACCGCCGCCTCTCCGGGCGACTCGGCGGGCCTGCCTCCGCCCCCGGCCCCGTCACCGGGGCCCTCCTCGTCCCCCACGGCGACCCCGCGCCGCTTGGAGACGTAGACGGCGCCGATGATGACGACGATGGCCAGCACCGCGACCGCCGCCCGCACACCGGCGCTCGCGTCCTGCCCGTAACTGAACTGCACCACCGCCGGGGCAATGAGCAGCGCGACCAGGTTCATCACCTTGAGCAGCGGGTTGATCGCCGGTCCCGCAGTGTCCTTGAACGGGTCGCCGATCGTGTCACCGATGACGGTCGCGGCATGGGCCTCACTGCCCTTGCCGCCGTAATGGCCGTCCTCGACGAGCTTCTTGGCGTTGTCCCACGCGCCACCGGAGTTGGCGAGGAAGACCGCCATCAGCGTGCCGGTGCCGATGGCGCCCGCGAGATACGAACCGAGTGCCCCGACACCGAGCGTGAACCCGACGGCGATCGGCGCCAGGACCGCGAGCAGGCCGGGCGTGGCGAGCTCGCGCAGGGCGTCCTTGGTGCAGATGTCGACGACGCGTCCGTACTCCGGCTTCTCGCTGTAGTCCATGATCCCGGGGTGCTCGCTGAACTGCCGTCGCACCTCGTAGACCACGGATCCGGCGGACCGGGACACCGCGTTGATCGCCAGCCCGGAGAAGAGGAAGACGACCGCGGCACCGAGGATCAGGCCCACCAGGTTATTGGGCTGCGAGATGTCCAGGCTGAGGGTCATCTCCCCGGCCTTGGCCCCCACGTCGTCGACGGCGGTGGCGATCGCGTCGCGATACGAACCGAAGAGCGCCGAGGCCGCCAGTACGGCCGTGGCGATGGCGATGCCCTTGGTGATGGCCTTGGTGGTGTTGCCGACGGCGTCCAGGTCGGTGAGGACCTGCGCGCCGGCGCCGGTGACGTCGCCGGACATCTCCGCGATGCCCTGCGCGTTGTCGGAGACCGGGCCGAAGGTGTCCATGGCGACGATGACACCGACGGTGGTGAGCAGTCCGGTCCCTGCCAGGGCCACCGCGAAGAGCGCCAGCATGATCGACGTACCGCCGAGCAGGAACGCCCCGTAGACGCCCAGGCCGATCAGCAGCGCCGTGTAGACGGCGGACTCCAGACCGATGGAGATACCGGCGAGTACGACGGTGGCCGGACCGGTCAGCGAAGACTTGCCGATGTCCCTGACGGGGCGCCGGCCGGTCTCGGTGAAGTAGCCGGTCAGCTGCTGGATCAGGGCGGCCAGCACGATGCCGATGGCGACGGCGATCAGGGCGAAGACCCGTGGGTCACCGCCGTGCGAGGTGACGGCGCTGTCGGTGACACCGTGCAGATCCGCGTACGAGGACGGCAGATAGACGAAGACGCCCACGCCGACCAGGACGAGCGAGATCACCGCGGAGATGAAGAATCCACGGTTGATGGCGGTCATTCCGCTGCGGTCGGCGCGCCGCGGGGCGACCGCGAAGATCCCGATCATCGCGGTGACCACGCCGATCGCCGGAACGATCAGCGGAAAGGCCAGTCCGGCGTCGCCGAAGGCGGCCTTGCCGAGGATGAGCGCGGCGACGAGCGTCACGGCGTACGACTCGAAGAGGTCGGCGGCCATGCCCGCACAGTCGCCGACGTTGTCGCCCACGTTGTCGGCGATGGTGGCGGCGTTGCGCGGATCGTCCTCCGGGATGCCCTGCTCCACCTTGCCGACGAGGTCGGCGCCGACGTCCGCGGCCTTGGTGAAGATGCCGCCGCCGACCCTCATGAACATCGCGATCAGCGCAGCACCGAGGCCGAAGCCCTCCAGCACCTTCGGAGCGTCGGCGGCATAGGCGAGGACGACACAGGAAGCCCCGAGCAGACCGAGACCCACGGTGATCATGCCGACCACGCCGCCCGTGCGAAAAGCGATCTTCATCGCCTTGTGCGAAACGGCAGTGAGATCTTTTTCGGGTTCACCCTCCGCGGGCGTCGCCTCCCGCGCGGCAGCGGCCACACGGACATTGCTGCGTACGGCGAGCCGCATCCCGATGTATCCGGTGGTCGCCGAGAAAAGCGCACCCACCAGGAAGAACAACGAACGGCCCGCGCGCTGCGACCAGTTGTCGGCCGGAAGCAGCAGAAGCAGGAAGAAGACCACGACGGCAAAGATGCCGACGGTGCGCAGCTGCCGGGCCAGATAGGCATTCGCGCCTTCCTGGACAGCTGCCGCGATCTCCTTCATACGGTCGGTGCCCTCACCGGCCGCCAGCACCTGACGCACCAGCAGTCGGGCGACGACCAGCGCGGCTACAGCAACGGCCGCGACGGCGACCACGATGACGCGATCGTCATCGGTGAGCACCGCGGCCGCGAGAGATGCGGGCCGGCCGGAAGGGGTGGAAAGTGCGGAATCTTGCGTCAGTCCTGCCAGTGGGGTGTTGAAGAACTCCGCCATACGTCCTCCTTGACGCTCAGCGCTCAAGACGTGGACGGATTGTAAGGAGCGGAAGCCGATCAAAACAGTGCGCGGTAAATGTAATTGACCTTCTCGAGCGGATCGGTAAATGATCGTGCCCACAGATCGACCCGAATGCAGTAATGGGGCAGGCGCATTTTCCGTAGATCAATGATCACATAGAAATGAAAAAAGGCCCTGCTCAGCAGGGCCTCAAAAGACGGATCAAGAAATGGGTCGGGGATGGTTCGGGGGAGGAATCCGACAGGATCGGGACCGGCGGACCGCCCGTGATGGCTGCAGAGCCTCAGGGAAGCACCGTCACTGGCGTCTTCGGCCAGCTCATGCGGATCACTCCGCCGTTGGCCCCCGATCTGACTTCCACATCGTCGACGAGGCCGCTGATGACCGCGAGACCCATCTCGTCCTCGCCGTCGGCGTCGTAATCCGGCCCATCGAGCCCCACGCCGGGCGTGGCGCCGCGTGTCGCGGGGGCCTCGGCGGACCCGCCGGGCTCAGGTTCGGCGCCCGGCCCTGGCACCTCGTCGCCGACCTCGATCGAGAAGGACTTCTCCTCCTCGATCAGGACGACCGAGACGGGAGCGGCGATGCCATGACTGCGGTGCAGCCCGACTGCGCGGCTGCAGGCTTCACCGACGGCGAGTCTGACCTCGTCGAGCACGGCTTCATCGACCCCCGCCCGGCGCGCCACGGCGGCTGCCACGAGACGGGCCGTCCTGACGTGTTCGGGCTGGGCACTGAAGCGGAGTTCAACGGTGGCCATGGGATCCCCCTCAGACGTACGGGCGTGCATCCCGGCGGCCCGGGCACGCTGCCCGGATACCCCGGCTCTTCTTCGGGTCTTCTTCCGGTCTTCTCTTCGCGTTCATTTCGGACTGCTTCCGGATTTCTTCCGAACTTCTTCCGGAACCGACGAACCCGACGGCCGACCGATCTGATCGGCGGCGCCGGACAGCCGGCCCACTGACGTCCGGTCCGTCTGCCGACCGGCGGACGGGCCACCCGAGCGACCGAACAGCCGACAGCCGACCGACAAGCGACTGACCGCCCGCCAGACGACCGGTCGGCAGGCAACCGACCACCCGCCGGCCGGCCGACCGACAACCGACCGGCCGCCGATCAGCTGCCCAGCAACCGGAGCACTGGCTGCCCAGTCTCCCGGCCACCGGCACCGACTGCCTGACTGCGGCAACCGGCCATCCAGGCCACCTGCGCGGCACCGGCCGCCGGTCACGGCTGCCGGTACACCCACCGCTGGTCGGACCGCGGACCGACCGCGGACCGGCCGTCAGTCGGTGGCCGCAACGGCCTCGTCGACCGTGGTGTGAATCGGGAACACCTTGGTCAGACCAGTGATCCGGAAGATCTTGAGAATGCGCTCCTGGTTGCAGACCAGGCGCAGCGAGCCCTCATGGGCCCGGACACGCTTCAGGCCGCCCACGAGCACGCCGAGGCCGGTGGAGTCGAGGAAATCGACGCCTTCCATGTCGACAACCAGGTGGTAGCTGCCGTCATTCACCAACTCGACCAACTGCTCGCGCAGCTTGGGCGCGGTATACACATCAATCTCGCCACCGACCTCGACGACCGTACGGTCGCCACCAGGGCCGGACACATTGCGAGTCGACAAGGACAGGTCCACGGATCCTCCAGCACCTTGCTATCGAGCGGTCGCCCCTCGGTCTCCCCGGCGGAGCCAGGGGACGGATCGCCAGCCGCGATGGCATTCAATCACTTACCAGCAGCCATGCACGACGCCTTGGGACCATTGTCCGTCACGCCAGTGACACACTCGGTGCCGATGGCCAAGAATCACCGCCCCAGTCGACCAGCCGAGAACAGGGACTCCCGCCCCTCTCCCGCCATGGTCCTCGACCGGCTCGCCGCAGTGGCGGGCCGGTCCGCGCGCATCACTCATACGGAGCACTTGCCCCCGCGCACGGGAACCCATGCCATCTGGCCCGATCGCATCCGGCCAGAAGTGATCGCCGCGATCCAGAAGGCCGGAATCGGCCATCCGTGGGCGCACCAGGCCGCCGCCGCCGAGCACGCCCTGGACGGCGAGTCCGTGATCATCGCCACAGGCACGGCTTCCGGTAAGTCGCTCGCGTACCTCGCCCCGGTACTCACCGCCCTGCTCGACGGCTCCGAGGCCCCGAACGGCCGTGGCGCGACGGCCCTGTATCTCGCCCCCACCAAGGCCCTGGCCGCCGATCAGAGGCGTGCGGTGAAGGAGCTCGCGGCACCGCTCGGCAACGCCATCAGGCCTGCGGTCTACGACGGCGACACCCCCGTCGAGGAACGCGAATGGGTGCGCCAGTACGCCAACTACGTCCTGACCAATCCCGACATGCTGCACCGCGGGATACTCCCGTCCCACCCCCGCTGGTCCTCCTTCCTGCGCGCCCTGCGCTTTGTCGTCATCGACGAGTGCCACACCTACCGCGGTGTCTTCGGCTCCCACGTCGCCCAGGTGGTACGCAGGCTGCGCCGCCTGTGCGCCCGCTACGGAGCGGATCCGGTCTTCCTCCTGGCCTCGGCCACCGCGGCGGAGCCCGCCGTCGCGGCGGGCCGCCTCACCGGTCTCCCGGTCAAGGAGGTCGCCGACGACGCCTCGCCGCGCGGCGAGCTGGTCTTCGCCCTGTGGGAGCCGCCCCTGACCGAGCTGCACGGTGAGAAGGGCGCGCCCGTCCGCCGTACCGCCACCGCCGAGACCGCCGATCTCCTCACCGATCTGACCGTCCAGGGCGTCCGCTCGGTCGCCTTCGTACGCTCCCGGCGCGGCGCCGAGCTGATCTCCGTCATCGCCAAGGAACGCCTCGCCGAGGTGGACCGCTCCCTGCCCGCCCGGGTCGCCGCCTACCGCGGGGGCTATCTCCCCGAGGAACGCCGCGCCCTGGAGCGCGCCCTGCACTCCGGCCGACTGCTCGGCCTTGCCGCCACCACCGCCCTCGAACTCGGCGTGGACGTGTCCGGCCTCGACGCCGTCGTCATCGCCGGCTATCCGGGCACCAGGGCGTCGCTGTGGCAGCAGGCGGGACGCGCCGGACGCTCCGGCCAGGGCGCACTGGCCGTCCTGGTCGCCCGCGACGACCCGCTGGACACCTTCCTCGTCCACCATCCCGAGGCGCTGTTCCAGCAGCCCGTCGAGTCGACCGTCCTCGACCCGGACAACCCGTACGTCCTCGCCCCGCACCTGTGCGCCGCCGCTGCGGAGCTGCCGCTCACCGAAGCCGATCTGGAGCTCTTCGGCCCGGCCGTGGCCGAACTGCTGCCGCAGCTGGAAGCCGCGAAGCTGCTGCGCAGACGGACGTCGGGCTGGCACTGGACGCGCCGCGAGCGCGCCGCCGATCTCACCGACATCCGGGGCGAGGGCGGCCGCCCCGTCCAGATCGTCGAGGAGCGCACCGGCCGGCTGCTGGGCACCGTCGACGAGGCTGCCTCGCACACCGCCGTCCATGAAGGCGCCGTCCATCTCCACCAGGGCCGCACCTATCTGGTCCGGAAGCTGGATCTGGAGGATTCGGTGGCCCTGGTCGAAGAGGCCAACCCGCCGTACTCGACGACCGCCCGCGACACCACCGCCATCGCCGTCCTGGAGACCGACACCGAGATCCCATGGGGCGACGGGCGGCTCTGCTACGGCTCCGTGGAAGTCACCAACCAGGTCGTCTCCTTCCTGCGTCGCAAACTGATCACCGGCGAGGTCCTCGGCGAGACCAAGCTGGATCTGCCGCCCCGCACTCTGCGCACGCGCGCCGTGTGGTGGACCGTCACGCAGGATCAGCTCGACGCCGCCCGCATCAACCCGGAGATCCTCGGCGGCGCCCTGCACGCCGCGGAGCACGCTTCGATCGGGATGCTGCCGCTCTTCGCCACCTGCGACCGATGGGACATCGGTGGCGTCTCCGTACCGTTGCACCCGGACACTCTCCTGCCCACGGTCTTCGTGTACGACGGGCATCCGGGCGGCGCCGGATTCGCCGAGCGGGCCTTCCACACCGCCCGCGCATGGCTGACCGCGACCCGCCAGGCCATCGCGTCCTGCGAATGCGAGGCCGGCTGCCCGTCCTGCATCCAATCCCCCAAGTGCGGCAACGGCAACGATCCACTGCACAAACGCGGCGCCGTGCGTCTCCTCAGCGAGCTTCTCCGATGTGCTCCGCCGGAGCCTGGGGAGCCGGACCGTCCGGAGTCGTCGGAGGCGACGGCTCCGGAGAGTCGGGAACAGCCACCGGAGGCCCTGCCCGGGACCTGACCGCCGGTTCGTACGGCCCGAAACGCACCCGGGCCGTCAC
The DNA here is from genome assembly GCF_042884935.1 of Streptomyces sp. NPDC058092. Classification (NCBI taxonomy): domain Bacteria; kingdom Bacillati; phylum Actinomycetota; class Actinomycetes; order Kitasatosporales; family Streptomycetaceae; genus Streptomyces; species Streptomyces sp. NPDC058092. The sequence continues at coordinate 119,354 of NZ_JBHVSY010000020.1, forward strand.
ATCGGCGATCTCTCCTCGCACCACGCACCGGACCACCACGGCCCCCTGTGCCGCGGCCACCTCCTCGGCCGCCCCGCATGCCTCCTTGGACCCTTGCAGGGCCCGGTCGGCCGCGGCCAGAGCCGCCAGGTCAGCCGCTGCGCCGGCCCGGTGCCGAGCGGCCACCACCTGTCCGAGCGCCAGCACGACAGCGAACACCGCACACAAGGTAGCCGTGGTCATCGCCACCCACACCGTCGCCAGCCCCCTGTCCCGGTCGGCCAGGCCCTGGTCCGGGTCTCGGCCCCGGCTCCGTCCGCGACCGGGGCCACAGGATCCACGTACGTGGAGCCACCCGGTCGCAGCCCTCGCGGCACCGCGTCCCATCCCGGTCATGGCGTCACCCCCACCGTGTCCTCGGCCAGTGCCGCCGTCTCCGCATGAAGCGTCAGGGCCAGCGGGCCGAGTCCGGGCGTGGGCGCCGCCACCCTCACCCGCCACAACTCCCCGGCCCGCTCCATCGCGATTTCAGCCCCGCCGGGTGCCGCCGAACGGGCGGCTTCCAGCACCTGCGGCTCCGGTTCCGAACGGGCCGCAGCCCTCGCCCCCGCCCTGGCCGCGTCCACGCACCGGATCTGGGCGGAGGCGGCCATCAGCGCCCAGACCAAGGCCAGGGCGAACACCACCAGTACCGGAATCGCCATGGCCGCTTCCGCCGTCACCGCACCCCGGTCCCCGCCCGCGCCCGCGCCCGCAGTCCCCGAACGGCCCCCGGCGCACGCCCCAGAACCGTTCCTAGAACTTCGCATCAAGTGCGTCCTTCAGCAGTGACTGCAGCGCGGACATGACCGGCTGGCTGGTCACCACCTTGTAGAGCACCGCCGCGAACGCACAGGCCGCGATCGTCCCCACCGCGTATTCGGACGTCGTCATTCCGTTGTCCGACCGGACTCGGCGCACCATGCTCCGCACCCAGCCCCTGATTCGCTGCACCATTTCAACCCCCGCGAAATATGTAATTAATACTGAATAGAGACTTATCAGTGCTTTTCATTCAGCCGGAGTGAAGCAGGCCGGTCGCCAGCCCGATCACTACCGGCGCCACCCCGACCGCCAGGAACGCAGGCAGAAAACAGAGTCCGACCGGTGCGGTGATCAGCACGCCTGCCCGCTGGGCACGCGCCACAGCCGCGCTCGCCCGCTCTGCCCGCATCGCCTCGGCAAGCCGCGCCACCGGCTCCGCCGCCGGAGCTCCGGTCGATCCCGCCCGGTCCAGGCAACGGGACAGCGCACCGGCGCCCGGTATCTCCCCGAACCGCCCCCAGGCCACCGCCGGTTCACCGCCGAGCCGGATCTCCGCCGCCGTCCGTGCCAGACGCACGCCGACCGGCCCGCCCAGCGACTCCCCCACCGCCTCCGCCGCCTCCCGGGGCCCGGCTCCGGCCGAAATGCAGGCCGCCAAGAGATCTGCTGCCAGCGGGAGTTGACGTACGACCTCAGCCGTCTCCGCAGCGCCGGCACCCTGTTCGCCGCTGCGCCGGGCCCGCTGCCACCGCCGGGCGCCGTACGCCCCCGCCAGCCCGGCCACGCACCCCAACAGGCCGCCGACCAGGACCACGCCCGTCGCCACAGCCCCCAGCGGCGCGATCCACTCCTTGGCTGCCCTGCCGGAAACCGCGCGCCCGGGCCGGGGCTTCTCCGCGCCGATCGCCATCAGCACCGCACCCCGACGGCGTACCAGCCGCCTCCGCCGCCGCCCCGACAGGACGAGAGCCAGATACAGGACCACGCCCAGAACCGCCCACACCGCCGCCACCAGGTAGGCGGCTTCGCCGATGACCCCGTTCATGCCGCCTCCCCCGCCCGTACGATCCGTCCGGCCCAGCAGAGCCCGGCAGCCTCCAGCAACCCACCTGCCACCAGACAGACCAGCCCGGCCGGCGTGTGCAGCAGCACCCCCAGCGGATCTGCTCCGAGCGCCGCACCCAGTCCCAGCCCAAGCACCGGCAGCAGCGCGAGCACGGCCACCGTCGACCAGGCACCCGCCAGTTGGGCCCGTAACTCCTCGCGTCTGCGTCGCTCGGACCGCAGCGCGCCCTCCAGACGGTCCAGCCCCGCCGCGAGCCCGGCCCCGCCGTCCACCGCCACCCGCCAGCAGGCCGCAACCCCGGCAAGCCCGTCCAGACCCGGCTCCCGTGCCGCCTGCCCGAGCGCCCCCGGCACATCGCCACCGAACCGCGCCGCAGCGGACACACCGGCCTCCGCCGCTCCCATCACCCCGGTCCCGCGGACAGCGACGAGCAGCGCCTGCCCCGGCTCGTGTCCGGCCCGCAAATCACCCACGACTGCGCCGCACAGCGCCACCACCCCATCGGCGCGGCGTTCCCGCTCCCGCGTCAGGGCCTGTTTCCGCAGCCACCGCCGCACCAGCGGCACCGCGACCGCCCCGGCCAGCACCGGAAGCACCGACTCCCCCAGCACAGCGATGGCCAGCGCCACCGGCAGACAGAGCCATTCCCGCCGCTCCCGCAACCGCGCCTGGAACCACGCCCGAATCCACTCCCAGCGCGCGCGCAGTGGCGACTCCACCACGCCGTCGACGAACAGCACCCGGGCTCTCCGCCGCCCCTGGTCCTGCGCCACTGCCAACCAGGCCGCCACCGCGACGCACAAGGCCGCCGCGCAGCCCGCACCCGCCGACAGCCCCGGCGTCGCACCGCCGCTCACAGCGCGCCCCCGATCAGCGACCGCAGCCGCTCCCAGCCCCGCTCCCGCACGAATCCGCCGGCGCCCCAGCGCAGCGCCGGCACGGTCACCACCAGCCCGGCCGTGTCCCGCTCCAGGACCTGCACCTCGGCGATCCGCCGCTGCCCGGCCCGGTCCCGTACGAGATGGACCACCACCGACAGCGCCGCCGCCAACTGGCTGTGAAGTGCCGTCCGGTCCAGCCCCGCCGCCGTCCCCAGCGCCTCAAGGCGGGCTGGGACGTGCTCGGCAGCATTGGCGTGAACCGTCCCGCAGCCGCCCTCGTGTCCGGTATTCAGCGCGGCCAGCAGTTCGGTGACCTCGGCACCCCGCACCTCCCCGACGACCAGCCGGTCGGGCCGCATCCGCAGCGCCTGCCGCACCAGGTCCCGAAGGGTCACCCGGCCCGCCCCCCTCCTGATTGGCGGGGCGCGACTCCAGACGCACCACGTGCGGATGGTCCGGCCGCAGCTCCGCCGAATCCTCGGCGAGCACGATGCGCTCACGCTCCCCGACCGCACCCAGCAGACTCGACAGGAGGGTCGTCTTCCCTGCTCCCGTCCCCCCGCTGATCAGATACGAGACCCGGGCGTCCACCAGGGCCCGCAGCACCCGGTCGCCGCCCGGTGGCACCGTCCCAGCCGCGACCAGTTCCGTCAGCGAGAAGGCCCTGGGGCGTACCACCCGCAGCGACAGACACGTCGAGCCGACGGACACCGGCGGCAGCACGGCGTGCATACGGGTGCCGTCCGGAAGCCGTGCGTCCACCCAGGGCCGGGCGTCGTCGAGCCGCCGCCCCGCCACGGCCGCCAGCCGCTGCGCCAGCCTGCGCACCGCGGCAGCGTCCGGGAACGTCACCCCGGTGAGTTCGAGCCCGCCGCCCCGGTCCACCCACACCCGATCCGGCGCACAGACCAGCACATCCGTCACCGCGGGGTCGGAAAGTAGCGGTTCCAGCACCCCGGTCCCGACCAGCTCGCCGCGCAACTCATCGGCCGCACCGAGCACTTCGGCATCGCCGAGCAGCCGCCCCTGGGCACGCAGCGCGGCCGCGACCCCGGCCGGGGTCGGCGCCGCGCCGCTCTGCGCCAGCCGCTGCCGTACGGCGTCGAGCAGCTTCTCCGTCATGACGCACCCCCAGCGGTGCGGTTCCCAACGCCCTCCGGGACGAGCGCCCGCTCCCAGAAGGCCGTGCAGAACCTGGCCAGTGGACCGCGCGCACTGCCGCCGGGCGGTGCCCCGCCGTCCTGGGCCGCCAGCAGCCCGGCGTCGAGCGGGAGTTCACCAGCAAGCGGCAGCCCAAGCGCTTGTGCTACCCACCGTTCGTCGAGGCCCGCCGCGTACGGACCGCGCGCCACCACCCGCAGGTCGTCCAGGACCATTCCGGCCATCGACGCCACCCGCTTCGCCGCCGCGACCGCTCGAAGCTCCCCGGGGACCACCAACAGCCCGAGGTCCAGCTGTGCGAGCGCCTCGGCGACCGCCTCGTCGACCCGGCGCGGCAGATCGACGACGACCACCCCGCCGAGCCTGCGCGCGGCGGCCAGCACAGCCTGTATGGCCGGCGGCGGGATCACCACCCAGTCGTCGCGGCCCCAGCTGAGCACCCGCAAACCGTGCAGTGCGGGCAGCGACTCCTCCAGCGCGCCTCCGCCGACCCGCCCCTTGGAATGGGCGAAATCCGGCCACCTCATTCCCTCGGTCCGCTCGCCTCCGAGCAGCACATCGATGCCCCCGCCGAGCGGGTCACCATCGATCAGCATGGTCCGCCGCCCGGCCCTGGCCGCCGTCACCGCGAGGGCGCAGGCCAGTGTGGACGCGCCGGAGCCGCCCCGCCCGCCGATCACCCCGACGGTGAGCGCCGGCCGACCCACACCTTCCGCCGCATTGGCGATCTGGTCGACGAGCCAACCCTCAGAGTCGGGCAGCCTCAGCACATATTCGGCCCCGATCTCCACGGCGCGGCGCCAGACGTCCGGGACATCCTGGTCCCGGCCGACGAGCATCACACCACGCCTGCGCGCCACCCCGCGGCACCGCTGGGCGGCGTCGTCGCCCACGAGAACCATCGGGGCCTGCTCCCAGCTGCCTCTGCGCTCGGGCAGCGAGTGATGAACTTCCGGTTCCGCTCCGGCGGCAGCGCACAGCCGCAGCAGATCGTCGAGGAGTTCCACATCCTCGGTCACGATCAGCGGTCCGCCCCGCCGCACTTCGGCGCTCGGCAGACGATCCCGTGCGTTGGATTCAGCCACGATCCCCACCCCCTTCTCACTGCACCTTCATCGCAGTTCGCGCTGATCTCGGAGCGTTCCGGGATCAGCGATTCCACAACCCGCGGACTTCGCGGCTGGAATCACCGTGCAGCGCTTCGGGAAATCGTGTGGATCTTGCTCAAAAACTGTGGACAACTCCACCGTTGTGAATAACTCGGTCACTCATACCGGCGACTTCCGGAGAGCAGCCCTTCCGCTACGCACCGTGACGGGTCACGATGGTGAGAGACGGGGGCAAGAAGCGGGCCGTCGTAGCCGAAATGGAGGCGGAATCCTTGATTCCGAACCGCAGAAATGGGTCCGGACATGCGACGACCCCCGCCGGGGGGGAGAGCGGGGGTCGTCCCCACGGCCGACTCGGGGGGGGAGGAGCCGGACCGGGTTAGCACGGTCGCGAACGATCCGTGACTTCCATGGTGTACCCGAGAGCCTTCTCAGGCAAACCCACGCGCCAGAGTTTACGCCGAATGGTGGGCCCCTATGCTCTGCCTTGTGGAAAACCGCTTCTTGCCGCGCACAGCAGCCTTCTTCGACCTGGACAAGACGGTCATTGCGAAGTCTTCGACACTGACCTTCAGCAAGTCCTTCTACCAAGGCGGGCTGATCAACCGCCGCGCTGTACTGCGCACTGCGTACGCACAGTTCGTGTTCCTCGCCGGGGGTGCAGATCACGACCAGATGGAGCGGATGCGGGAATATCTCTCCGCGCTCTGCAAGGGTTGGAACGTACGGCAAGTGAAGGAAATCGTTGCCGAGACCCTGCACGATCTGATCGACCCGATCATCTACGACGAAGCGGCGACGCTCATCGAGGAGCACCACACCGCCGGACGCGATGTGGTGATCGTCTCGACCTCGGGCGCCGAGGTCGTCGAACCGATCGGCGAGTTGCTCGGCGCCGACCGAGTCGTCGCCACCCGAATGGTCGTCGGCGACGACGGCTGCTTCACCGGCGAAGTGGAGTACTACGCGTACGGACCGACGAAGGCCGAGGCGATCAAGGCGCTCGCAGTGTCGGAGGGGTACGACCTCTCGCGTTGCTACGCCTACAGCGATTCGGCGACCGATGTACCGATGCTGGAATCGGTCGGACACCCGCACGCAGTGAATCCGGACCGCGCTCTGCGGCGCGAGGCGGTCCTCCGCGAGTGGCCGGTTCTCGTCTTCGACCGACCGGTCCGGCTCAAGCAGCGACTGCCCGCCTTCACGATGCCGCCGCGTCCCGCGCTGGTCGCGGCGGCGGCGGTGGGCGCGGCCGCCGTCACGGCGGGGCTGGTCTGGTACACCTCCCGCCGCCGCTCCACCGCTCCCTCCGCCTGACGCACGAGCCGGGCGGCACCCCGACGCCTTGAAGTCGCCACCCGACCCGGCCAATGAGGCCGGACGAGGCAACCGTCGCGGCCCAATTCACCGGCTGAACCGAGTTGTCCAACTCGCCCGTAATTGAACCTAAAAGTAAAGAAGTACGGCCAGCACTACCGCTCACACCGACCCTGGAGTACAAAGGACTCAACGGCCCGCGAGACCAAGGACGTCCGAGAGGATTACCTGTAACGCAGAGAAGGCCCCACGGACCGAGCATGAAAACCGAGCACCCACGCGACGTCGACCCGTCGATTACGGGCCAGCCGCACCAGGGAACGGGCAAAGTCCCCGACCTGATGGGCACATATCGAGGACGCATGGTAACTGGGTAGACATGCCAGCGGCGGTACCGAGGACGGTACCGCCGCAACCCTTGTATCGGGCCGTGAAGTTGCCCCGGTGAAGTCACCGCGACGTCACCCTTGGCCCGGTGAAATCACCGCGCTGGAGTTGCGCCCCTTCGGTTATGCGGTGAAGTTTCACGGCTGACGATTCAGCCCGTCGCACCCGGCACGGCGAAGCCGCCACCTCGCTACGCGGCGCCGCGCTGCAGCGCCTCGCACACTGCCGTCGATTCCCTGACTCCCAGTTCCACAGCGCGCCCGCAGTGCGCGATCCAGGCCGCCATCCCGTCCGGCGTCCCCGAAAGATAGCCATCGAACGCCGCGATGTACGCCGCCCGGCCCTGCTCGGCGTGCCCCACCTCGGCGGGGCAGATCGATTTGGGGTCGAGCCCGCTCCCGATCAGCACGATCCGCCCGGCGGTCCGCGCGACGAGGCCGTTGTACGAACCGAAGGGGCGCAGGGCCAGCAGTTCACCGTGCACAACCGCCGCCGTCACCAACGCGGGCGCCGAAGTGCCCGAAAGGATCAATCCAGAGAGCCCTTCCAGCCGTCCGGCCACCTCGTCGGCGTCCGGCAGCGGCGCTTCGATCAGCGGTTCGTCCACGGGTTCGCCCGTCAGCCGCGGCCGGCCGACAGCGTCCTCGGGTTCGGCGCCGCCGGCCGCAACCAGATGCAGCCGCGCCAGAACACGCAAGGGCGACTGCCGCCAGATGGAGAGCAGTTGGCCCGCTTCGGCGGTCAGCCTCAGGGCCGCTCCGATCACATGCGCCTCACCGCCTCCGCTGAAGTCGGTGCGTCGGCGCACCTCCTCCAGGTTCCAGTCGGCCCCGGCCAGCGCCGCCGAGCCACGGGCGCCGCGCAGTGCCGCTTCGGCGGTGACCTCGTTGCTGCGGCGCCGCATGACACGGTGACCGTAAACGCGGTCGACAGCCTTGCGTACGGAGTCCACCGCGTCGGCGACTCCCGGCAGGGCGCCCAGGGCGGCGAGCGGATCAGAGGCAGGCGTACTCATAGGTAGCGAGGCTACGCGCACCCCGCTCCAATACCACCCGGGAGTGGCCTTCTTCACGAAGTGTGACAGCAGACCGCGATCACCCCGCTACCCTAGGTGAACATGAAGATCGCTTTCGTAGGGAAGGGCGGCAGCGGCAAGACCACGCTGTCCTCGCTCTTCATCCGCCACCTTGCCGCCAATGAAGCCCATGTCGTCGCGGTGGACGCCGACATCAACCAGCACCTCGGGGTCGCGCTCGGCCTCGACGACCAGGAAGCCGCGACGCTCCCCGCCATGGGAGCCCAGTTGCCTCTGATCAAGGAGTATCTGCGCGGCAACAATCCCCGTATCGCCTCCATCGAGATGATGATCAAGACGACTCCGCCCGGCGAGGGTTCGCGACTGCTGCGGGTACGTGAGGACAACCCGATCTACGACGCGTGCGCCCGTACGGTCCGGCTCGACGACGGGGAGATCCGGCTGATGGCCACCGGGCCGTTCACCGAGTCGGATCTGGGCGTGGCGTGCTACCACTCCAAGGTCGGTGCGGTCGAGCTCTGCCTCAACCATCTCGTCGACGGCCCCGACGACTATGTCGTCGTTGACATGACAGCGGGATCGGACTCCTTCGCTTCCGGGATGTTCACCCGTTTCGACATGACGTTCCTGGTCGCCGAGCCGACCCGCAAGGGGGTCTCGGTATACCGCCAGTACAAGGAGTACGCGCGGAACTTCGGGGTCGCGCTGAAGGTCATCGGCAACAAAGTGCAGGGCGAGGACGATCTGGACTTCCTGCGCGCCGAGGTGGGCGACGACCTGCTGGTCACCGTCGGGCACTCCGACTGGGTACGGGCTATGGAGAAGGGCCGACCCGCCCGCTTCGAGCTGTTGGAGGCGGACAACCGGATGGCTCTACAGGCGCTGCAGAACGCCGCGGAGGATTCGTACGAGCAGCGGGACTGGGAGCGATACACGCGGCAGATGGTGCACTTCCATCTGAAGAACGCGGAGAGCTGGGGCAATGAGAAGACGGGCGCCGACCTGGCCGCCCAGGTCGACCCCGCCTTCGTGCTCGACGAGCGGTACGTACAGGACGGCGCCGCCCAGCCAGCCTGACGGTCGCCTCAGCCAACCCGGTCCGTCGCCTCAACCAACCCGGTCGGTCGGCCCAGCCAATCCGGTCGGTCGGCACCCCGGCCGGGAGGATGCGTTCGTTCCGCCGGGGTGCCGTTGCACACTCGAGCGCCGGTTCACAGCAGAATTAGTCCGCAGCCGAAGGACGCTCAGCTCGGTGGCCGTGCGCGGCCGCCGAGCACCGTCAACGGGTGCTGTCACCGAGCCGGCGACCGGACTGCTCTTCGCCGGATCCGGCGTGAGCCTTGCCGGCCCCCGATGTCCGGCCCGCTTCCGCCGCCGAGCCTTCGGCTCCACCGAGGAACTCCGTCCAGCCCTTCGCCGGGGCCTGGCCGACGTCGAGCGTGCCGAGCTTCGCCAGCGTTGCCGGGTCCTGCACGTCGAGCCAATCGGCCAGTAGCCGGAAGGACACGCAGCAGACGCCCTTCTTGGTGCAGACCGTCGCGTTGGTTCAGACCGTCGCGATGGTCTCCTCGACGGCGCGCATGTACGTGCCGCCGTTCCAGGACTCGAAGTGGTTTCCGATGATCAGTGGTGCGCGGTTCCGCCGTACGCACGGTCGAAGGCCTGAATCAGGCCGTCGCGCATCTGGTTGCCCCAGTACTCGTGCCGGCCCGGGTCGCCCTGTGTCGTACCGGACTGGTTGAACATGAAGGTGTAGTCCATCGAGAGGGTCTCGAACTTCCGCCCCGGGACGGGAACGAGCTACATCGAGAGGTCCCGGATACCGTCCTTCTTTTTTGGCCAGACCTGGTTGTTGACTCCGCTGGAGTCGTAACGGAAGCCCATCGTCCGCGCTGTGGCGGCCGTGTTCTTCTGCCCCTCCAGACATGGGGTACGGCCGCCGATGAGCTCCTTGTCGGAGTCGAGAGGAAGCGGCTTCTCGTCCTTGAGGCCGGAGTCATTGCTCTTCCAGCTCTTCACAAAGGACTTGGCCTGGTCGATCTCGCTCTTCCACTGGTCGACGGGCCAGGTGCCGACGCCGCCCTCGGGGCCGCAGAAGTGGCCGTTGAAGTGGGTGCCGATCTCGTCGCCGTCCTCCCAGGCGCCACGCACCTGGGTGATGGTGTTCCGGATTCCCTCGGTGTCGTTGAAGCCGGTGTCGGAGCTGCCGGCGTTGTGCTTCGGTGGGTCGTAGAGCTCCCGTTTGCCTTTCGGCAGCATGTACACGCCACTGAGACGTCATGTTCGCGTGATACTTCCTTCCGACCTCACGGAAGTGGGAGAACAGCCTCTGCCTGTCCTCCCCTGCGCCGTCCCACGAGAACACCACGAACTGCGGGGGCATTTTCCCAGGCACCAGACGCTGCGCCACGGGTTGCTTCGGCTGGCTGCCCGTGAAGGCGGTGGAGCAGTCGCCGATCAGCCGGAACACGCTCTTGGGCGCAGCTCGATAGGCGTGCTTCTTCGCTCCGGCGTCCCGGTTCGCGGCGCCTGACCCGGCGGCTCCGGTCCTGGATTCCGAACCGGAGGAGCAGCCGGCCACCGCGACCAGCGCAACAGCCACGACACCCAGGGCGGCCCGTCCGGCGGCGGTTCTCTTCGCGACAGCCAGCATCCACCCACCCTCTCCCTTGCATCCAATTCGCGTCGAGGTGCCGACACGGCGCGGCCAAGGTCGCATGCGGCTCTGCCGGAATCAGCACGACAGTCCATATGAAAAGCTGCCTATTCACTTGGTTGGGTGGTTGACCGGGCCATTTGACCTCAAGCATGGACATAAATCTTTACTCTCCATTACGATCTGTTTACCGAGAGTTGAGAAATCCCGCCGCTGCAAGCCGTGACCCACGGCCGCGTCCCCCACGTTCCGCGACCGCGCTGCCCCGGAGGAGACGGGAACATGTCTGCCTGCGTACCCACTCGTCATGACCGCCCACCCCGCAATTCGCGCCCACCCCGCACCTGGGGAATCAAACGACCACACAGCCCGCCACCGCCGCGTCGCGGCGGACGATTCCGCATCGCGGGCGCCGACCTGTCCGCCTCGATCACGGTCTTCCTGCTCGCCGTCCCCATGTCGCTCGGCCTCGCCGTCGCCATGGACGCCCCGCTGGAGGCCGGCCTCATCTCCGCCGCCATCGGTGGCATCGTCGCCGGGCTGCTCGGCGGCACACCCCTCCAGGTCAGCGGCCCGTCCGCCGGACTGACCGTGGTCACAGCCGAGTTGATCCAGATCTACGGCTGGCGTACCACCTGCGCGATCACCATCGGCGCCGGACTGCTGCAGATCCTGTTGGGCTCACTGCGGGCAGCGCGCAGCGCCCTCGCCGTCAGCCCCGCCATCGTGCACGGCACCCTCGCCGGAATCGGCGTGGCCATCGCGCTCGCCCAGCTGCACATCGTGCTCGGCGGCTCGCCCCAGAGTTCAGCAGTCGCCAACACTGTCGCCCTTCCAGGCCTGTTGGGGCGGGTGAGCCCAGCCGCACCTCTGATCGGCGTGCTGACCATCGCCGTCCTGGTCCTGTGGCCGCGGATTCCTGGGCGGGTCGGCCGGGTAGTACGGCGGATTCCGGCCGCCCTCGCCGCAGTGGTGACCGCGACGGCGGTGGCCGCGCTCGCCGCGCCCGGGATCGCCCGGGTCGAACTGCCGTCCTGGCGCTCCCACGCACTGCCCGAGATGCCGCAAGGCCCCGTACTCGCCCTGGCCACCGCTGTGTTCACGGTGATGCTGGTGGCCAGTCTGGAGTCCCTGCTCGCCGCGGTGGCCGTGGACAAGCTGTCGGCCGACCGCGCCGGCGAGCGAACGGCCGCCCGGTCACAGGTCGGCCCGCCCTCGGCGTCCGCGTCGGTATCGGTACCGGTACCGGTACCGGTACCGGCATCGGCATCGGCATCGGCATCGGCATCGGCGCCACCCCTGTCGGCACCGCCGTCCCCGTCAACCCCGCCCGTCAGACGTTCCGATCTTGACCGTGAGCTGCGCGCCCAGGGCATCGCCAACACCCTGTCCGGGCTGGTGGGCGGGCTGGCGGTGTCCGGCGGTGCGGTGCGCAGCTCGGCAAATGTGCGGGCAGGGGCGACGGGCCGCGCCTCCACCGTGCTGCACGGCGTCTGGATGGTTCTCGCCACCGGGCTGCTGGTCACCGTCCTGGAGTGGATCCCGCTGGCCGCCCTCGCCGCGCTGGTCATGATGGTCGGCATCAAGATGGTGAGCTTCGCCCACATCCGCAGTGTCCATAAACACCGGGAATTCCTGGTGTACGGGGCGACGATCACCGGCGTGGTCCTCTTCGGTGTGCTCAAGGGTGTGGTGATCGGCATCGCAGCGGCGGTGGCCGTGGCACTGCACCGGCTGGCCCGGACCAGGATCACCGTGACTGATCAGGGTGAACAGCATCTGATCGTCGTACGGGGCCAGTTGACGTTTCTCGCAGTGCCTCGGCTCAGTCGGACGCTCGGGCAGTTGCCGCAGGGCGGGGATGTCGTCGTCGAGCTGGACGGCTTCTTCATGGACCATGCGGCGTACGAGACGATCCAGGACTGGAGCCTTGCCCAGAAGGCCCACGGCGGCAGGGTCGTCTTTACCGGCAGGTCAGGTGGCCGGATCGCCGAGCCCGCCTCGTCGGCGCACTCCTGTTGCCGTCCCTGGACGCCGTGGCGGAACCATCACTGCCACGAGCCCGAGCAGACGCCCGAGACCCGCCAGGGCCCCGGCGCCCCCTTCAGCGGCACCCGCACCAGCCTGGACCCCACCCCGGGCACGAGCTCATTTCCCAGCACCGTCGACGTCCACGGCTCCGACTCCGACTCCGCCCCTGGTGTCGGTCCCGCCTCCGGCCCCGGAGCCCGCAACACTCACGACCCGGCCACCCCGCCCGCCGCCGCCCCACGCCGGAGCAGCGGCAACCGCCTGGCCAGTGGCCTGAGTTCGTTCCAGCGCAACACCGCCCCGCTGGTGCGGGAGGAGTTGGCCCGGCTGGCTCGCGAGGGTCAGCGCCCCTCCCAGCTCTTCATCACCTGCGCGGACTCCCGCCTGGTCACCAGCATGATCACGGCGAGTGGCCCGGGCGACCTGTTCACCGTGCGGAACATCGGCAATCTGGTGCCCCTGCCGGATGCCGATTCGGGTGACGACTCGGTGGGTGCCGCGATCGAGTACGCGGTGGATGTGCTGAAGGTGGAGTCCATCACCGTGTGCGGGCACTCCGGCTGCGGCGCGATGCAGGCGCTGCTCGACGCCGAGCCCGCCCCGGACACTCGGCAGACGTCCCTGTGGCGCTGGCTGAGACACGGGCTGCCGAGCCTGGAACGGATGGCGTCCCGGCATCACGCCTGGGCACGGATCTCCGGTCGGCTGCCGACCGATGCGGTGGAGCAACTCTGCCTCACCAATGTGGTCCAGCAGTTGGACCATCTGCGGGCCCATAAATCGGTGGCCCGGCGGCTCTCCGAGGGCACGCTCCACCTGCACGGGATGTACTTCCATGTGGGCGAAGCGCAGGCCTATCTGCTGACCGAGGGCGCGAGTGCCGGACTTGCGCTCGACGAGGTCTTCGACCGCGTGGACCCGGGCGACACCCCCGGCAACGCTCCGGCCCAGCCGGCGGCCGAATCCGAGGACCCGGTCGAACCCCACGCCCTTGCCGACGTCCACGCCTCGGCCGCCTCCCATGTCACCGGCGACGACGGCACCCCCGGGCCCACCACCGCCCCGGGAGGTCCCTCCGCCCCGGGCGATCCTTCGGGTTCGAGCGAGTTGGAACGTACTGGCGTCTGAACCGTATTCGCCCGCGGTCCGTGAGACCTTGTGGCCCCGCCTCCGCAACGCACCGTGTCACTCCGCAACGCACCGTGTCGCTCGACCCCGCGCTGGTCGGCACGGCGTCGCATCGCGTCAGCCATACGGGGAGGCGGGACCGTGTCTCCATGCACGCACATACACGAGACACAGGTCTAAACCAATTTCGGGCAGACACTTGTCACCCGGCCTTTGGCCTGATGAGCTATGCCCCGGGACACAACGGACACCCTGGGAATGGGAGATGTCGTGAGCAACGAAAGCTTGGCCAATCTGCTTCGTGAGGAGCGGCGGTTTGCACCGCCTGCCGATCTGGCCGCGAACGCCAACGTCAAAGCGGAGGCGTACGAGCAGGCCGAGGCGGACCGGCTGGGCTTCTGGGCCGAGCAGGCCCGTCGCCTGACCTGGGCCACGGAGCCGACCGAAACGCTCGACTGGAGCAACCCGCCCTTCGCGAAGTGGTTCGCGGATGGCAAGCTGAACGTCGCGTACAACTGCGTGGACCGCCATGTCGAGGCCGGCCATGGTGACCGGGTCGCCATCCACTTCGAGGGCGAGCCCGGCGACAGTCGCGCGATCACTTACGCCGACCTCAAGGACGAGGTCTGCCGGGCCGCGAACGCGCTCATCGAGCTCGGTGTCGGCAAGGGCGACCGGGTCGCCGTCTATCTGCCGATGATCCCCGAGGCCGCCATCGCGATGCTGGCCTGCGCCCGCATCGGCGCCGCGCATTCGGTGGTCTTCGGCGGCTTCTCCGCCGACGCCATCGCCGCCCGTATCCAGGACGTCGACGCCAAGGTCGTGATCACCAGCGACGGTGGCTACCGCCGGGGCAAGCCGTCCGCGCTCAAGCCCGCCGTGGACGACGCCGTCTCCCGTATCGACAGCATCGAGCATGTCCTGGTGGTACGGCGCACCGGCCAGGACACCGCGTGGACCGAGGGCCGCGACGTCTGGTGGCACGAGATCACCGGCCGGCAGTCCGCCGAGCACACCCCCGAGGCGTTCGAGGCGGAGCAGCCGCTCTTCGTCCTGTACACCTCCGGCACCACGGGTAAGCCGAAGGGCATCCTGCACACCTCCGGTGGCTACCTCACGCAGGTCGCGTACACCCACCACGCGGTCTTCGACCTCAAGCCGGAGACCGACGTCTTCTGGTGCACCGCCGACATCGGCTGGGTGACCGGCCACTCGTACATCGTCTACGGCCCGCTGGCCAACGGCGCGACGCAGGTCATGTACGAGGGCACGCCCGACACCCCGCACCAGGGGCGCTTCTGGGAGATCGTGCAGAAGTACGGCGTCACGATCCTCTACACCGCGCCGACCGCGATCCGTACGTTCATGAAGTGGGGTGACGACATCCCCGCCAAGTTCGACCTGAGCAGCCTTCGGGTCCTCGGTTCGGTCGGTGAGCCGATCAACCCCGAGGCGTGGATGTGGTATCGCAAGCACATCGGCGCCGACAAGTGCCCGATCGTGGACACCTGGTGGCAGACCGAGACCGGCGCGATGATGATCGCGCCGCTGCCGGGCGTGACGGAGACCAAGCCGGGAAGCGCCCAGCGCGCCCTGCCCGGCATCTCCGCCACGGTCGTCGACGACGAGGCCAACGAGGTTCCGAACGGCGGGGGCGGCTACCTCGTCCTCACCGAGCCGTGGCCGTCGATGCTCCGCACCATCTGGGGTGACGACCAGCGTTTCATCGACACCTACTGGTCGCGCTTCGAAGGCAAGTACTTCGCGGGCGACGGCGCCAAGAAGGA
Organism: Streptomyces sp. NPDC058092; assembly: GCF_042884935.1. Classification (NCBI taxonomy): domain Bacteria; kingdom Bacillati; phylum Actinomycetota; class Actinomycetes; order Kitasatosporales; family Streptomycetaceae; genus Streptomyces; species Streptomyces sp. NPDC058092. Next base: position 134,696 of record NZ_JBHVSY010000020.1, read on the forward strand.
CGAGGACGGAGACATCTGGCTGCTCGGCCGGGTCGACGACGTGATGCTCGTGTCCGGGCACAACATCTCGACCACCGAGGTCGAGTCGGCGCTCGTGTCGCATCCATCGGTCGCCGAGGCCGCCGTGGTCGGTGCCGCCGACGAGACGACCGGCCAGGCCATCGTGGCGTTCGTGATACTGCGCGGTACGGCCACGGCCTCCGACGAGCTCGTCGTGGAGCTGCGCAACCACGTCGGCGCCACGCTCGGCCCGATCGCCAAGCCGAAGCGGATCCTGCCGGTTGCCGAGCTGCCGAAGACCCGCTCGGGCAAGATCATGCGGCGTCTGTTGCGTGACGTCGCCGAGAACCGCGAGCTGGGCGATGTCACGACGCTCACCGACTCCTCGGTGATGGACCTCATCCAGACCCAGCTGCCGTCCTCCTCCTCCGAGGACTGAGCCCAGGCTCGCTCCTCCGAGGGCCGAGCGCAGGTTCCGCCTCCGGCGCGACTGCAAGGGACCGACCCGCGGTGAGCGCGTCCCCGAGGGGCATCCGGCAACGCGCCGGGTGCTCCTCGGACATTTAAGGTGAAGATCACCGGATACAGCGCCGCACACCCCGGGTACAGTGGCAGCGGCATCAACAAAGCAATAAGAAATCTCCACAGGGTGTGCCGGGAAGTCTGGTCGGCAAGTGCATCAGCCATGCCATCGCTGCCGTACCGACCCGGAGGTCCTCACCCGTGGCCGCGCCCACCCCCGCACCCCCTTCCTCTTCGTCCCGCCGTACCTTTCTCGGGCGTCTGTCCCTCCCCGAGCGGAACTACCTCGCGGATGCCCTGCGCACCGAGACCGTCGGCGGCGTCATCCTGCTGGTCGCCGCAGTAGCGGCCCTGGTGTGGGCGAACACTTTCGGTTCCAGTTACGCGGCCGTCAGCGACTTCCACTTCGGTCCCGGTTCGCTGGGCCTCAACCTCTCCGTGGAGCACTGGGCGGCGGACGGGCTGCTCGCGGTCTTCTTCTTCGTCGCGGGCGTCGAACTGAAGCGGGAACTGGTCGCGGGCGAATTGCGCGATCCCAAGGCGGCCGCACTCCCCGTCGTCGCCGCGCTGTGCGGAATGGCGGTTCCGGCCGTCGTCTACACGCTCGTGGCCGTGGCCGGCGGTGGTTCCACGGGCGGCTGGGCCGTCCCCACCGCCACCGACATCGCCTTCGCCCTCGCCGTCCTCGCAGTCATCGGGACCTCGCTGCCGAACGCGCTGCGCGCCTTCCTGCTGACCCTCGCCGTCGTCGACGACCTCTTCGCGATCCTGATCATCGCGGTCTTCTTCACCGAGAAGATCAACTTCATGGCGCTCATCGGCGCCTTCATCGGCCTGGCCGTCTTCTATCTGCTGCTGCGCAGGAATGTGCGCGGCTGGTACATCTACGTACCACTCGCCCTGGTCATCTGGGGCCTGATGTACAACAGCGGCATCCACGCCACCATCGCCGGTGTCGCCATGGGCCTGATGCTCCGCTGCACGCGGCGGGACGGCGAGACCCACTCCCCCGGCGAGCGCATCGAGCACCTGATCCGTCCACTGTCGGCCGGTGTCGCCGTACCGCTGTTCGCCCTCCTCTCCGCCGGGGTGTCCCTCTCCGGCGGCGCGCTGGCGGACGTCTTCACCCGGCCCGAGACGCTCGGTGTCGTCCTGGGACTCGTCGTCGGCAAGACGGTAGGCGTCTTCGGCGGTACGTGGCTGGCCACCCGCTTCACCAAGGCGGAGCTGAACAAGGACCTGGCCTGGGCGGATGTCTTCGCGGTCGCCTCGCTCGCCGGGATCGGCTTCACCGTCTCCCTGCTCATCGGCGAGCTGGCCTTCGTCGGCGACGAGGGCATGATCAACGAGATCAAGGCTGCCGTGCTGCTCGGCTCCCTCACAGCCGCCGTACTCTCCGGTGCACTGCTCAAACTCCGGGTACGCAGATACCGGACGCTGTTCGAGGAGGAGGAGCGCGACGAGGACGAGGACGGCGTGCCCGACGTCTACGAACAGGACGACCCGGAGTACCACCTGCGAATGGCCGCGATCTACGAGAAGAAGGCGGCCGAGCACCGCCGCCTTGCCCAACTGGCGGGGGCAGCGAGCGTCGAGCCGGACAGTCCGGCATGATCTGACACCAGATGTGTTGAGCAGGAGAGCAGAAGAGGGAGTCAGGGATGAGCGACCCCGGCAGCAACGCGGGCAGCACCGACCGCAGTCTCGGACAGCTGGTCGCCGCGGCGACGGCCGAGATGTCCGCACTGGTGCACGACGAGATCGCCCTGGCCAAGGCCGAGGTACGGCAGGACGTCAGGCGCGGCGTCACCGGGAGTGCGGCGTTCGTCATCGCGGGCGTGCTGGTTCTGTTCGCGATCCCGGTGCTGAGCTTCGCGGCGGCGTACGGAATCCACAACCTGGGACTCGGCCTCGCGTGGTCGTTCCTGATCGTGGGCGCGGCGTTCATCGTGCTGGGGGTGTTGCTCGCGCTGTACGCCATCGCCAAGTTCAAGAAGGTGAAGCCGCCGGAGAAGTCCATCGCTTCGGCCAAGCAGACGGCGGCCGTGCTGCAGGGCGTCAAGCCTCACCCGCGGCCCGCCGTCACGGCGGGGCCGAGCCGTCCGGCCGTCGTGGGCAGCACACTGGCGGACAAGGCTCTGGAGAAGTCTCCGGTCCAGGACAAGGCGTCCGCTGTGGCACGCTCGTCCACATGACGGTCCCCGATTCCAGCGCATCCGACCCAGAAGGCCCGGAAGGCTCAGAAGGCCCGGAAAGCCCAGTTGGCCCGGAAGATCAGGTAAGCCAAGTAAGTCAGGTAGATCAGGCAAGCCAGGTGAGCCAGGCAGGCCCGGACGACTTCAGCGCGCCCCGGTCACATGGTTCACCCGCCCCGGCAGGCGTGGCGGGCCAGGCGGGCGCGGCCGGTCCGATGGGCGCGGCCTGTGCCGGTGGGCCCGTGCGGATCGACGGGCCGTGGACCCACCGGGACGTGGCGGCCAACGGCGCCCGCTTCCACATCGCCGAGCTCGGCGAGGGGCCGCTGGTGCTGCTGCTGCACGGCTTTCCGCAGTTCTGGTGGACCTGGCGCCATCAGCTCACCGCACTCGCCGACGCCGGTTTCCGCGCCGTGGCGATGGATCTGCGTGGCGTCGGCGGCAGCGACCGCACGCCCCGGGGTTACGACCCCGCCAACCTGGCACTCGACATCACCGGCGTCATCCGCTCGCTCGGCGAACCGGACGCAGCGCTGGTCGGCCATGACATGGGCGGTTACCTCGCCTGGACGGCCGCGGTGATGCGGCCGAAGCTGGTGCGCCGCCTCGTGGTCTCCTCGATGCCGCATCCACGCCGCTGGCGCTCGTCGATGCTCTCCGACTTCGCGCAGTCCCGGGCGGGCTCGTTCGTCTGGGGTTTCCAGCGCCCGTGGGTGCCGGAGCGTCAGCTCGTCGCGGACGACGCGGCGTTGGTGGGCCGGCTGATCCGTGACTGGTCGGGCCCCCGCACGCCGGAGTTCCCCGGCCACGCCGCGATCGACGTCTACCGCCGCGCGATGTGCATTCCGTCGACGGCGCACTGCTCGATCGAGCCGTACCGCTGGATGGTCCGCTCTTTGGCCCGTCCGGACGGAATCCAGTTCAACCGGCGGATGAAGCGGCCCGTGCGGGTGCCCACACTGCACCTGCACGGTTCACTCGATCCGGCGATCCGTACGCGGAGCGCGGCGGGGTCCGGCGAGTACGTCGAAGCGCCGTACCGTTGGCGACTTTTCGACGGTCTGGGACACTTCCCGCACGAGGAGGATCCGGCCGGCTTCTCGGCCGAACTCATCAACTGGCTCAAGGATCCTGAGCCCGACCGGTAGCCGTGCGGCACAGCTGTCCGACGAACAGCCAATTGCCCGGCGCATAAGCCAATTGGCTGGCGGACGGGCGGTTACCGACCATGAGGCACGGGCAGACGTCGGGGTATGGGCTGGACGCACGACTTCGGTGACGCAGCACGCAACCGTCGCTCGACCGCCACGGCGGGTCCGAGCACTCATGAGGGGGGCGGCCCCCAGGGCCGGGTGCAAGATATGCATGTTCTGCATGATCCCCGGCTCGGTATCCCGCGCATTCTGCGCCGCCGGGCCCGCTGGGTCTCGGCGCGACTGCGCCATCCACGCGGATGAGGTCCGCCCCGCCCGGCCGGTGAGCGTTCACCGGCCGGGCGGGACTTCCACCGCTCTTCCCCGGCTGCCACCGGTCAGTACGCGTGGATCGTCGGCGCACACCCCGTACGCCTGAAGCGACCCCACCGAGCAAGTGGGGTCGCTCGGTGCGACCGCGCGCGCCTAGAGCGCGCACGCCTGGCTGTCGACCTGCTGGTTGGCGGAGCGGCCGTGCGCGATGTCCTGACGGATCTCGTCGGCCGTCAGCGCGTAACCGGTGTCCCGGTCGTCGCGCGACTTCGCGAAGACGACCCCGTACACCTTGCCGTCGGGCGTCAGCAGCGGTCCGCCCGAGTTTCCCTGACGGACCGTCGCGAAGAGCGAGTACACATCGCGGCGGACGGTGCCCCGGTGGTAGATGTCCGGGCCGTCGGCGTCGATACGGCCCCGGACGCGCGCGGCGCGTACGTCGTACGAGCCGTTCTCCGGGAAGCCCGCGACGATGGCGCTGTTCCCGGTCCGGGCGTCGTGATCGGTGTCGGTGAACTTCAGCGGCTTCGCGTCGAGGTCCGGGACGTCGAGTACGGCGATGTCGCGCTGCCAGTCGTAGAGGACGACCTTCGCGTCGTAGAGCCGTCCCTGGCCGCCGATCTGGACGGTCGGCTCGTCGACGCCGCCGACGACATGGGCGTTGGTCATCACCCGGCGGTCGGAGAAGACGAAGCCGGTGCCTTCGAGGACCTTGCCGCAGCTCGGGGCCGTACCGACGACCTTGACGATGGACTCCTTGGCGCGGGCCGCGACGGGGCTGCCGACCAGCGCCGGGTCCGGCGCTCTGACCTCGGTGATCGGCTCGTCGGCGAAGGGGCTGAAGACCTGCGGGAAGCCGTTCTGCGCGAGGACCGAGGAGAAGTCCGTGAACCAGGTGGAGGCCTGGGTGGGCATCACGCGGGAGATGCCGAGCAGGACCGAGGAGCTACGGACCTCCTTGCCCAGCGTCGGCAGTGAGGTACCGGCCAGTGCCGAGCCGATCAGCCAGGCGACCAGCAGCATCGCGACCACGTTCACCAGGGCGCCGCCGGTGGCATCGAGGGCGCGCGCGGGCGACCACGTGATGTACCTGCGGAGCTTGTTTCCCAGGTGGGTGGTGAATGCCTGCCCCACCGAGGCGCAGACGATCACGATGATGACGGCGACGACGGCTGCCGTCGATGAGACCTCGGAACCGTTCGTCAGCTGGTCCCACAGGACCGGCAGCAGATAGACGGCGACGAGACCGCCGCCCAGGAACCCGATCACCGACAGGATGCCGACGACGAACCCCTGGCGATAGCCGATGACCGCGAACCACACGGCGCCGGCCAGCAGCAGGATGTCCAGCACGTTCACCGTCTATAGCCTCGCAGATTCGTCACCGGGCCCGGGCCTTCGGCTGGGTCCGGCACGGCCGGACAGCACAGCACGGGAGTCAGCCTGTCATGCGCGCCAGTCGAGCGGCACCTGCTTGGCGGTGTCCCACGGGCGCTCCCAGCCCGCGAAGTGCAGAATCCGGTCGATCACTCCGGCCGTGAAACCCCAGACCAGGGCGGATTCGACCAGAAACGCCGGGCCTCGGTGACCGCTCGGATGGACCGTGGTCGCGCGGTTGGCCGGATCCGTGAGATCCGCCACGGGAACGGTGAAGACCCGCGCGGTCTCACCCGGATCGACGACGCCGACCGGGCTCGGCGACCGCCACCAGCCGAGAACCGGTGTCACGACGAAGCCGCTCACGGGGATGTAGAGCCGGGGCAGCACGGCGAAGAGCTGGACCCCGCTCGGATCGAGGCCGGTCTCCTCCTGGGCTTCCCGCAGAGCGGCCCTGAGCGGCCCTGTGGTCGCCTGGTCACCGTCCTCCGGGTCCAGGGCGCCGCCGGGGAAGGACGGCTGCCCAGCGTGGGAACGCAGGCTTCCGGATCGCTCCATGAGAAGCAGTTCGGGGCCGCGCTCGCCCTCCCCGAACAGTACGAGTACGGCGGACTGCCGCCCTGCGCCGCTCTCGGGCGGAAGAAAGCGGCTGAGCTGGTCCGGCTCGATGGTCTGCGCGGCGCGGGCCACGGGCATGAGCCAGTCGGGCAGGCCCTCGCTCGTGACGGTGATGGCACCGTCGTGACCGGCGCCCGCCGGGGCGGCTGCGGCCGCTGCTGCTGCGACCGCAGCCGCGGGGCTGACGGACGCGGGGCCGCCCGTCGGGCGGTGGACCGCCACGGGATGCACCATCGCGGGTGAGGCTGCCGCTTCCGCGATCTGCTCGTGCGTGCTCTGCTCGTGCGTGCTCTGTTCGTGCGTCTTCATAGGCACCCCTCGTCTCACAACGCCTGTCGTCACGCATTTCGTTCCGGAGCGACCGCCCGTGCGTCAGTCGGCTCCCAGGGCCGGCGCGGACTTGCCCGGGTAGTCCGGCGGCGGACTCAGCCGCTGACCGGGCTGACCACCCATCTCGTACTTCAGCAGCTTCTTGGCCTTCTCCGGGTCCGTCTCGCCCTCCCCGTACGCGGGGCAGAGCGGGGCGATCGGGCACGCCCCGCAGGCGGGCTTGCGGGCGTGGCAGATGCGACGGCCGTGGAAGATCACACGGTGGGAGAGCATCGTCCACTCGCTCTTGGGGAAGATCGCGCCGATCTCGGCCTCGATCTTCTCCGGGGTCTCCTGTTCCGTCCACTTCCAGCGGTGGACCAGGCGCGCGAAATGGGTGTCGACGGTGATGCCCGGTACGCCGAAGGCGTTCCCGAGCACGACATTGGCGGTCTTGCGGCCGACCCCCGGCAGCGTGACGAGATCGGTGAGACGGCCCGGTACCTCGCCGCCGAATGTGTCCCTGATCGCCATGGAGAGACCTATCAGCGACTTGGTCTTGGCCCGGAAGAAGCCGGTCGGCCGGATGAGCGCTTCCAATTCCTCCGGAACGGCCGCCGCCATGTCCTCGGGGGTGGGGTAGGCGGCAAAGAGCGCGGGAGTGGTCTGATTGACCCTCAGGTCGGTGGTCTGGGCCGAAAGGACCGTGGCGACGAGAAGCTCGAAGGGGTTCCTGAAGTCCAGCTCGGGGTGGGCGTACGGGTACACCTCGGCGAGCTCACGGTTGATCCTGCGGGCGCGGCGGACCATCGCGCGGTGCGATTCCGGTTTCGCACCGGCTTTCACTCCGGGCTTTACGGACTTAGCAGACTTAACGGGCTTCACGGACATCGCGGGCTCCGCTCCGGAATTCACGGCTTTCGCTCCGGTTTTCCCTGGTTTCGCTCCGGCATTCGCGGGCTTCACGGTGGGCTTCGCCGGCTTCACGGTGGGCTTCGCGGGGGACTCCGATGAGGACTTCGCTCCGGTGGGCCCAGCTGCCGCCTTCGTCACGCTCTTCGCTCCGGTGGGCCCGGCTGCCGCCTTCGTCACGGACTTCGCTCCGACCTTCGGAGCCTGCCCGGCCAGAGGGCGTTTTGTCGCTTTTTTCGGGCGACTCGCACCCTGTTCGCCCACAGCGGAATCACGGCCTTCCGACACCCCATCAGCCCCCTTGGCCTGCACTCTCACCGGCGATTTGGACACCCGGCCAGCCTAGAGCCACGCACTGACATCCGCCCCGGTCACCGCGTATCCGCCCCCGATCGGCCCCCTGCCGCACGGTTCGGCACGTCCGTGCGTCAAACTGGTTTGTGATTGATCGCACTGTTTTACCGTCCGGCATGATGGGGACCACGGTTCCCTGAACAGGCCGACAAGGAGAGAACTCGTGGACGACGTTCTGCGGCGCGCCCCGCTTTTCGCGGCGCTCGATGATGAGCAGGCCGCGGAGCTCCGCGCCTCGATGAGTGAGGTGACCCTCGCACGCGGCGACGCGCTCTTCCACGAGGGCGACCCGGGCGACCGCCTCTATGTGGTCACCGAGGGCAAGGTGAAGCTCCACCGCACCTCGCCGGACGGGCGCGAGAACATGCTGGCGGTCCTCGGCCCCGGCGAGCTGATCGGTGAGCTGTCGCTCTTCGACCCGGGTCCCCGCACCGCGACCGCGACCGCGCTGACCGAGGTCAAGCTCCTCGGCCTCGGTCACGGCGACCTCCAGCCCTGGCTGAACGCCCGCCCCGAGGTGGCCACGGCCCTGCTGCGCGCCGTCGCCCGCCGGCTGCGCAAGACCAACGACCAGATGTCCGACCTGGTCTTCTCGGACGTACCGGGCCGTGTCGCCCGCGCCCTCCTCGACCTGTCGCGCCGCTTCGGCGTCCAGTCGGAGGAAGGCATCCATGTCGTCCACGACCTGACCCAGGAAGAGCTGGCCCAGCTGGTCGGCGCCTCCCGCGAGACGGTCAACAAGGCGCTCGCCGACTTCGCCGGACGCGGCTGGCTGCGCCTGGAGGCGCGCGCCGTGATCCTGCTGGACGTGGAGCGCCTGGCGAAGCGGTCCCGCTAGTCGGCCGACCGTCCCGGCGGCCGATCGGCCGCCGGGACGGGGCGCCGGACTGGACGCCGTCTCCGCACGGCAAGGCCCTGCTACGCGGCCCTGCCGTGCGGCAGGGCCGTGCGCGTACCCGTCCTGCCTAGATCAGCCCGTGCTCGCGCAGGTACTCCAGTTGCGCGAGCACCGAGAGTTCCGCCGCGGGCCACAGGGACCGGTCCACGTCCGCGTACACCTGCGCCACCACCTCCGAGGCCGTCCGGTGCCCCGCCTCGACCGCCGTCTCCACCTGGGCCAGCCGGTGCGCCCGGTGTGCGAGGTAGAACTCGACCGCGCCCTGCGCGTCATCCAGCACCGGGCCGTGCCCCGGCAGCACCGTGTGCACGCCGTCGTCGACAGTCAGCGAGCGCAGCCTCCGCAGCGAGTCCAGGTAATCGCCGAGCCGCCCGTCCGGATGCGCGACGACCGTCGTGCCGCGTCCGAGGATCGTGTCCCCCGTCAGCACCGCCCGGTCGGCCGGCAGGTGGAAGGAGAGCGAGTCCGCGGTGTGCCCCGGGGTCGGCACGACGCGCAGCTCCAGCCCCCCGGTGGTGATCACATCGCCCGCGGTCAGCCCCTCGTCACCGAGGCGCAGCGCCGGATCCAGGGCACGCACCTTCGTACGGGTCAGCTCGCCGAAGCGTGCCGCGCCCTCCGCGTGGTCGGGGTGCCCGTGGGTGAGCAGGGTGAGCGCGATCCGGCGGCCCGCCCGCTCGGCGGTGTCGATGACGGTTCGCAGATGTATGTCGTCCAGCGGCCCCGGATCGATGACGACCGCGAGGTCGGAGTCGGGCTCGGCGATGATCCAGGTGTTGGTGCCGTCCAGCGTCATCGGCGAGGCGTTGGGGGCCAGGACGTTGACGGTACGGGCGGTGGCGGGCCCGGACAGGACTCCGCCGCGTGGCTGTCCGGGCAGTGCGTGCGCGTCGCTCATCCCGCTTCGCCTCCCGTACCACCGGTACCGGCAGAGCCGCTCGGGATGTGCTTGGTGAACTCGTCGTGTCCCGGCCAGCTCAGCACCAACTCGTCACCCTCCAGCCGCGCCTGTGCGAGTACGGGGGTGAGGTCCTGGGAATCCGCCGCCTTCAGGGCCTCGGCGGCTGTCCTGTACGGCCTGAGCGCCCGCAGCGTCGACACGGTCGGCGGCATCATCAGCAGCTCGCCCCGGTCGTAGCCGTCGGCCGCCTCACCGGGACCGATCCACACCGTGCGGTCGGCCTCCGTGGAGGCGTTGCGGGTGCGCTGGCCCTCGGGGAGCGCGGCGGCGAAGAACCACGTGTCGTAGCGGCGCGGCTCGAACTCGGGGGTGATCCAGCGCGCCCAGGCGCCCAGCAGATCGGAGCGCAGCACCAGACCTCGCCGGTCCAGGAACTCCGCGAAGGACAGCTCGCGCGCGACCAGTGCCTCGCGATCGGCCTCCCAGTCGGCGCCGGTGATGTCGCTGACGACCGTGTCGGCGGTCGGGCCGGCGAGGAGGACGCCCGCCTCCTCGTACGTCTCACGGACCGCCGCGCAGACGATGGCCTGGGCCTCGGCCGGCGTATCGACGCCGAGCCGCGCGGCCCAGCTCTCCAGCGCGGGTCCGGACCAGCCGACGAGCCGGTCGTCGTCACGCGGGTCGACTCCGCCACCCGGATAGGCGTACGCGCCGCCGGCAAAGGCCATGGAAGCGCGGCGGCGCAGCATGTGGACCGCGGGGCCGCCCTCGGTGCCCGTGGCAGGGTCCCGGAGCAGCATCACGGTGGCGGCCCGCCTCGGGGTCGCGGCCGTCAGCTCGCCCGCGGCGAGTGCCCGGATCCGGTCGGGCCATTCCGGTGGGTACCACTGACCATTGGACATGGCCGGAGGCTATCCGGAACCGCGCCGATGTTCGAGAGGCATGTTGATCCGTACATGCCCCGTACACACATGATCCCGTCCGGTCGCCACGACCGGACGGGATCAGAGAATCGGGCGGCGGACGGCAAGCACACGCGAGGGCACCGCCCGCACCGGACCGCGGCAGACGTACGGCTCAAGCCCGCACCGGACCGCGGCAGACGTACGGCTCAAGCCCGCACCGGACCCCGCAGGACACACAGCTCAAGCTTCACCCGACCCCGGCAGGCCCACGCCTCAAGCGCCACCGCCCCCAGCAGACGACCTACCGCTCAGGCCTCGACCAGCTCGACCTGGACCTCGACCTCCACCGGCGCGTCCAGCGGCAGCACCGCGACGCCCACCGCGCTGCGAGCGTGCACGCCCTTGTCGCCGAGGACCGCGCCCAGCAGCTCGCTGGCGCCGTTGATCACGGCGGGCTGCCCGGTGAAGTCGGATGCCGAGGCGACGAAGCCCACGACCTTCACGACACGTGCGATCCGGTCCAGATCGCCCGCGACGGACTTCACCGCGGCCAGCGCGTTGAGCGCGCAGGTCTTCGCCAGTTCCTTGGCCTCCTCGGCCGTGACCTCCGCACCGACCTTGCCGGTGACCGCGAGCTTGCCGTCCACCATCGGCAGCTGGCCGGAGGTGTACACGTACACCCCCGACCGCACGGCCGGCTGGTACGAGGCCAGCGGCGGTACGACGTCCGGCAGCGTCAGCCCGAGCTCGGCGAGCTTCGCCTCCACGGCGCCCGCCATTACGCCTTCTCCCGCTTCAGGTAGGCCACGAGCTGCTCGGGGTTGTTCGGGCCGGGAACGACCTGGACCAGCTCCCAGCCGTCCTCGCCCCAGGTGTCCAGAATCTGCTTGGTCGCGTGCACGAGAAGGGGCACGGTCGCGTATTCCCACTTGGTCATGGCCCGACTGTAATGCCTGGCACACACAGCCTCGTGCGTAGCCCGCGGCCCGACTGGTTAGGCTCGAATACGTGAGCAGGTTCCAGGTCGTCAGCGGCAAGGGTGGTACCGGTAAGACCACGGTCGCCGCCGCCCTCGCGCTCGCCCTCGCGACCGAGGGCAGGCGCACTCTCCTCGTGGAGGTCGAGGGCAGGCAGGGCATCGCCCAGCTCTTCGAGACGGAGTCCCTTCCGTACGAGGAGCGCAAGATCGCCGTCGCACCGGGCGGCGGCGAGGTGTACGCCCTCGCGATCGACGCCGAACGCGCCCTTCTCGACTACCTCCAGATGTTCTACAAGCTCGGCAGCGCGGGCCGCGCCCTCAAGAAGCTCGGCGCGATCGACTTCGCCACCACGATCGCGCCCGGTGTACGGGACGTGCTGCTGACCGGCAAGGCCTGCGAAGCCGTACGCCGCAAGGACAAGCAGAACCGGTACGTCTACGACTACGTGATCATGGACGCCCCGCCCACCGGACGCATCACCCGCTTCCTCAATGTGAACGACGAGGTGGCGGGGCTGGCCCGGATCGGCCCGATACACAATCAGGCGCAGGCCGTGATGCGGGTGCTGAAGTCCCCCGAGACCGCGGTCCATCTGGTGACGCTGCTGGAGGAGATGCCGGTCCAGGAGACCGCGGACGGCATCGCGGAGCTGCGGGTGGCCGAACTGCCGGTCGGCCGGGTCATCGTGAACATGGTGCGACCGCATCTGCTGGACGAGGACGCGCTGCGCACCGCCGCGGGCGGCCGCCGCAAGGAGATCGCCAAGGCGCTGACGCGGGCGGGCCTGACCGGCTCCGCGGGGCTCGTGCGTCCTCTGGTCGAGCAGGCCGCCGAGCATGCCCAGCGGGTCGAGCTGGAGCGCGAACAGCGTGCGGTGCTCGCGGACCTGGAGCTGCCGGGGTACGAACTCCCGCTGATCGGCGAGGGCATGGACCCGGCCGGGCTGTACGACCTGGCGACCGAACTCCGCAAACAGGGCGTGGGCGACGGGGAGGGACAAGGGGTGGGCACATGAGACAGGGCGCGGACACGGCCGAAGCCACCGCCACGGACACGTACAAGGCCGCTACCGCAGCCACAGCCACAGCCACAGCCACAGCAGCCGACCCCGCACCCGCCCCCGCGCTGAACACCGACGCGCTGCTCGACGACCCCGGCATCCGGATCGTCGTGTGCTGCGGTTCGGGCGGAGTCGGCAAGACCACGACCGCCGCGGCGCTGGGCGTACGAGCGGCCGAGCGCGGTCGCAAGGTCGTCGTCCTGACCATCGACCCGGCCCGCAGGCTCGCCCAGTCCATGGGCATCGACTCGCTGGACAACATCCCGCGCCAGGTGCCGGGCATCACGGGCGACGGCGCCGGGGAACTGCACGCGATGATGCTCGACATGAAGCGGACCTTCGACGAGATCGTCGAGGCACACGCGGACGGCGAGCGGGCCCGCGCGATCCTGGAGAACCCCTTCTACCAGTCCCTGTCGGCCGGTTTCGCGGGCACGCAGGAGTACATGGCGATGGAGAAGCTCGGCCAGCTGCGCGCGCGCAACGAGTGGGACCTGATCATCGTGGACACCCCGCCGTCGCGCTCCGCGCTGGACTTCTTGGACGCGCCGAAGCGGCTCGGTTCATTCCTGGACGGAAAGTTCATCAAACTGCTGATGGCCCCGGCGAAGATGGGCGGCCGGGCCGGGATGAAGTTCCTCAACGTGGGTATGTCGATGATGACCGGCACCCTCGGCAAGCTGCTCGGCGGTCAATTCCTGCGCGACGTACAGACCTTCGTGGCGGCGATGGACACCATGTTCGGCGGCTTCCGCACCCGGGCCGACGCCACGTACAAACTGCTGCAGGCACCCGGTACGGCGTTCCTCGTCGTCGCGACACCGGAGCGGGACGCGCTGCGCGAGGCGGCCTACTTCGTGGAACGCCTTGCCGCGGAGGAGATGCCGCTGGCCGGTCTGGTGCTCAACCGCGTCCACGACAGCGGCGCCGCCCGGCTCTCCGCCGAGCGCGCCCTGGCAGCCGCAGAAAATCTTCACGGGGTCGGCATTGTGGATCAGTCGTCAGGGAAGACTGGACTTGGTGACCCGGCCGACTGGTCGGTCACGCCTCCCGAAACCGTTGACACCCCGAATACCGCCCCCGCAGCCCCTCCTGACCGTTCCGAGCACGAGTCCGAGCACAAGGACACCGAAGACCGCGAACCAGACCCGGAAACAGACCCAGCAGAAGACCCAGCAGAAGACCCGGGAAAGGATCCAGAGGCCGCTTCCGTCGAGGAGCTGACCGCAGGCCTGTTGCGGCTGCACGCGGAACGAATGCAGGTAGTCGCGCGCGAACAGCGCACACGCGACCGCTTCACCGCGCTGCATCCCGAGGTAGCCGTGACCGAAGTGGCCGCGCTGCCCGGTGACGTACATGACCTCGCGGGGCTCCGGGCCATCGGGGACCGGCTCGCGACCGGTTCCGCCCCGGCCGGAGCTGCGTAGCCGTCCGTCCGCCGCTATCCCACCGCGGCGTACCTCTCGTGCAGTTCGTCGTCGTCCAGCCCGATCGCCACGGGCAGGATGCCCGCGGACTGCTCGTACTCGCTGCGCGCGGTCTCCAGCAGCCGGCGCCACGACGTAACGGTGGGCCGCCTGCGCAGCAGTGCGCGGCGCTCCCGCTCCGTCATTCCGCCCCACACGCCGAATTCGACGCGATTGTCCAGCGCGTCGGCCAGGCACTCGGTCCGCACCGGGCATCCGGTGCACACCGCCTTGGCCCTGTTCTGCGCTGCCCCTTGTACGAACAGTTCATCCGGATCGGTAGTGCGGCAGGCTGCCTGCGCACTCCAGTCGGTTACCCAGCCCATCACGGCGCCGTCCTCTCCCGAATCGAGGCTCCCCCACGGCGGTAGCGGCATATTCACCGCTGCCAGTTGAGGACGTTACGGAAGGCGGCGACAGCACAACACCCCCTTCGGGCCCAATCTTGGATGGCCCGAACGGACTATGCGTATGCGGCAGATCACCCAGGGGAGTGAGGTGAGGACATACGGGACTATCCCCGCAGAATCGGGACAGTTCTCCCGGATCACAACGGACGTTCACCGACACAGGAGGCGAATTCGGGAGCGCCTGAACTCGTGGCCGGATCGTGTGCGGGGGTTGATGCGGAACGGGACTGCTGTGACAGTTGAGAGCAGCTTAGGCCAAGGCATATACGTGTGTCCGGCGAATGAGAACGTAGGCTGCCCCCATGCCAAAGAAGCGCTCGGGCGGGGGTCTCACGACGACCCAGCAGGCCGCCAAGTTCCTCGGTGTCGCCGCACTTTCCGGAGTTGTGCTCGCGGGCATCGCACTGCCGGCCGCCGGAGCACTGGGTCTTGCCACCAAGGGGACGGTCGAGGGATTCGACGAGATCCCGGCCAATCTCCAGACGCCACCGCTGAGTCAGCGCACCACGATCCTGGACAGCAAAGGCGGAATGATCGCCTCGGTGTACTCGCGCGACCGCACGGTGGTCGAGCTGAAGGACATCTCGCCGTACATGCAGAAGGCGATCGTCGCGATCGAGGACGCCCGCTTCTACAAGCACGGGGCCGTCGACCTCAAGGGCATCCTGCGCGCGCTGAACCGCAATGTGCAGTCGGGCGGGACCGCTCAGGGCGCGTCGACGCTCACGCAGCAGTACGTGAAGAACGTCTTCGTCGAGGAGGCCGGTGACGACCCGGACAAGGTCGCCCAGGCCACCCAGCAGACCCTGGGCCGCAAGATCCAGGAGCTGAAGTACGCGATCCAGGTCGAGGAGAAGCTCGGCAAGAAGCGGATCCTGACGAATTACCTGAACATCACCTTCTTCGGGCAGCAGGCGTACGGCGTCGAGGCCGCCTCCCAGCGCTACTTCTCCAAGTCGGCGAAGGACCTGACGCTGGAGGAGGCCGCGATGCTGGCCGGCATCGTGCAGTCGCCGAGCCGCTACGACCCGGTCAACGACCCGGCGGAGGCGACCAAGCGCCGCAACACCGTGCTCCAGCGGATGGCCGACGTCGGCGACGTCACGCAGGCCGAGGCCGACAAGGCGAAGGCGACCCCGGTCAAGCTGAAGGTGAAGAAGCCGAAGAACGGCTGCATCACCGCCGTCAGTGGCGCGGGCTTCTTCTGTGACTACGTACGCAACGTCTTCCTCACCGACCCGGCCTTCGGCAAGACCAAGGAGGACCGGGCCAAGATCTGGAACCGGGGCGGCCTGACGGTCCGCACGACGCTCGACCCGCAGTCCCAGCAGTCGGTGCAGAACTCGGTCAAGAGCCACGTCTACAAGTCGGACAAGGTCGCGACGGCCGTGACGCTGGTCCAGCCGGGCACCGGCAAGATCATGGGAATGGGCCAGTCCAAGCCGTACGGCTTCGGACCCAACGAGACCCAGTACAACTACTCGGTCAACAAGAGCATGGGCGGCTCGAACTACGGCTTCCCTACCGGTTCGACGTTCAAGCCGTTCCTTGCCGCCGCGGCCATAGAGGGCGGCAAGCCGGCCACGCAGACCTACCCCTCCCCGTACGAGATGGACTACCCGGACACGGTGCAGTCCTGCGGGAAGCCATGGGTCAACGACGGCGTGCCGAAGTATCACCTGGAGAACGAGAGCGAGTCCGAGAAGGGGCCGTACCCGCTGAAGGTGGCGATGGAGAAGTCCGTCAACACCTACTTCGTGCAGATGCTCCAGGACATCGGCATGTGTCCGGTCTCAAAGATGACCGACAAGCTGGGCGTGGTGCAGGGCGACGGCACCAAGCTGCCGCAGAACCCGTCCACACTGACTCTCGGTTCCAACGGCCTGTCGCCGCTGACGATGGCCAGTGCCTACGCCGCCTTCGCCAACCGCGGTACGTACTGCACACCGATCGCCATAGAGTCGGTGAACAAGGCGGACGGCACCTCGCTGCCCGTACCGAAGACCACCTGCTCGCAGGCGATGTCGCAGACAACGGCGGACACCATCAACACCCTGCTGCGCGGCGTGGTCGACTCCGGTACCGGTCAGGAGGCCGGCCTCCAGAGCCGCGACAACGCGGGCAAGACCGGTACGACCGACGCCCGTAAGAACGCCTGGTTTGTCGGCTACACGCCGAACATGTCCGGTGCGGTCTGGGTCGGCAGCCCGTCCCAGAGCGTCGAGATGGAGCACATCACCATCGGCGGCGTGTACCAGGACAAGGTGTACGGCGGGCAGGTCCCCGGACCGATCTGGCGTGACGCGATGACGGGCGCCCTCAATGGCGTGGACGCCCCCGCCTTCAATACCGTCAACATCCCGGACCCGCCGGAGCGCGGCGATGACGAGGACCATGGCAGGCCGGGTCCCGGCGGCAAGAAGCCCGGCAAGAAGCCCGGCGGCAAGAAGCCGTTCCCCGGCATCAGCGTCCCGCCGAACCTGATCGGCGGGAACACCGGCGGCCGCGGCGGTCAGACCAACGGCGGTACGCAGGGTCCCTGACCCGTACGGTCGACGCACATGAAGGTGGGGCGCCCCGGATCGATCCCGATCCGGGGCGCCCCACTTCGTACATCCCTGTCCGTACGTCGCGCGGCCTCAGCTCGCCAGGAGCTTCTTCACCGCGGCAGCCACCCGGCCACCGTCCGCGCGCCCCGCGACCTTCGGGTTCACGATCTTCATGACGGCGCCCATCGCCCGCGGCCCCTCGGCCCCCGCGGCCTTGGCCTCCTCGACGGCGGACGTCACGATCGCGCCCAGCTCGTCATCGCTCAGCTGCTTCGGCAGATACGCATCGAGGATTTCGCCCTCCGCCTTCTCACGCTCGGCCTGCTCGGTCCGGCCGCCCTGGGCGAAGGCCTCGGCCGCCTCGCGGCGCTTCTTCGCCTCCTTGGCGATCACCTTCTGCACCTCGTCGTCGGAGAGCTCGCGCGCCGTCTTGCCGCTGACCTCCTCCTTCGTGATGGCGGTGAGGGTCAGCCGGAGCGTGGACGAGGTCAGCTCGTCACGCGCCTTCATGGCCGTGGTGAGGTCTTCCTTGAGCTTGGACTTGAGCGTGGTCATGTGCTGATTGTGGCAGGTACCAGGCGCCCACCGCCCGCCGGTTTTCTTCCCGCCGCACGGTGTCTGCGACGATGGGCGCATGCGCGCACGCTACGGAGTACCCCTGAAAGTCATGGCAGTCGGCGCAGCGGTCGGCGCCGCCGGCCTCGCCTACGCCGCCGGATTCGAGGCCCGCTCGTTCCGCCTGCGGCGGGTGGCCATCCCCGTACTCCCGCACGGGGCACGCCCGTTGCGCGTACTCCAGGTCTCCGACATCCACATGGTGAGCGGCCAGCGCAAGAAGCGCGCCTGGCTGCAGTCACTGGCCGGCCTGCGTCCGGACTTCGTCGTGAACACCGGCGACAACCTCTCCGACCCCGAGGCCGTACCCGAGCTGCTCGACGCACTCGGTCCGCTGATGGAGTTCCCGGGCGTGTACGTCTTCGGCTCCAACGACTACTACGGCCCCAAGCTCCGCAACCCCGCCCGCTACCTCTTCGAGAAGACCCAGGGCAAGCATGGCCTCAACGGGAACGCCCCCGCGGTCGGCGTCGTCCACAACCCGTGGGAACCGATGCGCGACGCCTTCGACGAGGCGGGCTGGCTGGGCCTGTCCAACACCCGCGGCCGCCTCAAGATCGACGGCCTGGAGATCGCCTTCACCGGCCTGGACGACCCGCACATCAAGCGCGACCGCTACGCGGAGGTGTCGGGCGGCCCCGAGACGAGCGCCGACCTCTCCATCGGCGTGGTCCACGCCCCCTACCTGCGCTCCCTCGACGCCTTCACGATGGACGGCTACCCCCTGATCCTGGCCGGTCACACCCACGGAGGCCAGCTCTGCATCCCCTTCTACGGGGCCCTGGTCACCAACTGCGACCTGGACACGGACCGGGTCAAGGGCCTCTCCACCCACTCGGTCGACGATCACCGCGCCTACCTCCACGTCTCCGCAGGCTGCGGCACCAACCGCTACACCCCGGTCCGCTTCGCCTGCCCGCCCGAGGCGACCCTGCTGACCCTGACACCCCGGGACTGAGCGCCCACGGCCCCCCTCGCCCTCAGCTGCACATAAACCGGATTTCGTCTGCGGGCGCGGGTGGGCTAAAGTAATCGATGTCGCCGGGACACCGGTGACGATCGGGGTGTAGCGCAGCTTGGCAGCGCGCTTCGTTCGGGACGAAGAGGTCGTGGGTTCAAATCCCGCCACCCCGACAGCTGAAATACCAGGTCAGGGGCCTGATCCACTAAGTGGATCAGGCCCCTGAGTGGTTTCCGGGGCCATCTTGGGAGCCGTTTGGGAGCCGACTTCCTGAGCGGCTCCCTGCAGGGAGCCGCTCAGGAAGTGGCGGCCGTACGCCTGCTCCGGTCGTCGAGGACGATGACGGCGGGGCCGTTCTCCTTCTCCGCCTCGTGCGTCACCTGGTCCACCGCGAGGGCGGTCCTGCGGTAGACGGCCGCGGCCAGGGCCCAGGTCGCCGGGTCCTGGTCCTTCCCGGACGCGGCGCTCGTCTCGTGGTCACGAATCACCTGCCACATGGTGGTGAGCAGGGCGAGCAGGGACCTGCCCGATAGTGATGTCTGGATGCGCCCGTCGTCTACGTCGTCGACCTGCTCCGGAAGGCGGAAGTGGGGGCGGCCGCTGGTCTGCTCGGCAATGAAGTCCCACGTCTCGCGATGGCAGACCAGCTGTGCGGAGGCGATGGACGCCGCGGACAGCAGTCGCCCCAGGTGAGCCCTGTCGTCCTCTTGGCCTGCCGCAGAAGTATCTTCGCGAGGACTCTTGGCGGGAGACTCGGGTGGCGCGGCGATCTCCCCTGCGGCGCGGGCTTGGCCGTGAGCGGTGCGGACTTCTTCAAGCGGATCCACCTGGGCTTCGTTCCCCTCGACAGGTTCGATGACTTCGGACGGTGCCGCCGACGCTTCCGCCCCGTGCGGGTCTTCGATGGCAGCCGGCTGCTCCACCGAATCGGCGACGACGACTGGCGCCGGGAGATCCGGCGCCCGCGCCTCAGGGGGCGCCTTGGTGTTCTGCTCCATGCGCTGGCTCAGGGCCTCCAGGCTGCTTCGGGTGTCGGCCAGATCGGTGATCATCCGCTCCTGGCGCCGACGAAGCTCGCGGTTCTCCTCACGCAGCCCGAGCGTGCCCTGTGCCACAGACTCCAGGACCTTCTGGCGGCTCTGGTCCAGGGTCACGTACAGCGCACTCAATCCCGTGGCCGGATCCTCAAGTGCTGTGCGTATCACTTCGAGTTGGCTGAGCACCTTGTCCGTCTTCTCGGCCGATCTCCACGCCATGCAACTCTCCCTCTACCGACAGTGACGACCGGAGATGTCTCCCCGACTCAGGGTCGGACAATGCGATGATTTCCAGCCGAATCACTATTCCGCTTGTGCACGGATCGGCAGACCGGTACGACCATGACCATGCACCGTTGGTCGCGTCTCAACGATCGCCAGCTGACCCTGCTCATCCGCATCGGAGACGGGTCCGACCCCGTCACGGCGGACAGCCCCGAGCTCGCCGTCACCGCCCGCGCTCTCAAAGGCCGTGGTCTGATCACCATGCCGAGGCACGATGGGAAGTGGCGGGCGGAGATCACTGATGCGGGGCGCTTCTATCTGAAGCATGGTCATCACCCGGACCAGCCGGAGCGGGCTCCGCAGAAGCAGCAGTCGGCGCCGGCCGATCCGAAGTCACAGACGCCCCTTCCCCCTCGGCGACAGGCCGCACCGCCAGACGAGAAGAAGCCAGCCCCGCAGCCGCCCTTGAAGCCGCCACGGCAGTCACCGGCGGAAGTCGGCACGGCCTTGATCGCAGAGGTGCAGAAGGCTGGGCGCTTCCTCCGTGTCCCGGACCCGAGCGACGAGGAGCGGGCCCGCTACCGGAGAGCATTCGAAGCGGCGCGGCAGTGTGCTCCTGAGGGTTACCACCTCAAGTACAGCGGGCGGGCGAAGGGAGACTTCTTCCTCGGCCTGCTCAGGGTGACCGGCGAGGACGACACCGAGTGGAACCGAATCCGCCTGGCACGCAGCCGTGTGATCACCGACGTTGACGACGTGATCGCCGCGGTGACCGCGGACCACAGCGCCTTTGAGGTCTCGGAGGAGGTCCTTCCCCGGGTGCTCTCACTGCTCCGGCTCCTCGCCGAGCAGGCCCTCGTCCTCCATGGCGAGATCGCGGTGTCCAAGAAGCGCAGGCAGCCGAGACCCCTGCTCACCATCCACGGCAGGACGTACGAGATCAGCTTCCGCGAGCGGGAGAAGCAGGTGCGGTACGTGCCCAAGCAGCCGGGCCGGCGTACCTACGACTGGCAGCGGGTAACTCCGGCGCACCGGTTCGAGCCGTCTGGCGAGCTGGAGCTGCATTTCAGCCAGCACTCGGGCTACAGCTACGCCTCCGGCTGGAAGAAGGACTGGGCCGACACCGCCAAGAAGCCGCTGGAGGACCAGATCGGTTCGGTTTTCCGAGCGCTCAAGGCGGGTGCTGAAGAGCAGGAGCGGGCTCGGCTGGAGCGGGAGGCTGAGCAGCGACGGCTGCGGGAAGAGCGAGAAGCGGAACAGCAGCGGCTGCGCGAGGAGCGGGAGCGGCAGGATGAAGAGCGCCGTCGTCGGGAAGCGGAGGAGAAGGAGCGCAGGCAGCGGGAGTGGGAGGCGGCTGTCAGCGTCGCGTCCATCAAGGCAGTGGACGCGGTGCGTGCCGAGCGCTTCGGCACGGCCTTGGAACAGTGGCGGGCCGCAGGGGAGATCAGGGACTTCTGCGCAGCTCTGGACGAAGCCGCCGCCACGTCCGACGACGTCCTCGACGCCGAAAGGCTGCGGGAGTGGTCGGCGTGGGGGAAGGCCGAGGCCGACCGGCGCGACCCCACCGTGAGCGGCAGGGGACTGG
Organism: Streptomyces sp. NPDC058092; assembly: GCF_042884935.1. Classification (NCBI taxonomy): domain Bacteria; kingdom Bacillati; phylum Actinomycetota; class Actinomycetes; order Kitasatosporales; family Streptomycetaceae; genus Streptomyces; species Streptomyces sp. NPDC058092. The sequence goes on from NZ_JBHVSY010000020.1 coordinate 156,041, forward strand.
CCGGCCGCAGCTTCCACGCGAAGCCGACGGGAGACCAGCTGCGGCCGTTTCTCGACGGCTGGCACCCACAGCGGCCGGAGAAGGAGGAGCTACCGAAGAAGGAGAAGTCTCAGGCGGAAGTCGCGCCACCCAAGCCGGAGCCAGAACGGCGGCGCGACTTCAGCGACGAACGTCTGGACCAAGGCTGGAGATATGGACGCCAAGGTCGCGCTCAATGGTGGAGGCGATGACGCCATGCCCGCGGTCGCGTAGGGCTGTCACCGCGCGCTCGACCAATTGCCCGAGCCGGATGACCTCGGCGCGCAGGGCGACCAGTTCGTCGTAGCGCTCGGACTTGTCCTCGCCGCACCACGCCCGCACGGCCCTCAGGATGGCCGCTTCCGCGTCCAGCTTGCGGTCGTCCCGGCGGCTGTAGGAGTACCAGGAGGACTGGGCACGTTCCTGCTCCAGGCTCTGCTGCTTGCGGTCCACCTCCGGCAGGATCGTGTCGGCGAGGCGGTCGGCAACATGACGGGCGAGGCGTTCGGTGACCGGCCAACCGGCCAGGCACAGGCCGTCGCGGTTCTCGTAGACCATAGGGTCGTCCCGCAGTTCCGCGGCGTCCATGCCGACGAGCGGTGCGGTCTCATCCAACCGGCCCATGTCCAGAATCCCGGCGTCCGGGACTCCTCGTCGTAGGCGCAGTTTGCTCTTCGGTCGGACGAACCCAAGGATCAGCCGCGCGGCCTCGAAGTCTGTGCTGCCTCTCACGTGTCGCGATGCCTCGGCCAATGCCAGTTCCGCCTTGTCGTCCGCGCGGAACGTTTCGACCTTCGCCCACGGCGCAACGAGGGAAGTGGGATTGACCCATTCCTGCAGGCCAGCGGCGTCGCCTTCGAGGAACCGCACGTGGACCCAGCCAGTCCTGCCGGGGCCGCCCACACGAACGATCCCTACCTGGCGAACGGCGCTGCCCAGTTCCTTCGGTCTCGCGCGGTATGCCCAGTGCTCGCCCATCTCCATGTGCCTATTGAGCCAGGTCTGTTAATGCCGGCGCCCGTCGATTTGCCAAAACCACCAGAAGGAACCGAGCGCCCCAGAGTCCCGTCGACGTGATCAGGCCCGGTGGGTAGGCCCAGCGAGCTTCGAGCGACGAGGAAGCACCTGTGCCCCGTAGGTGAAGTTCCCCCTCTGAAGTGGACAGCCTGATACTGGGACGGATTGGTCCCGGAGGAAGCAGTCCAGGTTGAGTGGCAAGAGCAACATGAGCAAGC